>JALHNX010000037.1 GCA_022843305.1 Pyrinomonadaceae bacterium | reverse complement strand
CTGACTTTGAAAATTCATTAAATTTTTCTCCATTGTTTTCTGATATTTGGAAGGCGTTTTTGACGCTTGCTGGATTATACGCAACAAGTCAGATTTCGACAATAAAAAAAAACAAAAATGAAATTATTTTCTTAAAATAAAACAGGGCTTTCCTATAAAAATAAATTGCCTCCAACTTCAGTTGGAGGTTATCTAAGTCAACCAAAAAAGGCTTTAGCCGAACTCTTTAATTTTATTATCTTCCTGACAGCTTTAGCTCAATTGAGCTAAAGCTGTCAGGAAGATTTGTTTTTTCAGAAATTCGGCTCAAGCCTTTCATAAAAATCAAACTTAACCTCCAACTGAAGTTGGAGGCAATTTATCAAATGCCGGAAATGCTAATTTCATTTTATAGGAAAGCCCTATAAAATAAAACAAAAACAGAACTTAAGCGATTTATCGGGTCATTATTTACGGCTCGGAACGCGAATGTCAGGCAACAGGTTTTACGCCGCACGGGAAATTGCGGACGGTGTATCAAATTCGTTCAAAGCCTGCGTTTTGTTACGATACGAAAAAAAAATATTATTTTTCCAAAAAATTAATAAAAGGCAATGTTTACAGTCATTTTTCGTGTTTGGCACGGGCATTGCCAAATTAATAAGTTGAAAATATCGAAACTATTTTTAAGGAGAAATATATGGCAAAAGATACTATAACGGTTGACGGCGAGGAAAGAGTGGTCAGGGAAGACACGGCACGGTCGTATCGCGGCGTGATCTGGGCTTTATTGAGTGTTCTGGCTTTTATCGTGATCGCCGCGATATTGTTTCTTACCGGCATTATCGGCGGCGCGGTTGACGGCGATTTGAAAAGTCCGGCGGAAATCGAACGTAATCGTCAATAAATTTTTACATCAACAAGTTTCACCCCAGCATCGCGTTTTCTACCCTACGGAAGACGCGTTTTTGTATTAAAATTTAAGAATGTTAGTTTTAGGCGTTGAAAGCTCGTGCGATGAAACGGCGGCGGCGGTCGTCAAAGACGGCAGAGAAATTTTGTCGTCGGTAATCTCGTCGCAAATCGAACTGCACCGTCCGTTCGGCGGAGTTTTTCCCGAACTCGCGGCGCGTGAACACTTGGAAAAAATCGAGCCGGTTGTTAAAGAATCGCTCGAAAAAGCGAACGTTACTTTTCAGGATTTGGACGCGGTTGCGGTTACGCAAGGTCCGGGATTGATCGGTTCTTTGCTGGTCGGCGTAAGTTACGCAAAGGCTTTGGCGTGGGGTTTGGACATTCCGTTTATCGGTGTCAACCATATCGAAGGACACGTTTATTCGATAGTTTTTGAAAACCCGCCGGTCGAATATCCGGCGCTTGCGCTGATCGTTTCGGGCGGACATACAAATCTTTTCTTTATTCCCGAAGAAGGCAAATATAAGATCGTTTCGCGGACGCGCGATGATGCGGCGGGCGAAGCGTTCGATAAAGTCGCCAAAATGCTCGGACTTTCTTATCCGGGCGGACCCGTGATCGAAAAACTTTCAAAAGAAGGCGATGCCGCGAAGATAAAATTTCCGGTCGCGAAGATTTCCGACGGGCGACCGGATTTTAGTTTCAGCGGTCTGAAAACCGCCGTTTCGCGTTATATCCGCGAAAACGAGATCGTGCCTGTTGGGGAAAATGAAGAGCCGGATCAGAAGATCAAAGACATTGCGGCGAGCTTTCAGGCGACGGTCGTGCGAAGTTTGATGGCAAATGTCGAGAAGCTCGCCACCGAACTTCAGCCGAAAACCCTGATCGTCGCGGGCGGTGTCGCCTGCAATCTCGCTTTGCGCGAGGCGGCTGAAAAATTTGGCTTAAAGCGGAATCTGCCCGTTTATTTTCCCTCGAAACAGCTTTCGACCGACAACGCGGCGATGATCGCGGCGGCGGGTTATTTTCATTTAAAGAACGGTGAACAATCCGATTTGCGAATGACGGCGGACGTTACTTTGCGTTTACAGAATTTCGAGAATGAAGACGCGGATTTGAAAAGGAAAAAGGTGCGCTACCGGCTGTAACTTGACTCTTAATCAGTATAGTGAGCGGTAGCGAACATCTTTGTTCAGTAAACTTCGTGATAGCGAAACGGACTCGCTACCGCTCACTATACTGATTTTTTGCAAATAAACATCTTGCTTTTACATTTGCCGAATCGTTACAATTTAAATAATCTTTAGCAAACCTTTTCGGGTGGGAAAAAGAAATGAAAATCAGAATTATTGTCGCTTTGGCGGCTGTTTTTTCAGCCATCAGTTTCGGCTTTTCGTCTAATCTTCAAACGGCGAAAAGCGCGAATCGCGTAATTTCGGCGCAAAATGTGCGATTCGGTCTTTTGAGATCGCTTACCGGCAATCGAAAGCCGTGTTTGTCGGCGAAGTCGTCGGCGATGAGAAAAACGGTGATGTCCGCCGCGTTGATTTTAAGGTCGAAAAATACTGGAAGGGCGCAAATACCAAGCGCCTTGAAATTTATGTTTACGAAACGGCGCGTTTTCAGACGTGGTTTAAGAAGGGCGGCAAATATCTGATTTACGCGCCCGAAGACGAGGACGGCAAACTTCGTGTTGACCGCTGTTCGCGGAGCCGCGACGTTGAATTTGCCGAAGAAGATTTACAGAAACTCGGAGAAGGAAAAATCCCCCGTTAGAAAAATTTTATTTTGGAGAAAAGAATGAAGAAATTAGGATTTTGGGCAGTTTTGTTATCGGCTGTTCTGACGATAAATTCGTTCGGACAGGGCGTTCCCGCGCCTTACACATCGCGTTTGCAGACGTTTCTGCCGGTCGGCGTCGTTTCGCGTCCGGTTTTGCTGAGAAGCGCGAAAGACGGAAGCAAACGGATATTTATCGTCCAGCAGACGGGAATTATCAAGGTTTTACAACCGGGCGCGAGTGCGCCGACGGATTTTATCAATCTGAGTTCAAAAATCGTTATTCCGGGATCGTCCGGCGACGAACGCGGGCTTCTGGGATTGACCTTTCACCCGCAGTTTGCGGCGAACGGCAAATTTTATGTGAACTATACCCGCGTCGGCGACGGCGCGACGATCATTTCCGAATACGTGACGACGACCGGAAACGGCAGTTCGAACACGGGCAATATTGCGACGGAAAGAATTTTATTGACCATTCCGCAGCCGTTTTCAAATCATAACGGCGGGATGGTCGAATTCGGTGCCGACGGTTATCTTTATGTCGGAATGGGCGACGGCGGTTCGGGAAACGACCCGGGCAACCGCGCGCAGAACCGGACACTGCTTTTAGGCAAAATGCTTCGGATCGACCCTAATGTCCCGCAAGGTTCGCCCAATCCGTATCTGATTCCGCCGACTAATCCTTTTATCGGCGCGAATACTACACGATGCGACAACGGAAGCACGACTTCGGGCAATACCTGTCAGGAAATCTGGGCGATCGGAATGCGAAATCCGTGGCGTTTTTCATTTGACCGCGGCGGCACGAATCAGCTTTGGGCGGCGGACGTCGGGCAAAGCGCGATTGAAGAAGTTGATATTATTACCGGCGGCGCAAATTACGGTTGGCGCGTTTATGAAGGAACTAACTGCACCAATTTAGACCCGTCGCTTTGTATTCCGGCAAATTATACGCCGCCTGTTTTCCAATATAACCGGACAGGCGGACGTTGTTCGATTACGGGCGGTTATGTTTATCGCGGCGCATTGAAAAGCATTCCTGACGGACAATATATTTTTGGAGATTACTGTTCGGCGGAAATTTTGCGTTGGAACGGTTCATCACAAATTATCATGCACGATATTTCCGGTCGCAATATTCTTTCGTTCGGCGAAGATGAAGACGGAGAGATTTATATTTGCTATTCAAACGGACAGGTGGACAAAATCACGCGCGCCCGCACATCGGCGGATTTTGACGGCGATTTGCGAACGGATGTTTCGGTTTTTCGCCCGTCGGAAGGCGTTTGGTATATCAATCACAGCTCGAATAATACATTTCGTGTGCAGGGCTTCGGATTAACGGGCGACGTTCCGACTCCCGAAGATTACGACGGCGACAGCATCACGGACATCGGGGTTTTCCGCCCGTCAAACGGGACTTGGTATCATTTTCTGAGCAGTAACAACACGGTTGGCATCATTCAGTTCGGCGCAAACGGCGATATTCCCGCCGCCGGCGATTACGACGGCGACGCGAAAGCGGATTTTGCGGTTTACCGCCCGTCGGAAGGAACGTGGTATCGCTCTAATTCATCGAACGGCGCGGCGGTTATTCAGCAGTTCGGTTTGGACGGCGACATTCCGACACCGGGCGATTATGACGGCGACGGACGGACGGATATTTCGCTGTGGCGACCGTCAAACGGTTTCTGGTATCGTTTGAACAGCACGAATAACGCGTTTGGCGCGGTCGGTTTCGGCGCAAACGGCGACGTTCCCGTGCAGGGCGATTTCGACGGTGATTTCAAAACCGACCAAGCGGTTTTCCGCAACGGCGCGTGGTATGTTCTAAACAGCTCGAACACGAGCGTCCAAATTACGAATTGGGGATTGGCGGGCGATGTTCCGGTCGTCGGCGATTACGATGGCGATGGGCGCGACGACATCGGGGTTTTCCGCCCGTCAAACGGCGTTTGGTATATTGTCCGCAGCTCGAACGGCTCGTTTTTATTCACGCAATTCGGTTTAGACGGCGATCTGCCCGCGCCGAAATTCGACACACCTTAAAAAGGATGAACGATGAACGATGAATTTAAAGACAATTATTCATCATTCAGCATTCATCCCTCAGATCGCGCGGGCAATGGTTAGCACATAAACCTTGTCCGCGCCTTTTTTCTTTAAAGCTTTGGCGCAGAAAGAAGTCGTCGCGCCGGATGTGAAAACGTCGTCAACGAGCAAAACCCGTTCGTCTTTTATAAGTTTCGGGCGCGTAACTTCAAAAGCGTTTTCGACCGTCAGTTCGCGCGCGCGCCGGTCCATTGCGGCGCGGTGCATCGGCGTATGAATCTTTCGCGCAAGGCTTTGTTTGTCGGTTTTCAGATTAAATTCTTTCGCTAAAATTTCCGCCAAAATTTCCGCCTGATTAAACCCGCGTTCCAATGATCTTTTTTTTGAAAGCGGCACGGGAATTATTACCGTCGCATCCTGAAAAGGCGAATTTTCAAAAGCGGAAATAAAAAGATTTTTCAGAGTTTTGGCAACAAAAGGCTCGCGTTTGAGATGCAGAACCGAAGCCGCGAGCGCGTTTTCGTAAAGCCCGACGGCGATTACCGCGTCATAAAAATGTTCGTCGCATTGATGGCAGAAGGTTTGGAAATTTGCAGGCTTTTCCTGTAAAAACGCCGAGCATTTGGCGCAGAGAGTTTCATTTCCCGAAAAGATTTTTGTTTTCTGCCAGCATTTTCGGCACACTACGCCGTCCGCTGAATTTTCAACGGAATTACTGCAAGTCTGACAAATTTGAGGATACGCGAGAGTTAGGAGGGAATCGTAAATTTTTTGAAGCATAATTAAAGTGAAAAAGTGGAAAAGTGAAAAGGTGAAAAAATTATTTTACTTGAGAACAAGCAAAACTTTTCCACTTTTACCCTTTTCCACTTTTTCACTTTCTAATCTTCTTCCAACAAGCCTTTTTCGACAAGTTCCTGGCAATTCAGGCAGTAACGCGCCCACGGAATCGCGTCGAGGCGTTTCAGATTGATTTCTTTTTCGCAATTCTGGCACGTGCCGTATTCTTCGTCTTCGATGCGTGCGAGCGCTTCGTTGATCAGAATAATCTGACGGCTGTCGTTTTCTGAAACCGCTAACATCACGTTTTTAGAATAATTTCTGACCGCTAAGTCAACCGGATCGGGAGTTTCGGCATCGTCAATGGAAAGATCGTTATCTTTCAATTTTTTCAAAAGATTCTCGCGTTCGGCGATTAATCTGTCTTTTATTTCTTTTAAATTTAGTTCACTCATTTTTGATATGGAAAACCCTTTATAATTGTAAATGCTCGATAAAGTTGTTCCAACATTACGACACGCGCCATTTCGTGCGTAAAGGTTAGAAACGACAAGGATAAACTATTATCCGCCCTTTCGACAACCTCAGACGCGACACCTTCCGCGCCGCCGATGATAAAAGTTACTTCTTTTAATCCTCGATTCTGCCAATTTTCCAATTTGGCGGCTAAATCGTGCGAAGATACCGAGCGTCCCTTCACGTCCAATAAACAGACGAATGTGCTTTGATTCAGCTTTTCGAGAATTAGTTTGCCTTCGATTTCCTTACCCGAATCTTTCAGCTCGACGATCTCGCACCGCACAAAATGCGAAAGGCGCGCGAAATATTCTTCCTGCAGCACCCGCCAGTTTTTATCTTTTGTTTTGCCGACCCAGAGAAAACGGAATTTCATAAGGCAAAAGGCAAAAGGCAAAAGGTAAAAGTAAGAAAAGTTGTGCCTTTTACCTTTTGCCTTTTTACTTAAATATTCTCCGGCAGTTCGACCCGACGGGCATCGCGCCACAGTCTTTCCAAATCGTAAAATTCACGCGCTTTTTGCTCGAAAATATGAACGATAAAATCGCCGTAATCCATCAGAACCCATTCCGCCGAAGCGTAACCTTCGGTGCGGACGGCTTTTGATTTCAGTTGTTTTTTGAGCTGTTCTTCGATTTCGTCGGCGATTGCCTGCACCTGCCGCTGGTTTGCGCCGCTGGCGATGATAAAAAATTCCGTAAAACTGGCAATCTCGCGCAAATCGAGCGCGCGCAGATCAAATGCTTTTTTCTCGCTCGCGCTGGTCAAGGCGAGTTTTACTTCGTCGTCGAGTTCGGCGAAAGGCGTAGAATTGTTTGCGATTTCAACCGAAACCGTTTCGCGCTGTAAAGTTTTTTCCTGTAGTTCTTCCATAATTTCAATGAGCATTTATCATTTAACATTTCGCGCCGGAAATCAACAAACGATCAATGACGAATGATAAATGTTAAATGTAAAGTTCGTATTTTTTAATGTATTTTGCAACCGCCGCCGGCACATCTTCGTGCCAATCGTTCGAGTTTTCCTTGATTTTCTGCCGGATTTCGGTCGCCGAAATATCAATCTGCACGGTATCCGTGATAAAGATTTCGGATTTCGGATTTCGGATTTCGGATTTGCCGTCTTTGCGCCTTTGCGCCTTTGCGGGAAATTCTTTTCTTAAATCCACAATTCTTTCCCGAATTTCGTCCGTCACGTGCGCGAAACCGATCTCGTAATCGGGGCGCGTCACGACGATGATATTAACGATCATCAAAACTTTTTCCCATTCGCGCCACGTCGTAATATCAGTCCACGAGTCGGCGCCCATCACGAAAAAAATCTGCGCGTCGGTCAATTCATTTTTTAAATGCGTCAAAGTTTCGACCGAATAAGGACGATGCGGTGCGTCGAGTTCCATTTTAGAAACTTTAATGTGCGGTTCGTTGTTTGTCGCCAAACAAAGCATCGCAAAGCGGTGAAACGGGGAAGTCGGTTTTTTATCCTTTTTATGCGGCGCGTGAAAAGCCGGAATGAAAACGAATTCGTCCAACTCAAAAACTTCCGACAACCGATGAGCAATCGTCAAATGCCCGTTATGAAGCGGGTCAAACGAGCCGCCGTAAAATGCAATTCGTTTCATTTTTCCAAAAGCTGCCGAAAATGGTCGCACACTTCGAGCAAAATATCTTCAGGGCATTCAGGGTCTTCGACAAAAAACCAGTAATCGCCCAGTTGATTGTTGACCGAAAATTTATGCCCGCGATATTCGAAATCGAGCCACATTTCGATCACGCCGTCCGTGATGAATTCGGTGATTTCCGCGCCTTCCAAATTTTCGACGTGGTCGGCAAAGTCGTCGAAAAAAACGGCTTCGGGCATATCTGCAAAATGCCTCGAACCGTCGTTCATGCGCATGTCGAACAGATCTTTAATCATCCGCCCTTTCGCTCAAAATAATTTCCTTTTCCGTCTGCTTGATCTCGTCAAGCTTTTTCGCGACCGCCGAAACGAGTTCCTTTGTTCCGAGATTGGTAACCGCCGAAATTTCGAGAAAATCTTTGCCGTCCAGCGCGGCGCGCGCCCGCAAACTTTCCAGTCTTTCCGGTTCGTCCAGCGCGTCGAGCTTGGTCGCGACGACGATCTGCGGTCGGTCGGCTAAATCCTGATTGTAATTTGCGAGCTCGCGGTTGATGATCTCGTAATCTTCGACCGGGTCTCTGCCCGAAATCGAAGAAACGTCAACCAGATGCAGCATCAGCTTCGTCCGTTCGACGTGGCGCAAAAACTGGTCGCCGAGTCCCGCGCCTTCCGACGCGCCTTCGATCAAGCCCGGAATGTCGGCGACGACAAACGTCTTGAAATCGCCCAGATCGACGACGCCGAGATTCGGCTCGAGCGTTGTAAAAGGATAATCGGCGATTTTCGGTTTCGCGGCGGAGATCACGGAGATCAACGTTGATTTTCCTGCGTTCGGAAAACCGACCAGACCGACATCGGCGATGAGTTTTAATTCAAGCTGCAATTCTTTTTCTTCACCCGGACGACCCGTGTAATGAAATTTCGGCGCGCGGCGCGTCGGCGTCGCGAAATGCTGGTTGCCCCAGCCGCCCTTGCCGCCTTTTGCCGCCAGATAGCGCTGTCCGGCTTCGGTAAAATCGAAAACCAGATCGCCCGATTCGGCGTCGAAAACCTGCGTTCCGACCGGAATTTGGACGGTTATATCTTCACCGTCTTTGCCGTGCCGGTTCGAGCCTTCCCCGTGCCGTCCGCGCTCGCCTTTGTGTTCGGGATTGTAGCGTAGGTGAAGCAGCGTATTTAAGCCTTCGGTTGCTTCGAGCCAGACGCTGCCGCCGTTTCCGCCGTCGCCGCCCGACGGTCCGCCGCGCGGCACGAATTTTTCGCGGCGGAAAGCCGTCACGCCGTTTCCGCCGTCGCCGGCTTTGATTCTGATTTTTGCGCGGTCAATAAACATAAGTTCTAATTGTAAGATTTTGGAAAAGGGATGGCAAAACGCGGAATCCGAACTATTTTATAAATAAAAAGAACTAGAGGCTGGTTCGATTGCTCGAAACAGCCTCTAATTTTTCCCTTAAAACCAATATGCCGAAGCATTCTTTATTTAAGGTGGCAACTTTCACATGTACACGTTACTTGTTGCCGGTTTTTTTTGTATTCCGAAACGACTCGCGGCGAGCCAAAGTTCCGGTCAGCACACAATCTGTTTGCACATTTTGTCTGTGTTTCTCTCGAAACACCGTGCCGTTAGGTTTTTGTTGTGGTGGCTTTTCCTCCACCGCCGGTTACGTTCCCGGCAACGAGGCTCATCTTGCGATGAGCGACTTCTGCTCCTCTCCGGTGGTTCCTTGCCGAAAAGTGTTTCCCGTTTTTATCCGGGTAACCTGAAAAAGTTTTTCAACCTTTCCGTGAGCAAAGCCTTTCGGCTTCGATTCAGGGCGTAAATAGTAACTAATTTCCGTCTTTCGTTACTCTCAAATAAAGCGTCACCGCTCTGCTCGCCTCTCCCTGTACCGGTCAAAAGCCCGTAAGCATTTTTGACTGTAAAATGGATTTTACACTCTTTTTTTTTCTTGTCAAGAGGGAAACGGGTAGAAAATACTTTAAGTTTTAGCCTTATTTTACAGGCTTTTTTTATAAAGCTGTGGAAAACTTTTCGCTTTGCCTGTGGAAAAAACTGTGGAAAACTTTGCAAGCATCTTTGTGCCAATATTTAAAAATTTAGCCAATATTAGGGAGTATTTTAGCGGCTTGTGCAAAACTTCAACAAAAGGCTTGAAAAAAAATTTTTTGAGCGGAAAAAAAATAAACTTCCGCTATTTTTATATAGTATTTAGCGAAGATTTCCTCGAAAAATATGTCTTTGAAGCGATACTTTAGACACAAAAAGATGTCGGCACTGTTATTTTAAAATGCCGACATCTTTTTTAACTGAATTTTAATTAACCTAAACCGTTTTCGGTTCGAGTTCGGTTGCGCCTTCCGCGTAAACGCTGATGAATTTGCCTTTTTGACCTTTGTTCTCAAATTTGACAAAGCCTTCGATCAAAGCAAAAAGCGTATCGTCTTTGCCGCGTCCGACGTTTTTGCCCGGTTTCCATTTCGTGCCGCGCTGACGCGCCAGAATATTTCCGCCGAGAACGTGTTCGCCGCCGAATTTCTTCAAACCTAACCGCTGTGCCGCTGAATCGCGTCCGTTTCGTGATGATCCTACACCTTTCTTATGTGCCATATTTCGATTTGGGGTTTGGGATTTGGGATTTGGGATTTGGGATTTTAATTAAATCCGCAATCCGCAATCCGCAATCCGCAATCCGTTATCCTCCTAGAATTTTTCGATCTTGATTTCCGTGTAACCTTGACGGTGACCCTGTTTGCGTTTGTATTGTTTACGGCGTTTTTTCTTAAAAACAATCACTTTGTCGCCTTTGCCGTGTCCGACAATGCTTGCTTTGACAACTGCGTCGCCGCCGAATTTGGCATCTTTGCCTTCGCCGACGACCATTGCTTCAAGTTCGACCCATTTGCCTTCTTCGGCTTCGATGGTCGGGACGCGCAGGGTTTGTCCTTCGCTTACGGGAAATTGTTTTCCGCCTGTTCTGATAATTGCGTAACTCATTTTGTTGTATTATCTCCTTCGCTCTTAAAGGCAGAAATTTGCCTGCTAGTCGAAAATCATAGAGTTTAAAAGAAATAACCCTCTAAGTCAACTCCGGCGAAAATTCTATTGTTCGGTGCAATTTTCCTGAGTCCAGTCGGTCAGCGACAATTTATTTTTCAAATTGCGGTAAACGACGACTTTAACATACTGGTCAACCAGCTTGTTGCTTCTTTTGTTGAGGTAGTTCGTCATCATACAAATTTCGTAATTCCTGCCCGCGACGACCTGCATTTTCGCGTTCTTTATCTCGACCAGATTGACCTTCGTGTTTTGTGTTTTAGCACGTTCTTTAACGGCGAATTTCGCGGCTTTGATGACGTTTTTATCCTTAATCGAAACTTCTGCGTAACCGCCGACAACGGGTTCTTTCTGCGCGAAAATATTGGACGCGCCGGCAAAAACGACGAATAAAAAAGCGAAACCGACAAAAATATTTAATTTGATTTTCATAGAAACCCTTGTCTTAGATTAAAATTATAGTGCAAAAGGTTTGCAAAAGAATTTAATTGACAGCTTTAATAGCTAAGTATAATCACAAAATAAAGCAACAATAATATTGTAACGAATAAAAAACATTATGTCAGAAGCAACTGCAACGGATAAAAAAACACGCATTGAAACCGATTCGATGGGCGAAATCGCGGTCGAAGCGGATAAATATTGGGGTGCGCAGACCGAACGGAGTCTGCATCATTTCGACATCGGATTCGATACGATGCCGCGCGAGATGATTCGTGCGCTCGGGATTTTGAAAAAAGCCGCCGCGCTGACGAATAACGAACTGAAATCGAATCTTTTAACGAAAGAAAAACTCGATTTAATCGTGCAGGCGGCGGACGAAGTGATCGAAGGCAAGCTCGACGCGCATTTTCCTTTAAGAATCTGGCAGACTGGTTCGGGAACGCAGACGAATATGAACGCCAACGAAGTTATCTCGAACCGCGCCATCGAAATCGAGGGCGGCGAAATGGGTTCGAAAAAGCCCGTGCATCCGAACGACGATGTGAATATGTCGCAATCATCAAATGATACTTTCCCAACTGCGATGTATATCGCCGCCGCCGAACGTCTGAACGCACTGATTCCGACTGTCCGAATATTGCACGACGCGATTGATGCAAAGGCGAAGGAATTTGCCGACGTTGTGAAGATTGGCAGAACGCATCTGCAAGACGCAACGCCGATCACCGTCGGGCAGGAATTCGGCGGTTGGGCGAGTTTGATTGAGCGCGATATTGAAAGATTGAAATTAGTTTTAGACGGTTTATTCGATCTGGCAATCGGCGGCACGGCGGTCGGCACAGGCTTGAACGCGCATCCCGAATTCGCCGACAAAGCCGCCGCGAAGATTGCCGAGCTGACGGGTTTGCCGTTTCGCGCACATCCGAACAAATTTGCCGCGCTTTCGGCGCACGACGAAATCGTTTTCGCTTCGGGCGCACTCAAAACTCTCGCCGCTTCCTTGATGAAAATTGCCAACGACGTGCGCTGGCTGGCTTCGGGACCGCGCTGCGGCATCGGCGAAATCACGATTCCTGAAAACGAACCCGGCAGTTCGATCATGCCCGGAAAGGTTAATCCGACGCAGTCCGAAGCGATCACGATGGTCGCCGCGCAGGTCATGGGCAACGATGCCGCGATCGGTTTCGCGGGTTCGCAAGGGAATTTTGAATTAAATGTTTTCAAACCCGTGATGATTCACAACTTTCTGCATTCCGTCCGGTTATTAAACGACGCGTGCCGCGGATTCGTCGAATTCTGTGTCGCGGGCATCGAACTGAACCGCCCGCAGATTGACAAATATCTCAGCGAATCGCTGATGCTCGTCACCGCGCTTAATCAGCACATCGGCTACGACAACGCTGCCAAGATCGCCAAAAACGCGCACAAAAAAGGAATTTCTCTCAAAGAATCCGCGCTCGAATTAGGACTTTTAACGAGCGAACAATTTGATGAATGGGTTATTCCGGTTGATATGACGCACCCGTAATTTGAGGGATGAAATCTAAAGGGTGAGGAATGATTTTAAATCATTCTTCACCCTTTTTTTAGCTGTTTTTCAGTTCATTGACGAGATTTTGGTAGTGAACCAAAAGTAATTCTATCGTCACGGTCATACTTATTACGGCAGGCAAAACCATCAATGGAAGTTGTGCGGACGGCAATTTCTCATCAAAAATGAAACTTCGTCGGAAAGTTATAATATTTGGTAGTGAACTGAAAGAAAGGCTGTTTGAAATTCTCAATCGGTGATTGAAAAAAGAAAACCGTTCTTCGCCGGGAGCGCACGCATCCTTGCGTGCCTGAGCGCACGGCGCGAATAAATGCGTTAAATGTCGAGCCATGATTGAGCAAGGCTTTTACGCCGCTTTGCAAGCGACGTAGCACGCACGGATGCGTGCGCTCCCGGCGAAGAACGATTTCTCAAAAAATGATTTTCAAAGCATTACTTTTAGTTCACTGCTTAATATTTTTCAAAAAACCAATTTATGAGCCGTAAATTTATCAGAACAATCATTTTGCAATTCAACGGCAAACAAAGCTATTTTATTTCCAATGGCTGATGCGTTGGAAAAGACGGAAATCGCGGGCGGGGAATTTTCGCAGCGCACACTTTTTGTTGTTTTAGTTTTGTGTGCGGCGGTTTCCGCGTTTTCGCTGACGTTTTTTGATAACGATTTGCAGGCGCGGGCGACTCTGATCGCGGGAATCTGTTTGATCTTGTGGCTTTCGGAGATCGTTCCGGCGTATGTTCCGACCTTTGTTTTATGGGTTTTGACCGCTGTTTTGCTTGCGCCGGTTTCAAAAAATTACGCTTTGGGCGAGGTTTTGAAATGGGCGGCGAATCCGATTCTGATGCTGTTTTTCGGCGGATTTGCGTTCGGTGTGGCGGCTTCGCGTTATCAACTCGATATTCTGCTTGCCAAGCTCGCGGTTAGATTTTCCCGAAAAAATCGTTTGCTTTTGATCGTTCTGACGGTCGGCGCGACGGCGTTTATGTCAATGTGGCTGTCGAACATCGCCGCCGCCGCGATGATGATCGCCGCGCTTCATCCTTTGACCAAAAAACTCGGTTTGGAAGACGGTTTCCGCCGCGCTTTGCTGATTGCGGTCGCCATCGGCGCAAATTTCGGCGGCATCGCCACGCCGATCGGAACGGGTCCGAACGCGATTGCGATTTCGGCGCTTGAGAAGCAAAAGCACATCACGTTTGCCGAATGGATGAGCTTTGCTTTGCCTTTGACGATCGGTTTGTTGATTGCCGGAACTATTTTGATAAAGCTGATTTACCGCGTCAAAGGCGATTTTGACGCGGACGAAATCGAAGTTCCGACGCTTTCAAAAAAAGGCAAAACGGTCGTCGTGATTTTTACTTTAGCGATTGTTTTCTGGCTGACCGAACCCGTTCACGGAATTTCTTCGCCGGTTGTCGCGCTCGCTTCGGCGGCGATTCTGTTCGGTTCGGGGCTTTTGAAACGCAAGGATTTGAACGCGATTGATTGGGGAACGATTGCGCTGATCGCGGGTGGCGTTTCTCTCGGAAACCTTCTCGAAAGCGCGGGCTTGATCGAATTTTGGGCAAATCGTCTGGATTGGAGCGCAATGCCTTTTACCTTGCAGATTTTTATCGTCTGTTTTGCGTCGGCTTTGCTTTCCGCTTTGATGAGCAACACGGCGACCGTGACGATGCTGATTCCGTTCGCGGCGGCGTTTATTCCGCATCCGTCAGTCGCGGTTTTGATCGCGGTTGCCGCGTCTTTGGGAACTCCATTCATCATCAGCACGCCGATCAACGCGATGGTTCACAGCGAAGGCGGCATCCGTGCCAAAGACTTTTTGATGATCGGTTTTCCGCTGATGATTTTAGGCTGTCTTCTGCTGGCTTTGACGGGTTTTTACGTTTTATCTTTTTGGTTCGGCTAAAATGCGTCTTAAAACTTTTCCGGTTCGGCGAGAAAAGTTTCCTGAAGGCGGCGCGGGCAGTGATCTGCCGCTCGACAAAGCCTTTCAGGTTTCCGAAAATGAAAAGAGTATTGATCTGAAACACTGGACGAAGCCTTGAAACGGCTCGCCGAATTCGACCGGCGGCAGACGAAAGTTGTTGAACTGCGCTATACTTCAGCGGACTCTCGATTGATGAAACTGCCGAAGTTTTAGACGTTTCGAACGTGACCGTGCGGCTCGACCGGAATCATCGCCAAAGCACGGTTCAAACAGGAAATAGCGAAATGATTTTTTCAGACCGGAATTTATCGCAAAAGCTCGAACGCACGGAAGCGCGCGCCAACGCTTCGTTTGTCGAAGCGCGCGCCGAAATTTCGCCCGAAGTCAGCGCGGAATGGATTGAAGTCGCGGGCGCGTATGCAATGTTTGACGGCGCGGAATCGCCGCTGACGCAGACCTTCGGACTCGGCGTTTTCGATGAAATTACGGATAAAAATTTAGACGAACTCGAAGCATTTTTCAAAAAACACGACGCGCCCGTTTTTCACGAAGTTTCGCCGCTGGCGGACGTTTCTTTGATGGCGTTATTAAATGAACGCGGTTATCAGCCGTGTCAATTGACGAGCATTATGTTTCAGGAAATTGATTCGGATAATAAATTAAATATGCCGATAAATCCGTTGATCAAAACGCGGATTGCCGAGGCGGGCGAAGAAGAAATCTGGGCGCAAACCTCGGCGAACGGCTGGTCAACCGAAATGGAAGGACTTGCCGAATTTATGTTTAATTTCGGGCGCATCAGCGCACAGACGAAAGGCGGATTTCCGTTTCTTGCCGAACTCGACGGCGTACCCGTTTCCGCCGGAATGCTGTTTATTTACGACGATGCAGCGATTCTCGCGGGCGCAAGCACGATTCCCGAAGGTCGCCGCCAAGGAGCGCAAAGCGCATTGCTCGACGCTCGTTTGCGGTTTGCGGCTGAAAACGGTTGCAAGATTGCGATGATGGGCGCGTCGCCCGGCAGCCAATCGCAGCGCAACGCCGAAAAGAACGGCTTCCGCATCGCTTACACGCGCACGAAATGGCAGTTGAAAGTTTGATGAATCGCCTCCAAATTTCATTCGATGTTTTTGTGAATAATTTGCCGCCAACTTCAGTTGGAGGTCAGTCAGGAAGATAATCAAAGGCTTTAGCCGAATTTAAAAAACGATCATCCGATCAGCTTGAGCTAAAGCAATAAGGATTTTATTTGAATTTTTTTGTATTCGACTAAAGCCTTTGATTATCTTCCTGACTGACCTCCAACTGAAGTTGGCGGCAATTCAAAAGTCGGCGCAATATCTAATTCTTCACGCGCAAAACTTCCGCGACGCTCCATGCCTGCGCCGGACAGCCGCGCGGCGCGTGCGGCGCGTCGGCATCGAAAATTTCGGAAATTTGTCCCAAACCGGCTTCGGTCAGATGTTTTTTGAAGCCCGCGAGAATTTCCCCGACGCGTTTTTCCGCCTGATTTCCGTTTGAATAAACTCTTCGGTAAGCGTCAACGAACGCGCCGATCAGCCAGCCCCAAACCGTGCCTTGATGATAAGCCGAATCTCTTTCCAAAGGCGAGCCGATATAGATCGGGCAATAATCCTTATCTTTCGGCGAAAGCGAGCGCAAACCGACGGGCGTTAAAAGTTCGGCTTCGACCTTTTCGACAATTTTTTGCGCGTGTCCGATGGAAAGCATCGAATACGTCAAACTCGCTGCAAAAATCTGATTCGGTCTGACGCTCGGGTCGCGCTTGCCGTTGATGACAACATCGAACAGACAATCTTCCGCGTCGTTCCAAAAGACGGCGTTAAAACTCTGCCGCGCCGTTTCCGCCATTGCTTCGTAACGCTGACGGTCTTGTTCGTCGCCGAATTTCAAGGCAAAATCCGCCATAATTTTCAAAGCGTTATACCAGAGTGCCTGAATTTCAACGGGTTTTCCGATGCGCGGCGTAACGACCCAATCGCCGATCTTCGCGTCCATCCATGTGAGCTGAACGCCTTCCGTTCCGGCATAAAGCAGCCCGTCCGTGTCAACGTGAATGTTGTAGCGCGTTCCGCGAAGATGCCATGCAATCGTTTCAGCCAATTTTTTATACAGATTTTCACGGACAAAATCGTAATCCTGCGTTTTTTCGACGTAAGCGCGAATCGCTTCAAAATACCAGAGCGTCGCGTCAACCGTGTTGTATTCGGCTTCGCTCCCAAAGTCGGGAAAACGATTCGGCAGCATTCCCATCGAAAGATGATTCGAAAATTCGAGCAAAATTTCACGCGCAATTTCGGTTCGGTTGGTCGAAATCGTCAAACCTGTTAAAGCGATCATCGTGTCGCGTCCCCAATCGGAAAACCACGGATAACCCGCGATCACGGTTTTCCCCGCGCCGCGCGAAACGATAAATTGATCAGCCGCCAGTGCTAATTGTGCCGCGAAATCGTCTTTCGCGTCCGCTTTGACGATCAAATCTTCGCGCCGCGCAAGCTCCGCCGCTTCGAGTTGCGCGATTTCATAAACCGCGTCAATCCGCGTCGAAGCGATAACGTTTGCGGCTTCGGATAAATCGAATTTCAAAGCGAAAGGCTGAAACAGATTTTCGCGGAAATCGAAGCCGCGTTCTTTTTCAATCGCGTATTCAAAATCACGATACCAATGCGAAGTTTTCTCGACCGACGCGGCGTTATGCGTGAAAAACAAAGCGGGAAATTCCGCCGCCGGCGCGACCGAAACAATATTTTCCGCCGCCTGAAAATCGGTGTTGAAATCGTCCGCATCCCGCCGCAAATGATGATAATCGCGAAAAGCCAAAAGAGGCTTTAATTCCAAAAAGAATTTGGAATTTGGAATTTGGAATTTGGAATTTATTGTCCATTGGCAAACCGTCGTATGTTCGCCGTGAACCATAAAGATTTTCTTTTCGATTTCGATTCCTTCGACTTCAAAAGTCCAGATCGGAAACGGATCTAAACGAAAGGATTTGAGATATTTAAACCCTTGCGGGTAAACGGAATTCGGATACTGATTCGCCGAAAGTTCATAAGAATTTTCGTTTATGTGAAGCGTTTCCTCAAACTTTGAAAGCATCACGACGCGCCCTAAAGGCGGCTTCGTCGCGGCGGTCAAAAGCCCGTGATAACGGCGCGAATTCGCGCCCGCAATCGTCGAGGACGCAAAACCGCCGATGCCGTTTGTTTCGAGCCATTCGCGGCTCGACGCTTCTTCAAAATTTGTGCAGATTTCCGAATCGAATTTAATCATCGTCTTTCCTAAATTCCGTCTGTTTTTCGAGTTATTCCAACGCTAGATTTTGATTGTAAAAGTTTCACCCGAAAGCGACAAATTCGGATTGTAAAAAGGGTCTTTTTCGATTATGTTTCGCCATTTTTGCGCGAAAAAATCCTTTTCCTTTGCGGTTGGTTTTGACTGCGAATCGCTTTTTTCAATTTTAATAAGCTCGGCGTAAGGCGTAAAAACGATTCGTAAATTTCGTTCGCGCAACCGCAAACAAAAATCGGCATCGAAAAGCGAATCGGGCAAATTTTCCGCGTCAAAACCGCCGGTTTTATCAAAAATCTCGCGCCTGACAGTCAGACAGTTTGCGGAAACCGCCGAAAAATTATTGATGATGCGCGTTCGGTATAAACCTTCATCCGTATCACGCGGCAAACCTCGATTCGCCGCACCAACTGCGCCGTCAAAACCCAAAACAAAACCGCCGTCAGAAATTGTTTCGTGTGAGTTGAGAATTTTTCCGCCGACCGCGCCGATTTCTTTTTGCATCGCAAAACTCGCTAATTCCTTTAGCCAATCTTTTGAAAACGGACGCAGATTCGCATCGGCAAAACATAAAATTTCGCCTGTTGAATGCAAAACTGACCGGTTCAAACTTTCGGCTTTCGATAAATTTTCACGGAAAATTATTTTGATATTTTTCGGAAAAGATTTATTTTTTAAGTTTCCGGCGCAAATCAAAACAATTTCAAGATTCTGATAATCGGTTTCTTTCAAATAATTTTCGACTGAATTTTCCGCCGTTTCAAAATCTTTGTCTGCCGACAATATTAAACTCACTTTTGGCGGATTTTCGGGTAATTCGTAGCAAACGCGGTGCAGTTCGTAAATGCTTTGCTCAACTTTTGCCTTTTTTCCGATTCTTTCAAAATGTTCGCGCAATGCCGCGCGGGCGCGTTCGTGCGCGTAAGGTTTGGCATCCGAAGAAAACGCGACCGAACCTTCGATTGTGCGCCAGTGATAAAGAATTTTCGGAATATGACGAATCTGTTTTTCGTCAATCTGTTCGATGAAACGCAGTGCCAGATCGTAATCCTGACTGCCTTCGAATCCCGCGCGAAAGCCGCCGATTTTTCTTAAAATTGCGGTGCGGTAAACCGCAAAATGCGTCACGTAATTGACCGAATAGAAAAAATCGCGGCTCCAATCGGGTTTGAATTTCGGTAGAAAACGATTGCCTTCCGCATCAATCATATCTTCGTCCGTGTAGATAAAAGCCGCGTCCGCGAACGCGTTAATTTCCCGAACGACGTGAAAAAGCGCGTCTTCCGAAAGCTCGTCGTCGTGATCTAAAAGCCCCGTAAATTCGCCGTTTGCGATTTCGAGCGCGGAGTTTGAAGCGGCGGAAATATGCCCGTTTTCGGTGCGAAAGACCGTTTTAATTCTTTTATCTTTGCTTGCATATTCTTCCAAAACCCGCCGAACGTGCGGCGCAGGCGAAAAATCGTCCGCCGCGCAAAGCTCCCAGTTTTCGTAAATCTGCGCACGAACCGATTCGAGGCATTTTCGCAAAAATTTTTCTTCGATATTGTAAACCGGCAAGAGAATGGAAATTAAAGGTTTATGCGAAAAAGCGGCGATTCCCGAGCGCATTTTTTCGCGGTCGGTTTCGGTGATTTGGTTTTCAGAAAGCCATTTGCGATAGTTTTTCGCTTCGCGCTTTTGGCGTTGGCGAAGTTTTAATTTTCCGCTGACCGCCGACCAGTTTCTTTCTTTTATAAGGCGGCTGACGGTCTTGAACTTTTTTCGGATCTCCATTTGATTTACGTTCGATTTTAACCGAAACCGCGCGTTATTTCACAACCTCGCTTTTTTTTGTTTTACTTGAACTTTATGACAAATCTCTGCCGAATTTGCGGAAACGGCGAAAACAACCGAATTCACAAAACACGCGAAATGATGTTCGGCACACGCGATGAATTTGATTACCTCGAATGCGGCGCGTGCAGCACACTGCAAATCTGCGAAATTCCCGATCTGAGCCGCTATTATCCGAAGGATTATTATTCCCTGAATTCGGATGAAAACGGCGGCGTTGAAGAACTTTCAAAAACCCGGCTCGCGGCGCGTTATCTCGGAAATTATCTGCTCAATCGAAAAAACCGTATCAGCCGTTTGATCGTCAAAAAGCAGACGCGTTTTAATACGTTTTTCCCGGATTATTTGAAAGAACCTTTACTTGAATTAAATTTTCATTCAAAAATCCTGGATTTCGGCTGCGGCACGGGCAAACTTCTGCAAACGCTTTATTATTATGGTTTTCGCAATTTGACGGGCGCGGACGCTTTTATCGAAAACGACATTTTTTATCCGAACGGCGTGAAGATTTATAAGCGTTCGCTTCCCGGGATCGAACCGTTTTTCGATCTCGTAATGCTGCATCATTCGTTCGAGCATCTGCCCGACCCGCTCGAAAGCCTGCACGAAATTCAGCGTCTTTTGCCGAACGGAAAATTCTGTCTGATTCGGATTCCCGTCGCGGCTTTCGCGTGGGAAAAATACGGCACGAACTGGGCGCAGCTCGACGCGCCGCGCCATCTTTTTCTCTACACCGAAAAAAGTTTCCGTTTATTAGCCGAAAACTCCGGTTTCGAGGTTGCTAAAGTCGTTTACGATTCGGACGTTTTCCAGTTTTACGGCAGCGAAAAATACGCCCGCAATATTGCGATGAACGAGCAAACGGATAAGCAAGGAAACAATTTCGACGATTCGATAACGCCCGAACAAATTCGCATCTGGGAACGCCAAGCCGAAATTTTGAACAAAGAAAACAAAGGCGATCAAGCCTGTTTTTACCTGCGAAAACTTTAAATAAAAGCTTCGGGTTTGTTGAGAATGAGGTGATTTCGCCCACGAAACACACGAAAGAAACGAAAAAAAAGATAAAAACCGTTAAAAATATTTCATCTTTTTCGTGTATTTCGTGGGCAAATAAATTAAAATTCAGGATTTCGAGAACTTCGTTTCCCAATCCAAGATCGGGCGCACCACGCCGGGCATCGGTCCGCCGTAATCGCCGCGTGCCGCGTCGCCTTCAAAACTGTCAACAACATTAAAGGAAACCGCATCCGATTCGACAAAATGAACTTCGAGCGGCAGATATGTCGAAACCGCGACTTTGACGGAAATATTGCCGTCCGCGAGAAAATTCGGCGGAATCCGGCACGTGCTCGTGTATTCGCCCGTCTCGCGCGGACGCTCGCGCCATTCGCCGCTCCAATCGTGCGAGATAAAAATGCAAACGCCTTGTTCGTTGTAAAAATGAAAATTCGGAATCAGAACTTTGCCGCCTTGCAGAACTTCGTAAGTCATTTCGATTCCTATGGAACGGCGAATATCGAGCGCCGCCGTAGTCTTGCCTTCCGCATCGCAAACGCGCACGCGCCGCAGCCTCGTAAATTCGTTTCCGGGTGCTTTTTCCGCCGTTTCCCAAGATTTTTCCGCGCCCGATTGTGATTGCTCGTGCAGATATTGATTAATGACCGCGCCGGTTTCACCCGACTTTACTAATTTGCCGTCTTTGAGCCAGATCGCGCGGCTACATAGACGCGAAACCGCCTGCATATCGTGCGAAACGAAAAGAACGGTTCTGCCCGTTCGTCCGACATCGCGCATTTTGTTCAGACATTTTTTCTGAAACGCGACATCGCCGACCGCCAGCACTTCGTCAACGATCAGGATTTCGGGTTCGAGATGCGCGGCGACCGAAAAAGCGAGGCGCATATACATTCCCGACGAATAATGTTTGACAGGCGTATCAATAAACTTTTCGATTTCGGAAAAAGCGACGATTTCTTCGAATTTGGCTTCAATTTCGGCGCGCTTCATTCCCAAAATCGCACCGTTTAGAAAGATGTTCTCGCGTCCCGAAAGCTCGCTGTGAAAACCCGTCCCGACTTCTAAAAGACTGCCGATGCGTCCGCGAATTTCCGCCGTCCCGCGCGTCGGTTTGGTGATGCGCGAAAGGATTTTTAAAAGCGTGGATTTGCCCGCGCCGTTTCTGCCGATAATTCCCAAAGCCTCACCGTCGGCAACTTCAAAGCTGACATCTTTCAAAGCCCACAGCTCATTCTTTTTGTCGCGGCGCGGATTTTTGACGAAACCCGCAATCGCGTCGCGCAGCGAATTATGCTTCGCGCCGCCAAGATAATAGAGTTTCGATAAATTTTCGACTTTAATAACTTTCATTAATCTTCGGTTTTTGGTCTTTGGTTTTTGGTAAAAGCACTATTTATTAAATGCTTATAGTAAATAATGGGCTTTGCACAAAAATAGGCAAAAAAGTCGAAAGCCGCCGAATCATTTTACATTCTACATTCTACATTCTTCATTAAATGCAATAAATACCTGCTAAAAAATGTAAAATGCAGAATGTAAAATTGATAATGATTTATCACACCAATGCTTTTAATTGTTTTTTGTGCAAAGCCGTAAATATGTGCAAAATTAAAAAACTAAAAGCCAAAGACCAAAAACCAATTTTCAAATCAAATCCGCGAAATCATCTTCCATTCGCTTAAAAACAAAAAGCGAGAGCACCATTAAAACGACCGTCATCGCCGCCGAAATGCCGATCGTCAGCCAATCGTAACTTTCGCCGAAAAGCGAAGCGCGAAAGCCCTGCAAAATGCCCGTTAACGGATTAAACGCCAAGACGAAACGCGCTTTTTCCGAAAGAATTTCGGGCGGATAAAAAACCGGCGAAGCGAACATCCAGACTTGCAAAGCAAACGGCAAAGCGAATTTTACGTCGCGGAAACGAACATTCAGAGCGGAAAAAAGATTGCCCAAACTGACGGTCAGCAAAATCGCCAACAAGATAAAAAACGGCGCGCACAGGATTTGCCACGAAAGCGTGACGGCGTTTTGGGAAACATAATAAATCATCAAAACCGCGAGAACCGCAAAGCTGAAAAGCAAATCGAAAAGCCCCGATAGCGTCGCCGAAAACGGCACGATCAGACGCGGAAAATAGATTTTCGTCACGAGATTCGAGTTTCCGACCAGACTGTTCGCGGCGAAACTGATCGAATTAAAAACGAAAAGCCAGATCAAAAAACCGCTTAAAACAAACAGCGGATACGGTACGCGCTGCGACTCGAACCGCGCGAAAGTGCTGAAGATCACCGTGAAGATCGCCGTTGTCAGCACGGGCTGCAAAACCGCCCAGAGAACGCCGATCGCCGTTTGTTTATAGCGCACTTTAACGTCGCGCCACGTCAAAAAATAGAGCAGTTCGCGGTAAGTCCACAAATCCTTCAAATCCAGATTGAGCCAACCGCTCGCCGGTTTGATATATGTAGTTTCCGCTGATTTTTCGGTTTCCGATGACAAAAATTATTTCTCCGAATCTTTCACCAGTCTGAACTTATCCTGCGTCGCGGCAAGCGTCACGGCGTTGCCTTTCGGGTGCGCGAGATCGTGTTCGATGATCTTTACTTCCTTGTAGCCGTTCGCCGTCAGAAGTCCGATCAGCGAACCGAGCGAGAGCCAGAAAGATTTTTTGCTCAGACCGCTCAAAGGATCGAACAAACCGCCTTCGCGGTAAAATTTTCCGCGCCAGCCTTCGCGCATTTTTTTCGCTTTCGCTTCTTCGGAAACCTGCGCCCAGATAAAAATATTCGGGCTGACACGAGCGAGTTTCGGGATCAATTCCCACGGTCGCGGCAGATGATAAAGCAAGCCCGAACAAAAAACCGCGTCAAACTTTCCGAATTTCTCAAAGTTTAATTTCTCGATGTCGTCTTCAACGAATTCGACCTTTTCATCGCCTAAAATTTTCTGCACGAATTCTGCTCTTTGGATATTTATTGCGCGTCCTTCGATTGCCGTAACTCGTTTAACAGAATGGTTTTGCGCCAACGCGAAACTGTGTCCGCCTTCGAGCGAACC
This sequence comes from Pyrinomonadaceae bacterium, assembly GCA_022843305.1. Lineage (GTDB taxonomy): Bacteria > Acidobacteriota > Blastocatellia > Pyrinomonadales > Pyrinomonadaceae > JAFDVJ01. The sequence continues at coordinate 11,163 of JALHNX010000037.1, read as the reverse complement.
GAGTTCGATGATGCTTTCCGCGTCGGGAAAAACTTCAAAAAATTGCGCGATTCGCACATCGCGCATCGCATCGAAGTTGCCGCCGAAATCTTCGCCGCCGATGTGAAATTTTGTAATCCACGGATTCAATTTTTCAAATTCCGCTTTGAGATTCGCTGATTTTTCGTCGTTCATAAATTATTTTAACGCGGCTTTTTTCGCAGATTCCGCCGAAAATTTATTAAGCTCATCGGCACGAACATTCGCAAAGCGAATTTTGCGAGTTCGGCGTTTGATGCCGCGCCGCGCCAGTTTTCTTTTGCGATTTGAAACGCCTGCCGTTTATCGCCGTGCTGCAAAAATTCGCGGGCATAGCGAAATTTCGTGTTCATCTGAATTTCCTTTAACTGCGCCGCGCCGATGCCCAAATCTTTTATATTCCGGTTTTGCGCTTCGATGACTTCGTCCATCATCAAACCGATATTTCCGCTCGTATTGTAGCTGTGATGCCGCCAGACGGAAAGCACTTGCGGGTCGAAAGCAAAATCGCCGAGATTCATCAATTTCAGATACATTTCGTAATCTTCGAGCCGCGACGCTTCGTTCCACGAAACATTTTCCAACGCGGCGCGGCGGTAAAAAATCGTCGAGCTGATCGGCGCGTGACCTTTTAAAAGCATCGGTCGCGCATCGCCGTCGGTGTAATTTGCCCAACTGTCGGTGTAATTTTCTGTGCTGTCGAAAATGCGCCCTGCGCCGTCAATCAAAAAAGCGTGTCCGAAAGCCAAAACCGCACCGCCGCGTTTTTCGAGAAGTTTTACGCGTTCTTCAAAAAACGCCGGCAGCCAATAATCGTCCGAGCCGACGTAAGCGAAATATTTTCCTTTGCTTAAAGAAAACCCTTCATTCAAAGTCCGGCACAGACCGCGATTTTCGCGCACAATTAGTTCAGCATCAAACGGACAGGTTTTCAGAACCCGTTCGATAATTTTCGGCGATTCGTCTTTTGAGCCGTCATCAATCACGAGCAGTTTCGCGGGCGGCAACGTTTGACCGATGATTGAATTCAAACATTTTTCGATAAACGGCGCGTGATTGTAGGACGGAACGAAGGCGAAAACTTCCGAATTTTGACGGTCTTTGTTCATTTCAAAACTTCAAACTATAATAAAACCAAATTTTTCGCCCGTTGTCATTGCGAAAGAGCAACAAAAACGCCTCAAAACACACGAGATGAAAGTTTTGCATATTCTAGATTCACTGAATCGCGGCGGCGCGGAAATTCTCGCGCTCGACGTTTGCCGGAACGCGAAAAAAAACGGGCTCGATCTGTCGTTCGCGGCGACCGGCGGCGGCGCTCTGGAAGATGATTTCAAAAATTCGGGCGTTGATTTTTACCGTCTGCAAAGGCGTCTGCCGTTAGACGCTTCGCTCGTTTTAAGTTTAAGAAAAATCATCAAAACGCAGAAAATCCGGGTCGTTCACACGCATCAGGCGGTCGAGGCGCTGCACGCTTTTTTCGCCGTTCGCGGCACGGGCGCGAAACTCGTTCTGAGCTTTCACGGTTACATTCCCGACGCGAAAAATCGCCGCGCGCTGAAATTTCTGATCCCGCGCACGGCGGCGAATATTTCGGTCAGCCGCGAGTTTCTGAAATGGCTCGCGGAAAAGGAAAATTTTGAAACCTCACGAAATTTTCACGTCGTTTACAACGGCGTTGACGAAAAAAGATTGTCGCCGACCGGAAAAGATTTCAGGGCTGAATTAGGACTTTTGCCCGATGTTCTGCTTTTCGGAATGATCGGGAATTTTTACGCCGCGCCGCGCAAAGACCAGTTGACGGTGTGCCGCGCTTTGCCCGAATTTTTTTCGAAAGCGGAAAACGCGCATTTCATTTTCGCCGGCGGCGCGGAAGAAAATTCCGATTTTGAAAAATGCCGGGAGTTTTGCCGCGAAAATAAAATCGCCGAACGCGTGCATTTCGTCGGCGCGCGCGGCGATGTTGCCGACATTTTAAGCGTCCTCGACGCTTTCGTTTTATCCACGCGTCACGAAAGTTTCGGCATCGCGGCGGTCGAAGCGATGCTCACAAAAGTTCCTCTGGTTTTGTCCGACATCGAACCGCTTTTGGAAGTTTCCCGAAACGGCGAATTCGCCGCAATCTTTCAAACCGGAAACGCCGCCGATCTGGTGGAAAAACTTATCAAAATCGCCAATAACGAGGATTTCAGAAACGATTTGGCAAAACGCGCTTACGTTTACGCAAAGAAAAATTTCAGCATCGAGGCGCATCTCGAAAACTTGAAAATGTTGTATAATTCGATTTAGAAATGCCGACTCCGAAACGAAAAATCTCAAAAAAAGGCGAATTCACGCTCGAAGAATATCTCGAATTCGAGCGCGCTGCGGAAACCCGACACGAATTTTTTGACGGCGAGATTCGTCAGATGGCGGGCGAGAGCGGCGAACACGCCGACATTTCCTCGAATTTGATTCGTTTGATTGGAAATTCTCTCTACGACACGAACTGCCGCGTGCGGGCAAAAGACACAAAAGTCCGCAGCGGATTTATGCCGCCGAAAAGCTCGCTCAAAAAGGGAATGATCTCGTATCCTGATTTAGTCGTGATCTGCGGCGAACCGGAATATCACGACAAACACCGCGATGTGGTGTTGAATCCGCGCGTCATCATCGAAGTTTTGTCCGAATCAACCGCCGAATTCGACCGCACCGATAGATTTCATCGTTATCAGATTTGCAATCCGACATTGACCGATTATGTGCTGGTTTCGCAGGATAAATGTCTGGTCGAGCATTTTATCAAACAGGAAGACGGAACGTGGAAGTATTTTTATTTCAACAGTTTGGATTCGCAGTTAACGATTGACTCGATCAATTGTACGCTGCGCCTCGCGGATGTTTTCTATCTGATCAAATTTCCGAAATCAAAATGAAAATTCTCGTCGGAATGCCCGAAAAAACGGCGCGCGGCGGCATTAACGCCTGCGAACCGCCTTTTTTGCGCGAACTCGAAAGGCACGGCGCGGCGGTGCGCGAAGAGATTTATACTTTCGACAACGACGCGAAAATCTCAATGCTCCGGCGCGTCAGGCAGGTTTGGAAAACCGCGCTGAAATTTCGCCGCATTTTGCGCGAAGAAAAATTCGATCTGCTGCACATCAATACATCGTTTGAAACAAAAGCGATCCTGCGCGACGCGTTTTCGCTTTTTTGGCTGAAAAACAACGGCGCAAAGATTTTTCTGAAATTTCACGGTTCGGATGTCGAATTGCTCGGGAAAGCGAATTTCGTGATTGGATTTTTGATTCGTTATTTAATCAAAACGGCGGACGGGATCGGGCTTTTGTCGTCGGAAGAAAAACGCGGTTTTGTCGGTTTCGGATTTCCGGAAGAAAAGTTTTTTGTCGTTAAAAACGCGCTGATTCTTTTCGCCCGGAAAAGTTTTCCACCTGTGGAAAACTTTTCCGGGGAAACTCCGTTTCGGCTGATTTTCGTTTCGCGTTTGATTCCGACCAAAGGTTTGCTCGAAACCGTTCGCGCCGTTTCCGTTTTGCGCGAAAAAGGTTTCGACGTTGTTCTGGAAGTTCTCGGCGACGGCGAAACGCGTTCGGTTGCCGAACATCTGGCGAAAACTCTCGAAATCGGCGAATTCGTCAATTTTCACGGACACGTTGCCGAAGAAACCGTCCGGGAATTTTACCGTGCGAGCGGCTTGCTGGTTTTTCCGACGTTTCACATCGAAGGTTTTCCGATGGTGATTTTCAACGCTTTGCAGTTCGGTTTGCCGATTGTGACGACGAAAATTCGCGCCGCCGCCGATTATTTAAAAGAAGGCGAAAACTGTCTTTTCTGTGCGCCGAAAAATCCCGCTGATCTAGCCGAAAAGATCGCCGAAATTATAAACGACAAAGATTTGCGCCAAAGAATGAGCGAAAACAACCGCGCACTGGCAAATGAATTCACGGCGGAAAAGATCGCGCCCGAATATCTGGCAATTTACCGGAAAATTTTGGGAGATAAAAACTGCTGAAACAATTGATATTTGATAATGGATAATTGATAAATGATCGCCGACGAAGCCCGATTTCTCAATTATTCATTATTTCAACAGTTTTGGCGGATTACATTTTAGGTCGCCGGATTTTTGCGGCAAGCGTTTTGGCGATCCACGCGATGACAAGCCATTGCAGGACGATAAAGGTCGCAAAGAAAATATTTGCGATCTGCGTTTCTGCCGCAATCGAAAGTGGACGAGCAAAAATTCCGATGAATTTGAGCGAGAGCAGCGCCGAAAGAGCCGCCGGAAAATTCATAGAGACAAAAATTTTCCCGATCGGGTTACACGTGACATGATTTCCTTGGCTTGCGAAATAGCAAAGATTCAATGCTGCCGAAATGATTCCGAAACGATTTGAAAACAGATTGATGATGAATTTTTTCATTTATTTTACCTCCGAGATTTGTTATTTTCGTTACACAGCGAATTATTTAATTTGTTGCGAAAATGTCGAAGATAAATTTTCCGAATCCGCGTCACTATGAATTTTCCGAATGGATTTTGTTCGGCGATTATTATTACAATGCCCGCGACATTATCGGTTTCGGCGGCGATCTGACGATTGAAAATCTGCGCAATGCTTACCGGCGCGGGATTTTTCCGTGGCACGTCGAAGGACTTCCTTTGCCGTGGTATTGTCCCGAAGAACGCGCGATTTTGGAGTTTGAAAATCTTCACCTGCCGAAAAGTCTGCGCCGGGAATTTGCAAAAACGCGGTTTACTTTTACGATTGACAAGGATTTTAAAGCAGTTATCGAAAAATGCGCGCAGACGAAACGAAGCGACGGTTACGGAACGTGGATTACCGACGGATTTATCCGCGCGTATTGCGAATTTCATAAAACGGGCGACGCGCACAGCGTCGAAGTTTGGGACGGCGCGGAACTCGTCGGCGGACTTTACGGCGTTGACGCGGGCGGCGTTTTTTGCGGCGAAAGTATGTTTCACAAGCGCTCGAACGCCTCAAAATTCGCGCTTCTGCATCTGATCGAACATCTCCGGCGGCGCGGCGCGGCGTGGCTCGACATTCAGGTGATGACGCCGCATTTTGAAGTTCTCGGCGCGCAGGAAATCGAGCGCGAAGATTTTCTGGACAAACTCGAAGAAACCCAAAAACTTGGTCTGAAGCTGTTTTGAATAAAAAAGGCGAGCCGTGCGCGGCTCGCCTTTTTGTTTGATTTTCCCGCCCTTGTTCTAAAACCGGAATTTTGCCCGGAATTGTCCGACGCGCGGACCGCCGACGGTGTTCGTGATCACGCCGAAATCAACGCTGTCCTGCAAATCGCTGTTCGGATTGGCAAAGTTGACCGTGTTGAAAACGTTGAACAGATCAAAGCCGACTTCGAAACTGAACCGCTCGTTTATTTTCGTATTTTTCGAAAAGCTCAGGTCGAAACGTTTCTGCATAGGTCCGCGAAACGTATTGCGACCGAGATTGCCGAATTGTCCGAAAGCCGATGCAAAACACGACGAATTGATAACATTCAGGTTGCTTGTGCTTGCGCTGCCGACCGCTTCTTCCGCCGAACAGTTAATATTCGGACGACCGAAACCCGGACGGTAAAGACCGCCCGCGCCGCGCGTGACGCTCGTCAATTGCGAAGCGTTGGCAATTTCCGGTTCGGAAGCGAAAACCGTGAACGGCGTTCCAGACTGCGCCTGAAAAAAGCCCGAAAGCGCCCAGCCTTTGACGAATTGATTGTTCATGCCGCCGGTCGGAATTTCCCAGACGAAATTCGTGCTGAAACGATGCGTCCGGTCAAAATCCGAAAGTCCCTTGTTGTTGGCGATATTGGTGGCATCGCCTTGCGCGATAAATCCGGTATTCGGTACATCCGGTTTGCCGCCGCCCGCCGTGCTTCCCGGGTCTGACGACATAATATCAATTGATTTCGAGAAGGTGTAGGCGACATTAAACTGCAAACCTTTTGAAAGGCGTTTGGTCAAACTGAACTGCGCTCCATGATAATTGGAGTAGCCTTTCGACTGCAAAAGCAAGGCTTCCGGCACGTTAAAGCCGAGAATCGGAACACGCGCTTCAAAGTTGATGACGGTGCCGTTCGCGGCGGAAAGATTGTTGTCAATTCTGCCCGTCACCGTGTTCAAAAATCCGAAGGCGCGTCCGATTCCGCGTTCACGCGCCGTATTTCCCGAATTCAAAGCTCCGTTCGGTGAACCGGCGGCGACGTAGGCTTGATTGAAACGCTCGAAAATATGGTCGGGCGTGTTCGGATCGTTCAGGTCAAAGCCCTGATTAAGCGCCGTGGCGATCAAAAGATTACGTCCGGCAGTTCCGATATAACGTGCCTCAACGAGCAAATCTTTGAACAATTCGTATTGCATACCGACGTTCCACTGATGAACGTAAGGCGTTCGCAGATTGCGGTCAATCGCGCGAAACTCGAAGGTTTCGGCAATGTTGCCGCGAATACAATTTACGCCCGTCAAAGGATTACAGCCCGCGCCCTGTGGAGTTCCGCGTGAATCAATAAAAACCGGCGTGTTGTCGCGGATTTGATATGCGCCGGTTGCGCCCGCAGCGCGGACGATGCGAAACGGCAGCCATTGATTGAGCGGAATATTGGTCGGAACACCCGAAAATGCGGTGGCAATCGGAACATTGCCCGACGGAACGGTGATTTCGACTTCGCGTAAAAACGGATAGTTGCTGAAAACCGTATTGATGAACGCCGCCGAAGGTCGGTCGTAGAAAAGCCCGTAGCCGCCGCGAATGACGAATTTGTCGTTGACGGAATAAGCCAGACCGATGCGCGGTGCGAAATTGTTGTAATCGTTGCCCTTGAGCGTGTGCTTGCTGTTGACGACCTGCGTCGCGCCGATCGCGCCGTCAACGACTGCGTTCCCGGTCTGGCTGACGTTTTTCGGAATGATAAAGCCGCCGGTCGGATTGTCGCAAAGCGCGGTCGAGCCGCCCGTCGCCGCGAAACACGGCAGAAAAGGTTCGAGGTCGAAATTACCGATGCGCCCGTTCTTTTCGCTCGGATACATAAATAATTCGTAGCGCAGACCGAGATTCAGCGTCAGCTTACTATTGATTTTCCAGCTGTCCGTAATATAGAAACCGAGATCGGTAAAGCGAAAACTCTTGTCCGTGACGCCGTATTGCGTGTCGGCTTCGGTCGCGTTTCCGGTCAGTAATTGCGTAAAGCTGTCGAATTTTTCAAACTCGGTTGCCTGCTCTTCGGGCAGATTGGTATCGAATTGATGACGTTTAAATTCGCCGCCGAATTTAAAGTTGTGATTACGGAAGATCCAGTTCACGTTATCGGCGATGCTGTATGTGATCTGCTTGCGCCGGTTAAACGAATCGTTCGGACCGCCGAACGAGAAATTGGCGATGTTGTTGCGTCCGATGTAATGACCTAAACGGGTTGTCGCAATACTGTTGTCGAACGTCGAAGCCGGATTCTGAACTCCGATAAAGTCGTTCGTGAAATCGCCGGTTGAAAATTCTTCCGTCAAACTGCGCGTGTTGTTCAGGTAGAAATAGCCGAAACGAACTTCATTGATCCAGTTCGGCGTTAAAATATATGTGTTGGCAACGGAAACCGTCCGGTTGCGGTCGTTGCGCTGCAGAGTGGTTGGCGAAGCCAGACTGCTCGGGTCGGGAAATGAATCAAAGCCCGGAAAATTCGCCCAGAAAAGCGTTCCGCTAAGAGAATTCTTTTCGGAAAGCTGACCGTCAAGCCGTGTCGTAAATTGATTCTGTTTAAAGCGCGACGGTTCGACCGAAATAAATTCGACGAGCGGATTATTTCTTTGCAAAGTCCGCGAAGTAACGGTCGGGAAATTGCCGGATTGATAACTGCCCGTTCCAGTCTGGTCAACAATGCCGAGCGGGCGGAAACTTCCTGTTTGCAGACTCGGCAAATAAAAACCGCCTGTAACCGGGTTTTGCAGGTTGAAAATGCGAAAAGCGACATCCGAAATATCGGCGGCGGTCAGACAGTTCGCGCCCGCGCAGCCGTTAAATTGATTAAATGCCGCCGCGATTGCCGCTTTTGAACGGTCTGCGCCAAGCACGCTCATAGCGATCGGTAAAATCGTGCGGGTGCGCGCCGTCGGCACGAGTCCGGTGTTCGCGTTCGTGTATTGATAGCCGCCGAAAAAGAAAAATCTGTCCTTAATGATCGGACCGCCGATGGTAAATCCCGTTTCGGTGCGGTCGGCGCGCGGTTTTTCGTTGCCGCTTTCTATCAGGAAAAATTCGTTCGCGTTAAAAGCCTTGTTTTGCAGATAATAATAAGCCGAACCGTTAAAGCGGTTGCCGCCCGATTTGGTGACGAGCTGAAAATTGCCGCCGCCCGATCTGCCGGTCGAAGCGTCGTACAGCGAAGTTTGCAGTTTAACTTCCTGCAAAGTTTCGGGCGCGGGCGAAATATTGTCCGAAAGCGAACCTTCGTTGCTCGTGATGTTCGTTGCGTCAACGCCGTTAAAGAAAAGCGAAGTCGAAGTCGTGCGTGTGCCGTTGACTGACGGCGAAATGTTGCCGTTGCCGTTCACGCCGACCGGCGAAAGCTCGCTGGAAACGCCGGCTTCTGACGATAAAAGTCCCGTGAACGAGCGCGTCGAAGTCGGAATCTTCGTCACTTCTTCGCCCGTGATCTGCCGCGTCACGGTCGCCGATTCGGTTTGCACGAGTGCCTGATCGCTCGAAATCGTCACGACGTTTTCGATCGCGCCGACTTCGAGCGCGACCTCGACCGTGCGCGGAACCGAAGCTTCGACCTCGATGTTTTCGGACAAGCCTTTGTTAAAACCTGCTTTTTCGTAAGTGATCGTGTAATTGCCGACGGGCAGAACCGGAATTGTCCAGCGTCCGTCGCCGTCGGTGACGGCATTGCGCGTCAGATTGGTTGCCGAATTTTTAACCGTCACGGTCGCGCCCTGGACGATTGCGCCGTTCTGGTCTTTGACTGTTCCGTTCAAGCTTCCGGTCGCTTGCGCAAAAACACTCGATATAAACAAAAGACTCAAGCCGAAGGCTAAAGCCGGAAATCTAAAACTTAATTTTCGTTTGCATAGATTCATAAATTGTCTCCTTAAAAAGAGCAGTTATCTTTAAATATTCTTTAAAACCTAGCGTCAACCGGCTAAAAAAAAGCGCGATTGACGGGTTTACACTTGTAAAATTTTTTATAGGATTGCCTTTCAAGAAGTGAGAATATTACGAGTGGGTTAAATGGATGTGAAACGAAACTTAAATAAATGTTAATTTCGCAAAGGCGGAAAACTAAATTTCATCTCTCGGCGGACAAAATTCGGCTATTTGCAAATGTTTTTTTACAGGTGGCGGTTACGTGGTATATGATAACCCTTTGTCCTTTATTGTAAGTAAAACAAGTCATCGGGATTAAATTCACCCTAAAACTATTTCAAGGAGTTATTTTAACCGTAATGCAACGTGTCAAATTGTGTGTTTGTGTAAGTTTTCTTTTGTTCGCCGGCATATTTTTCGGCGTAAATCGCCTGACAACCGTTTCGGTCAGCGGGCAAGGTTCGCTCGCCGCGCCGACCGGCGTGACGGCTTCGGACGGAAATTATGCCAATAAAATCGGGCTTCGCTGGGATACGATGCGCGGCGCGACCGCTTACCGCATCTTTCGCGGCACGACGAATAATCCGGCAGCCGCGACCGATGTCGGCACAACGCCCGCCAATTATTTCTTTGACGCGACGGCGCAAGCCGGACAAGTTTATTTTTACTGGGTAAAGTCTGAAAACGGCGCGAACACAAGCAGTTTTAGCGCGTCCGATCAGGGCGCACGCGGTAACGGCGAGATAACTTCGACTATCTTCCCGCCGCTCGATCCGCCGTCCGCGCCGACGGGAAATCCGATCACGGCGACCAAAGCCGCGCTCGGCAAAGCACTTTTTTGGGACGAACAGCTTTCTTCGACCAAGACCGTTTCGTGCGGAACCTGCCACCGCGCGGGCGAAGGCGGTTCCGACCCGCGCACGATTTTCGGCGGCGCGGCTTCGAGAAATCCCGGCTTCGACAATATTTTTAACACCGCCGACGACGTTTTCGGCTCGCCCGGCGTTCCGGTCAATAACGCGGACGGAACTTACACTTTTTCAAATCTTTACAAATTTAATGCGCAGGTCACGGGCAGAAAAGCTCCGTCATACTTAAACGCGGGTTATACGCGGAACGGACTTTTTTGGGATGGACGCGCGGAGGATATTTTCCGCGATCCGATTACGAACGCGCCGATTCTGACGGATTGGGGCGGGCTTGAAAGTCAGGTTATCGGTCCGCCGGTCAGCTCGGCGGAAATGGGGCATATAAACCGCAACTGGACCGAGGTCGCGGCGCAGATTGCCGGAGCGAAACCGCTCGCGCTGGCGACAAATATTCCGGCGGGTCTGCAAACCTGGATCGACGGTCGAACTTATCCCGAACTTTTTGAAGAAGCGTTCGGCACGCCCGAGGTAACGCCCGCGCGAATCGCTTTGGCGATCGCGACGCATGAACGCACATTGTTTTCCGATCAGACGCCGCTCGACAAAGCCGAAAGCAACATCGAACCCTTAACGCCGGCTGAACAAAACGGCAGAAACGTTTTTATAAAGGCGCAGTGCAACGCCTGCCACGGCGGTTCGCTGATGACCGATAATAATTTTCATAACATCGCCGTTCGACCGCAAAACGAAGATTTAGGACGCGGAGCCGTCACGCTGAGCGCGGATGATAACGGCAAATTTAAAACTCCGAATTTAAGAAATGTCGAACTTCGCGCACCCTATATGCGCAACGGTCGTTTTGAAAGTTTGGAAGAAGTCGTCGAATTCTACAATCGCGGCGGCGATTTCGACGCGCCGAATGTTGACCATAATTTAATCCGTCCGTTGGGACTGACACCGCAGGAAAGAGCGGATTTAGTCGCGTTTATGAAACGCCCGTTAAACGATTTAAGAGTGGTAAACGAATTGCCGCCGTTCGATAGACCGCAGCTTTACACTGAATCTTCGCGGGTGCCGGTGTTGGTTGGCAGCGGGGTTGCGGGGGCGGGCGGGTTTATTCCTTCGGCAGTGGCGATTGAGCCGCCGCTCGTCGGGAATCCTTCGTTTACCGTTGCGGT
>JALHNX010000036.1 GCA_022843305.1 Pyrinomonadaceae bacterium | reverse complement strand
AAACTGCGGATTTTATAAAGCGTCGTGCCGTCGCGGTCTTGTTTGATGTCAACAACCTTGCCTAATGTAGTTGCTCCCTGAACGTGTGTGCCGATGTCAATTTTATCGTGTTTGACGATCTTTAACGGATTCTTCTGCGCCGATTCAAAGGCGGTTTTGTTCAATTCGTCTGAAATCGGTTTTTCCGCCGTTTTTACTTTCGTTTCAGGTGCTTTAACTTCTGATTCAGATACCTTTGGAGCGACTTCCATAGGTGTCTGTTTTTGTTCAGCGATCTCCTGTTTTGTTTCATTCGGTTTGATGTCGGGTGCTTTTTCGACAGCTTCGGGCGTGTTTTGGGCTTTGCGGTTCGCAAGTTCAGCCTCGATCATTTCGCCCGCTTCTTTCGGCGAATAACCTTTCGCGGTCAGGGCTTTGAATGTCGCCGAAACGTCCGCTTCGTCAAGTTTTTTGACGATTGATTCCCCGTCGCGGACTTTGTTGGATGGTTGTGTTTTGGTCGGCGAAACGGATTCGGGCGATGTTTCGACTTTTGTTTCGACCGGCGTTTCACGTTCCGCGCCTTTGAGCAGTTTTCGCGGCGTGATGTTTTTCGCGCCTTCCGACCGCGCATAGTTCTGCGCGTCAATAACGATCTCGCCGTCAACGTAATCGGGGCGAACTTCGCCTTTCAGCAGTTTGACCGCGCCCGTTTCGTCAACGATCACATCGCTTTTTTTGCCGTCCTTCCAAATACGGAAAACCTTTCCGGCAATCTTTTTATAGTCGCCGATCTTTCCCGCGTGACTCATCACCATATCCGTCAGAACATTGGTGATCGCCGCGTGAAGTGCTTCTTCGGGAGTCGCGCCCGTGACGCGCTCGATGCCGTATGTGCCGCCGCCGACCGTGCCGATGCGCGTTCCTTCGCCTAAAACTCTGGACGCTAAGAACACGCCGAGATTCTGCCCTGTCGGTGCTAGTTTCTGTCCGGCTAAAAGTGCTTCTTTTTCGGCGGTCGGAAGCATAGACAAGAAAGATTTATTTTTAACGATCTGCTGTAATTTCGAGCCGCCGACGAATAATGCGCCCATCGCCGCGCCTTTAACGGATTCTTTAGCGATTTGTCCCGGCGTTTCGCCGCGCCCTGCCGACTGCAAGCCTGAGTCTAAACCGAATCCGACGACCGCGCCGCCGGGAAGTCTTGACAATCCGATCAGACGCGGAACGTCTGCCGTCAGCCCGCCCGCGATTCTTAACGTGGTTGAAAGAACGCCGGTTTTTGTTTTCGCGTTTTCGGCTTCGGCTAACTGTTGTTTCGAGCCTTGTTTCGATAATGTCGCATACCAATCTTCGGGCAGGATGCCGATTGACGCGAACGGTCGGGCGATACCCGCCAAAGCGGATTGACTTCTACCCGTGCCGCCGAGAAATCCCGCGCCCAAACTTCCGACGTTCTGCCCGACACCTGACGCTTCGCGCATTTCGGCACTCGTTAATTTAGTAAGGTTTCTGAGTCTTTGCTCTTTGTCTATTTCCGCTTCGGTCGGTTCTGTGACGGTTGCCTGTCCGACGTATAAAGCATTGTTGGCATCGCGGATTTTAATTAACTCGGCGCGAATTTCGTCGCGTTCTTCTTTTTGCGACCGCAAAACTTCCGAACGGTTGTTGTTCATCAGTTCCCACGCTTTTTCGGGCGAAAGTTCGCCCAAGTCGCGCCTTGCACGAACTTCGGCATCGAATTGCCTTTCTTCTTCCGTCAGGTTCGGGTCGGCATCTTTCAGATACTGATTAACAAGGTCGGGACGCTGAATGTCGGCAAATTCGCGCCGCCGCCGTAAATCACGCTGTGCGGCAACCTCGTTCAAAAAATCGGTTTTGATCGAGAAATTGACCTTATCTCTCCACTCGCCCTCGCCGATGTCGGTGTCGGGCGTAAATTGTTTGCGGGCTTCCTCGACATCAACGCCGGTCGCGCCGTCAACCGCTTCCAGAATTAAACGCTCGGTTTCCTTTTCCGCCCATCGTTTCTGGTCGAATTTGTTTTTCGCGCCGGTGTAAGGCACGTTTTTGCGAACGATTTCGCTGAACTGTTCGGGCGGTTTCTGCTCAGTCTGTTCCGCCGTCCGCTCTCGAACCGTTCGGTTTTCCCGAACAGTTGGTGCTTGTATCTGTGCCGATTGGCGCATCGCTTCGGCGTTCTCTTTATTCGCCGCGTCCGCCGTCAGCTTTTGGATTTCGTTGAACTCCGCGACATCTGCCTGAGTCGGCGTTTGTTTGCCTTTCGCCTGTAAAAAGGTTTTGAACTGCCCTTCGACGGCGACGCGTTCATCAACCGGATTGCCGAACGCAAAAGCGTTGTCGGCGGTTACGGGAAGTGTCGGGTCAATGCCTTCAATCACGGGCGAACTGCTCAAAGTTTCGATTTGCGGTTGCGGAACGGGATTCGGCGTAAATGTCGGCACGGTTTTGATTGCCGGCGGAATCGCTTCAACCGTCGGCGTGATCGCGTTCGGCACGTTCGGCTGACTTAAAGCCTGTTTGTTCGCCTCGAATATGTCCTGCGGGATGTTGTTGAGGTTTGAAGGGTCAACGGGTTGAGCGGGAATCTGTCCGCCGAGCGATGCAAATTCCTTGTCGAGCGCATCGAAATCGGTTTGTCCCGTCAATGCGGCAAACTCTTTGTCGAGTTCGTCAAAGTCCACGCCTTTCGGCAATTTACCGCCGAAGAATCGGTCAATAACGCGCTGACGATGTTCTTTCCGCATCTTTTCGACACCGCTTAAAGCCGATGTGCCGAAAGAATCCCGCGCATTGCGGTTGGCATTCGGATTGCCCGCGATGACGGTCGTGTATAAATCCTCAAGGCTTGCGCCTTTGGTTTGCTTTCCGGCTTTCTTGAAACGGTCTTGAAAATACCGCACCACACCGTCGTTGAGTTGTTCTTCCAGAGTTTGTCCGGGTTTGTAATAGAGTTTTTGTTCGGGAATACCGAACTGAATCGCACCGCGATAACGATTGCCTTCGCCGCCGACAATTTCCGGGTCGAACGTGCCGCGTGTTTCAAAACTGACGATGGTTGCCAGATCAACAGGGTCAACTCCGAGAACCTGTGCGGGTCGCTCGAACGGATTCTGCGAGGGTGCGGGTTTCGGTTTAGGCGGAAGTTTCGGCAGTTTGATGCCCAAAGATGCGGCTTCCTTGTCTAATTCATCGAAATCAATGTTTCCGTCCATTACTGCTCCATTTGCTTAGCTTCGGCACGTAAGCGGATATATTCTTTCTGCGCTTCGATCTGCTGTTGCTGTAAAATCTGCCGCCGTGTCGCGTCGGTTTCCTTCTGCATCGAGGTATTGATGTTTTTAAGGGTTTCGAGCGTTAATCGCATATCGTTGCCGATCTTCTGTTTCTGAAGCTCGAATGCGCGTTTCTTCTCGTTTTCTTCCGCCGTGAACGTCTGAGCAGAAGTCTGACGCTCTTTGCTCGCCTCGATGTTCGCAATGTCACGCGGTCGCAGTTTCATCTGCTTGCCGCCGATCACGAAATCTATCGGCACTTCCGACTCGTCCGTCGGCATATTGGTTTCTTCCCATTGATTCGTGTCGGGATTGCGCTGGTAGAACTTGCCCGCCTGTTCGCGGACATCGCGCTTGCGTGAATCGAAATCGGGCAGAACGATGTCCAGTGCCGCCAATCTCGCATCTTCTTCGGCGTTCACGCCTTCGCGGTAGTAGCCGCGTTTCATAATCGTCGAAAGAGCGGTTTTTTGTTCGGCGTTCGCTTTCTGAAATTCCTGTTGCGATTGCCGCATCGCTATTTGAGTGTCCTTCTGCGACAGTTTGCGGCTCTCGATGGCGGGTTTCTGCTGTGCCAGCGCAATGTTCGCGTTCTGCAACTCTCTCTGCCGCCCGTAGGTTTCCGCCTGCTGTTCCTGTGCCAGACGCGGGTAAAGCGTCTGTAATTCGCGGCGGTCATCGAGTTTTTCGTTGTAATTTCTATTCGTCGCGCCTCTCACGCCTTCCGCGATGCCGCCGCCGAGTCCGCCTTTTGCCAGACCCATCAGAAATCCCTGTGCGGCGTTTCCTATTTTTTCGAGAGTTGACCACTTCTTATCACGGTCTTTGCCGCGTTGGTCGTAAGTGCCGACGACTTCGCCCTGAGCGTTCAAAAGCGGCTGATTTTTCTTAATCGAATAATCTTTGTTGCCGATGGCGTTGATGCGTTCCTGCGTCATATCCGCCTGCGATACAGGGTAAGGAGTTGCCGGTTGAACGGGCTGGACGGGCTGAGTCGGTTCGGGCGCGACGGGAAAAGCAACCTGTGCCGGGTCGGGTGTCGGCGGCACAGGTTGTTGCGGTGCGGGCATCGGTGTCTGAGGCACGGGCGTTTCCTGAGTCTGGAGAAATTTCTGAAAGCCTTCCGTGCGAAGCGGCTGCGGCTCATCCGCGACGGGGAACGCGCTCGTTTCGGGGTCGTTAAGCATTCCCGCCTCGTTGACGGGCAGAGATTCATCCAAAAGCCCGAATAGTTTTTTGCGCTGTTGCTGTTGCCAGTAATGCTCGAACATAAATTATCCTCAAGAACGAATTAAGACGTAATTCCAATCTGCCGCGCCCTCGTTTATATTTCCGCCTGAATGATTTAGAACGACGATGCTCACGGTATTAGCAGCGGAAACGAACGCCTGCAATATCAGCAGTCCGGCAGTCAGTCCGGCGGCAGGCGGATTCAGGATGACGGTATCGCCGACCGCCGCGCCCGTCAGCGTGACGGTTTCGGTCGCCACCGTATCGGCGGCAAGATCGGCAAAGTTGATGTTGACCGTGCCTTTGACGACTTTCGTGATTGCCGTTCCGCCCGAACCGACGGCGATTGACGGGGCGGTGATCGCGCCCGTAAAATCCGCGCCGTCCAGAATTGCCGCGATGGATGCGAGAATAGTTTCGATCTGGTCGCGGACGGCGTTTTTGACCGGAACGGAAAGATTGCCGTTCCACGTCGTCGCATCATAAGCATCGTCAACCGTAAAAATCGCGCCGTTGAAGTTAAAAGCCGTAAATCCCGCCTGACTGCCGAGAAAATCGAGATACCCGGTCGAAGAATTGCGCTTGATGCCGTAACCGTTGAGCGGCTGTTCGTTCGCGTCCATCTGCCCGATCCACAACTGGACTTTGTTTTCGGCGATAGTCGAATAATTGCCGATAAAAACTTGCGGTGTCGAAGCCGCGCCGTCAATCTTATTGGCGAATTTCTGCGGCAGGCGGGTGATGTGTTTGCCGAGTGTTGAGAGGTTTTCCGTTGCGACGATCATTCCGCCCGTCATTGTCGAGAGAACCGCCGGAACGACGGCGATTGTTCCGCCGACACCATCTTCGGCGACTTCGCGGATAAAGCAGTTTTCAACGTGAGCATACCCGCCCGACGGTGCGCCCTGCAAATAATGGCTCATTATCACCGAATCGCGGATATTGACCGTCATTGACTGGTTGATCTGGCATTTGCCCTGCATAATCGAACCGCCGACGATATTGACGATACCCGATTCGTCCGAAGCATCGTTCTGAAAAATCGTGCCGCAGTTTTCCGACTGACACGCATCGAACGTAATTCCGCCGTGCGAACCTGAAATAACCATCACTTTCGACGAATAGCCGCCGCCGCCGAACTCGCACCCGTTTAATTTAATAATGCCGCTCGATATAATATTCAGACCGATGCCGTTAAGCGGAATGGAAAACCCGCAGGTGGTGTCGAATGTCATCAGGCTATTTACCGAATTCGACTGCACACTGATCGCGCATCCCTGAAAGATGCACTGCTTGAAACTGACCTGTGCTAATTGCCAGCTCGAACCGAGAGAATTATGTTTGATGCCGATGCGAAAACCGGCGAGCGTTACTTTGTTAAACTCGAAATCGGCGGCAGTCGTGCCGCTTCCGCCCGTGCCTTCAAATAGAACGCCGTCCGCGTCCACGCCGTTCGCCGAGAGGATGATGTTCCTGAATCTGCCGGACTGCTTCGCTTCGCCGACCTTGAACATAAATTCTTCGGTCGAGTCGGCTTTCATCCTCAAAGTCGTGCCGAAGCCGACCGCCGCCGTCGGATAGTTGCCTTTGCCTACAATCGTCGTGCCGTTGCCTAAGACGTGTCCGCCTCTGGTGTATGGTGCAAGTTGCGGAATCAGTATCTTGCAGATACCGCCGCCGAAAAGTGTCGCCGATGCGATGAGGTTGTCGAGTGCCTGCGTAATATCCGCATCGTTCGCCGCGCCCGCAATCCACGCCGTGTTGAGGTGCGGAACTGCGCCGTTCGCAAATTTCACCGTCGCGGTGTTGTCTTCGAGATCGAAGACCTGCGTGTTTCCGGCATCGTTCATTAACTCGACGGTTAATTCGACACCGGGCGCAATTTGAATCATTCCGCCGTTCTGCGGGTCGAGCTTGATATTTGACGGCACGACCAGATCGGCGGTGATCCGGTCAATGGAATTGATCGCCAACCGTCTTTCAGGATTGCCCAAAATTGCGATATTGGAAACGGCGGTTGCTAAAGAGTCGCCGTGTTTGCTCAAATCATCCGCAACCCGTGTGTCGTTGTCGCTGACGAAAGTGTTTGTTCCCGTGCGGGAATGAAGCCCTTTACCTTTGACTAAGGTTGTCGCGTCGGGTGCTAAGTCCAGACCATTGGCGAAAACCTGCAATTCATCGTGGTTGACGTAGGATGTCGTGCGCGGAAAGTATCGCGCCCGCGAGAGCATTTCCGCATCCTCGATGCTCGTCGTCGTCAGATAATCGCTGATGACGATGTTCTGGTAAAGCGTCTTGATGATGTTGAGCCGCGAATCGAGAAGATAGAAATTCCACGTTACGCCCTGATCTACGCCGCTCCAACGCGTTGCCGAAAGCGCGTCCGCGCCGGTGAACGGGTCGGATGTGTAAACGCCGTCGCTTGTTTCCCTGACGACCGTTTTAACGAACCAGTCTTTGTCAACCGTCCGGGCATTGCCGCCGCCGATAAATTGTCCACTTAAATCGGTGAACGAGCGCGACGGTAACGCGCCGACAAAAGCGGGCGTTCGATTTCCGTTATAAGTGCGGATAGTAATCGCGTCCACAGATACTTGGTTTGCCATACTTAATTGCTCATATTAATGCGCGAATCGAAAAAACATTTACCAACCCGCGTATTCAAGTAATGTCGCCGCCGTTTGGCGGAGTAACCGCATTTTGTGCCGCTTTTGCCGCGTCATACGCTTCGCCGCTTCGCACCCAATCGCAGATCATCTGCCGGACGCGAACTCTTGCCGCTTCGTTGATGACCGCATTGGTTTGCCCCGCGAGCGCGGGCTGTTCCGCGATGATTCGCGCTCGCATTCTGCCTAAAAACGCCGTTGAAATCTCAAATGAAACTTGTGCGATAATACACCTCCTTACTAATTGACCGAGCGGCATTTTTCACGCCACTTTGTGCCGTCCCAAACCAGAGTTAAAGTATCGTCCGCCGTTGCCGAGAAGTTCGCCGCGCCCGCGAGCATCAGCCCCGAACCGTTCGTGACCGTTAAAGAAGCGTCGAAGATCATCGTGATTTCCTGTCCGGTTTTCATATTGAATCCGCTGATCGTCGCGTTGATCGTGCTGATTGTCGTCGTGCCTGTAATATGAAACAGCGTTCCGGTCGGCGTGATCGTCGCGGCAGACGCGACCGCTGCGCCGCCGACGAGATGAGTTCGCAAATCGGTATTGTCGCGCAGAATGATTCCCGCTGAACTGTTGTAACCGAAAGTTGCCGCGCCCGTGCCGATAACATCGCCGAATTGCACATCACCGAAAGCGATATAATTGCCGCCACCTGAAACTATTATTCGACCGGCAACATTAAGATTGCCGCCATCTTCAATCGTCACGCTCGAAGCCTGCAAAGTCGCGCCGCCCGTGCCGTCAGCGCGTAAAACCGCGTTGTCGGTCGAACCCGTCGCGCCGCCGATACCGCCGCCGCCCGCGTTATCGTCAACATATTTCTTGGTTGCCGCCTGTAAATCCGTTGTCGGCGCGGGAACAATCGGCGAAGATGAGAAGGTTTTCACGCCCGCGATGGTTTGATCGCCCGTCAGCGCGAGATAAAGCGTGTCGAAATAAGTTTTCAGAAACGCCTTGATATTCGTCCAACTCAACTTTTTCAGCACGTTCGAGGCTTCGGAATCTATCAGCGGAACGGAATCGGCATCAACGGGCGTTGTTTTCGCCGCCACGCCGTGAATGGATGAGCCGACGTTTGCCGCATCCGTGACATCCGCCGATGCTTCGATGCCACCGAGTTTCGTTTTTTCCGTCGCCGTAAAAGCCTTGTTCGTCGTGCCGTCCGCGAAATCGTCCTGCGTGAAGGTGCGGTTCGCCGACAAATCCGCGCCGTTGATCGTCCGCGTCTGCGGCACTTTCGCCGCTAAATCCGCCGCTAAGTTCGTGATCTTCGACTGCGCGAGGTCGGGAATATTGGCGACGGGAATCGTGTCCGTCGCTTCGAGTTCGCGGAACGCCGTCGGCGTGGCGGTTGCGAATCCGTCCGCATCGTAGCTTGCCGCGACCGCTTTTAATGGTTTTCTGACTGCCATAATATTGTCCTTAAACGAGCGCGATGTCCGCGCCCGCGCCTGCTGAATTTAGAAACGGGATTTCGCCCGCGCCCGATAGAACGATGTCGGCATTTGCGCCCGAAAGGTTAATGAAAGGAACGTCGCCGCCGATTGTCAGCGCGAAATCGTTTGCCGAACCGCCGCGCCTGCGAAAAGGGATTTCGTCGAGAACGATGTCGGGCGGCACGGCGATTCCACCGCCGAACTGTCCGCCGTTGCCGAACGCACGGTGCGTAAAGCCTGTTTCGCTGCCGAATTGTCCGCGCTGAAAACTCACTAATCAACCTCCCAGACCATCACGTCGTTCGTTCCCGAAGCCGAGATCGCGTAGATTGCGCCCGACGAGATCGAATCGGGAAAATCTTCGCCTGCCGCGAGTTCCCATCCCATCAGGTCGTTCGTCGCGTCCGCTTCAACCGTATCGTTACCGCCGAGAAAGACACTGCCGCCGCCCATATTGCGGATCAATCGTGCGCTGTGGCGCGTTCCCGCGCTTGAAATTTTAACTGCCGTCGCGCCTACCGCGTAGATGACGGGAATTCCCGCTGCTGCCATAATTTTTCTCCTTTAACCGACTCCGCCGCCGCCCATTCCGCCCGATGCGATTGACGTTCCCGCCGACGCGCCTATTTTTAGCAATCTTTCCCATAAAGGAATCCTCTGGGGGCGGTTCATAACCGTGTGATATTGCTGATTGGCGAATCCTAACCGCCCTGCTTTCCTTTGCTGATCCATATTCA
Source organism: Pyrinomonadaceae bacterium (assembly GCA_022843305.1). Taxonomy (GTDB): domain Bacteria; phylum Acidobacteriota; class Blastocatellia; order Pyrinomonadales; family Pyrinomonadaceae; genus JAFDVJ01. The sequence continues at coordinate 25,851 of JALHNX010000036.1, read as the reverse complement.
TCAGCGCACCGGATTCGCTGACGGCATCCTGATAGCCTTCATTCGCGGCGTTGTAGAGCATCCCCGATGCGTCCTGTTCGCGCTGTGCCTGAACGTATTTGTCGAGGTCTGACACTTGATTTGCCGCGCCCGGATTCGCCAGTGCGACCGCGCCGCGCCCGACCATCTGATTAGATTGCGAGTTTTTTGCGTTGTTAAAGAGATTAAGATAAGGACTCAGGGCTTCGATGTCCTTGACATCTTTACCTCCCTCGAAGTCCTGTAAGAACTTCATCGTGCGTTTTGTCCGCATTTCCTCAAGCGGCGACGGTTTATATTCCGCGTAAGCCTGATCTACTCTCGCTTCGGCTTTATTCTCTTTTTGTTTGCCGCGACTTGACCCCATTTTTATCTCCTAAAACGAAAAAAACTCATTCGCAAAGTGAATCTAATTCACTTCTCGAATGAGCCTTGATGAACGTAAATCTAATTTACGTCTTACTCTCTAATTGTTGTTGGCAAGTGCGTAGGGATTTGAACCCTAACCTGCGGTTTTGGAGACCGCCGTGCTGACCGTTGACACTACGCAACTCTAATTCTTTCTGTGATTGAACAAAGTTTCTAAATTCGTTTTCAACCACTTATCAAAACTTGCGGACACTTTCTGACTGAGAGATTTAACTGTTTCGGTCGGCTTAAATCGAACCACAGGAAACAATAAATTTATTCTGTCCGTTAATTTCATAATCAATTCTTTCTGTAAAACACGCCGTCTATCTTCTCCATTCCGAGCCGACGATACAGTTTCTCGAATCTCGGTTCTGATGCGACGCACCCGACGGGCGTTCCGTCGTAGCGTTTCTGCATAAACTTTACCATTTCTCCGGCGTTTTTAGCAACATTCTGCTCTCTGAATTCGGGATAGATGTAAATCTGACCGATCATCTTGACGGGTTCGACAAGGATAAAGCCCGTCCGCTTGCCATCGTTCGCCGACATAAATATCTCGGCATCGGAATTAACGTCCGGCAAGTCCGAATCGAACTCGTCTTGGAAGATGTCTTCTAATTGATGCCAGAATCTCGGCGGCAGAAGTTTAATCATACCTTTTCGAGTGCGATGTTTTTCAACATCTGCTCAATAAAATCCTTGTGTGTATGCGGATAGCAGAATTTTGAACCGACAACCCGATAGGTGCGGTTTTTGCAATTCGGTTTAGCGCAAAATAACCAGACAAACGGAATCATACGCCCTTTGTTGGTTTCCTGCCACACCAAAACGCTATCATCCGAAATATGTAAGTCTTCTATTTCTTCACTCATTAAAAAACCTCGTAATCGAATTGTTTGCGGTTATGGGCTTTCGCCCCTGCAAGCGGACGTTTCAGCCACATTATCGGATTTCGCCACCATCGCGGCGCGTATCGCCCCACTAAAAAAATTTTATCCTTTTCAAGCGAAAGTGTAAAGACTTTTTGCGCCTTACGTTTCGGCGTTATCCGCACAATTCTTGTCTGATAATTTACGCCGCCGATGTGTGTTTGAATGAAATCGCCGACACCGAGTTTGTCCAGTCTTGTTCCCTGTCTGTCCGACGGATTCGTGATGAATCTTTCTGATGCCGTGCATTCCAGATAGATGTTGTTCGCCAGCTCGACTTCAAAGACTTCGCTTGCCATATTCTCGCGGACTTCGACAATCCTATCGCCCTGCCGCCCGTTGTGAATGAACATTCCTTTTTTCGCTTCCGAAATCGGAATTGAACGCCATTCGTCGGAAGGACGGTCTTTGACGATTACCGGATTATTTCCTGTAAAGCAATACACGCCGCCGCCCTGATTGCCGTCGGGAATGGTCGAGGTCGGCGTAGTTGACTGAATGCGCTCAAAATCACGCGAGCTTCTGCTCCAGATGGATTCCGTCAGGGAAAGCATCGGACGGTCGAAGATGGCGCACCGGACATCGTTCGCAGGGTCGTTGTAAATGCCGATTCGCAGTATTTGCCTGCCCGTCGTCGCCGATTGCAGATAGGTCGGCGGGATGCGGAAAAAGACCGGAACGCGCTTGTATTCGGCGGTTAAAAGAAAGGGCTGTGATTCGGCGTAGGCGTATTCACGGCGGGCGGCTGCCGAAGGGAATGAAACAACCGTGTTCTCGCCCGGCGTGTTTTTATCAAAAAATCGCGTTTCGCCGTTGTAAATGGTAAAAACGCGCACCACGTCGCCCGTGCCGGTATCCCGGCGATAAAGTGCAAAGTCCAGAATTCTCGGCGCATTGACCCAGTTCCAGTCCAGATAATTGTCTGCATCTAAAACCGCCGCGACTCCGCTGACGGTGACGACATCCGATGCAACCTGTTCGCCGTTCGAGAACGTGCCGATGACGATCATTTCATATTCTTTCGCGCCCGCCGTGCCGATGTAATTAACCGTCAGCGCGAAGTTGTCGGCTTCGAGAAACATCGTGTTTCCGCTCGTCGTGTCGTAAACTCCGACATAAAGGACAACCGGATTCGGCGCGGTTTCGCCCGTGCGTAATTTAACATTCGCGGAAAAGAAAAGATTCAGCCCGCGCGTCGCAAGGTTGAAGGGCAGGGGGATTGCCAGATCGAAGTTGTCCGCTCCGTCGCCGCCCATTTCGCACTGCCCTGCCGCTTCGTCCCATCGGGCAATCGAATCGTTGGCGGTTTCGGCGGCAAACAGGGAATGTCCTGATGCCTTCAAAGCGTTCGCGCCTGTTTCGGCGTAGGCTTCGCCGAAGAAAACTATCCCGTTCGTAATGTCGGCTTGTGAATTGACGCTCATCGTCGCCGTGTTGTCGTCAACTCTCGTAATCGTGCCGACGAGTGCTTTTTCGCCCGTTCCCGCCGCCAGTGCAAAGAACGGCATCGGGTAAGTGTAGGCGGATTTGAACGCGCCGGACGCGGAAAGCAATGTCGGCGAAGTGCCAACTAAAACAGCGTCCGTTATCCTGATAAATCTCTGGCGAAAGAAGTTGTAGCATTCGTCGGCAATGTCGCCGCCTGCCGGAACGGAATTCGTATAGGCATCGGTCGAAAAATCCATATCCGAATTATCGAGATAATTCAGACCCTGATTCGTGAGGATGTCGCCGGAGTCGGGCGGCGTTTGGGTGGTGAAGTCGAATTGTGAGCGAACCAGACCGTCGAGCGATTCTTCAATCTCTCTGGAAAGTCCAATTTCTAACCTTTGATGTTCTAATCCGCTTTTCATTTTGTGACCAGACCCGGCACTCCGCTGACAATAATTCTTTCGGCAACCATTCCGCCGCCGCCGTCCGATAAATGTTTTACAGAAATCGCAAAGCTCTCAACCTTCTTCCCTAATTTTACGGGTCTTAATCTTGTCGTTTTAACAGGCGGAATCGTCCACGTTCGGAATGGTGTTGAATCGTTTTCGTTGATATATAATTCAACCGTCACATCGTTGTCGAGGTTGTCCAATCTTGATAGAACGTCAATTATCCGCAGATATTCAGACTCGGCTTCGGCGTAGTGCCAGTCCGAGCGGACGGTCATCAAACTGCCTGTGCCTTCGTCGTATTTGAATAAATCTATTGCCGACCCCGCCGTGTTCAACGCCGCGATGTAAAGTCCGCCTTCGTGCGTGACGGCGGCAACTATTCTGCCGTTCGTTTTATCCGACACATCGCACGGTGCGCCCCATCCGTGATTGACGTGATAGGGCAGAATGGTTTCGTTATTCATCACGCAAAGAGTCTGCGAATTCTCGTCCCAGCCTAAAACCGTTTCGGCATCCGACCAGTCTTTAATGATGTCGGCGACCGCATCCGACCACGCCGATTCGGGTTCTGCGCCCGCGCCCAGACGAACCAAACCTCTTTTACCTGTTTTGGCAAAGAGCATTCCGCCCGCGCCGACCGCAGCATTGTGCGGGTGATTGATGCCGACGTTTGTCCAGAGAAGCTGGAAGTAGAGAGGCGGACTGCCGCCGACATAACTAACCACGCCCATCGAATTCTTGCCGAAGCGGTAATAGAAATCGTCGCCGCCGCGTATCAATGCCGTCGGTGCTTCGGGCGGGTATAATCTCCAGTCGGGCGGGAATTCTTCAACGAACAGCGGCAAGGATATAGCTATCGTGCTTCCCGGATTGCCCGCCGTTACGCCGCTCACGACATCGCCGACCGCGCCGTCTAAGAACATACAATCGCCCAGAACTCCGGCGAACATCGCGGCAGGCGGCGCGTAGGATGCAATCGGCGCAAGGTCTTTGCCGACTAAATCGCCGTCCGTCCATTCAATTTCGTAACTGCGCGGAACACCGTCAATCGTTGTTAAATCCGCTTCGGCAATTTTGAAGTTGACGAAGTGCGGTCCCGTCGAGCCGAAGTTTCGCGCCGTGACCGCCAATCCCCAAAAGTCCGCGCCCGAACTTCCAATCGGCGGAAATGTGACGCGAATAGTTTTACCCGCGTCACCTTCGATGACGACGATGTTCGACATCTCCGATGCCAGACCTTTCGCGCCCGTCGCGTCGCGCACAAGAAATGCTTTCGCGCTGTAACTGCCTGCTTTGTTTCTGCCGGTCAATCCGACTCCGATTGACGTTCTGACCGCCAATGTCGGCGCAGATGCCTGCGGCAGTCCCGCCTGATAGGTCGTCGCCGACCACGCGCCCGAAACCAGTAATTTGATTTGAAGTGTGCTGACGGCGTTAAATCCCAGACTCGCGCCCGCGTAATAAACCGCGCCGTTGCCGATGACGAAAAGACCGTTGAGAATTTTAAGAACAGAACCTTTAACGTTGGAGTTAGCGAAAGAACCTAAGCCCCCGTATGAATCCGATGCGTTGGTCAAATAGCGTGAGCCGACGAGCGGAGATAGTGAATTTCCCAGACCGTTGAATGCTTCGAGTCTTCCGCCGCGCCAGACGATGTTCTGCGAGCCTCTTGCCAGACGTGCGGGATTACTGCGCGTCAGTGGGCTTGACACGTCAAAACCGCCCAAGAACTCGAATTTCGCTAACTGTGATCTTTCCATACCGACTTACAGATATTGCAGACAAAAATAGAAATGTATTGCGACGGCGAGCCGTTATAGACCATCCGCCACAGGCGATAGTTCGGCAGTTCGATGATGTTTCTCTCCGCGCCGCGCTGTTCGTTGTATTGTTTGGACTTCGGACAATCGCAGGGTTCGCTTCCGGCATCGCGTATCTTTTTCAGCCACTGCGAATATCTTTTGTCGGGATGCGTTTTATAGGCTTCGTCGAACTTTCCGAGTTCTAACTGCGCTTCGGCTAACTTTAAGCGGTTGAACGCGATGGATTCCGCGTCTTTTTGCAAGCCTAACGCTTCGGTCGCCGCCCGTTCGTCAACTAAAGCGCGATTGAATAAAACATTGTCCTCGTTGTAGGTGAACGTCGAGGGCTTTAACGCCGCCTGACGGTCTTGTTCCGCCTGTAACTGTTTGTCCGTTCGATGAAGAAAGGCGGGCAGTTTTTTGTTGTATTCACTCGCTTTCATCTTTTCTGTTCCACGAAATCACGAATACGAACAGGCTGAAATAATGCCGCCAGAAAGAATGGCTGTAACCGATATGGAACGGATTCATCAGTTGAAAATCAATTCGCAGAGGGCAAAACTTATTCTCGTCGCCGACTAACGTGCAGCCGGTAAACCGCCACTTGCCGTAAAATATGCGGTAATGTTTATTTTTGAATTCACTCGCTTTCATCCGGCGGATAAACCTCGTCAATATTGGCAATGATAGTGTCGATCTGCGAACGCAGGGCTGACAGATCGCTTCTCGACAGCGGCGCGGAGAAGGAGTTCGCGCCCATTCTACTTTCACGGATCGTTTTTGCCTGTTCGCTGCTGACGATGGTTATCCCGCACAGCGGAACAGTCCCGCGCCAGTCGAGCTGTATTCTCAGATCGCCGATATATCTTTTATGATGGGATTTCGGTTTTAATGTTGTTTCTGTATTCATTATTCTTTTGTAACCGCATCCTGTTTGTCCGCCACGACATCGCCCAATAATCCCAGACCGATGTTGAAATGCTCGTTGAATTTATCTGAAACCGAGCCGTCCTTCGCCAGCAGTCCGACCGCGATGTGCGTGATCGGCACTTCCAATGATGTCGGGTAAGCGGTTAAAGCGACATTCGTAAAGTCCGCGAAATTGATGGTTGCCGTGTGTCCCGTGAACTCGAATAAATTGTGTTCGTCGGAATAAAATCCTGCCAACTGGCTTGGTATTGCTGTTTCAAACGCTTCATCCGCCGCATTGTGCGCCGTCTGCCCGTAAACATTGTCGAAGTTATTGCGGTAGGCGGAAATAAGTTCGGCACTTCGCTTCTGTCCGCGAATCGCGCTTGCGCCCGCGCCCGAATATGGAACGATCTTGACGTTGAAGATGTTGCCGTAATGCGTCGGTATCAATGCGCCGTGCGTAATTGATTGATTCGCCTGAATAAAAACTGATTTTAATGTCGAGTTGTCCGACTGGCAGACTCTTTCGGCAACTATTATCTTCGCCTCTTCGATGGCGCGGGCAATAAATCCGTCGAGAAAATCCTCGTCGCCCGACACGGCGGAATACTGCTTCACGCCCGCCGTATCTTCCGCCGTTCCTAAGATCGCGTTGATCTGTTTTTTGATGGTCGTTAAATCTGCCATTTATCTTGGAAATCCCGTGTTCCACCTGCGCCCGCCGTTTCTGCGCGAGGCATTCGAGGCGGTTCTGAAAAGAACGCCTTTGCCCGATCTGCTCGATCTGAGCCACTGCTTGAATCTGTCGAGATACATTAAAAACTCGTTGTTGAAAGCCTGCTGTTTCGCCGGAACGGTCGTGATATACAGTTCTCTGTCCGACACGATGAAATCGCCCGCGAACGCCGCCGCGCCCTTCTCGAACATCGGCGAAAAGAATGAAGGCAGTTCGATTGCCTGACCGAGCGGTGCGCTCGCATCGCCGATCTGTCCGTCGGAAATGTAGCGCAGTCTGAACTCTCCGCCCGATGCGTCGAAGTTCGTTTTTAACGTCAATCCCGAAACGCCGCCCGTCAGCAGTGCCACCGGCTGATTATTGGCTTTGTAGAAATCCCAGTTCTCGATGCCCGCCGTATCAAGTTGCGTCCAGTCGCTTTCCGTATATGTATTGCCCGAACGGTATTCGACGGCAATCGGAACGGCGAGGTCGTCAACCGGAACGCTTCCAGTCCACCCGTCAGACAGATTGAACGGTTCGGAAAAGACGGCGTGATACAGGGGCGAAACGATGCTCATTTCCATCACGACGATATTCCAGACCGATTCGATGGCATCGCGCAGAGCCTGCGGGGAAAGTTCCGTTGTTGACGGATTTCCCCACAGGCGCATTACTTTCGGTTTGATGTCGGCGGTTTGAATCATTGTTTTTGATGCGCTTCGATGTGGCAGAATTTCGAGCCTTTGACGGCATCATTACTGCATTGATTACCCGACGCGGTGGTTGCCGCACATCTGGTCGGTGTCGTCGAAAGTGTGTCGGTTTCGACGGTTTCCGCTTCTTCGGCTTCTTCTTCCTTTGCCGCTTCTTCCGCCTTTTCCATCTGCTTGTCGGATAACGGCGAAGTTGTAACGATCTTCGGATGCGGGACGAATTCCATCTCGACTTCTTTCGGCGCGATTATCGCCGCAAGCTGATTGCCTTCGGCTTCGGTTAAAAAACCTTCGGGCAAATCTTCATCTTTAACAACAGTCGTTTCGTCAACGATGCCTTCCACCGCGTCGTCGCCGCCCATTAAAGAATTGAGCTTTTCCAATGCGTTCAAAGTTCGCTCGTTCACTAACGCCTGCTGTGCGGATGTTTGGTCGCCCATCGAAAGATTAACTTCCGGCACGGGTTTGCCCAATGCGAGAAAATTGCGTTTCGCGTTCACATCGAAACCGGCGCGTTTTTTCGAGGCGACATCCTGCTGCGGAGTTTTCAAATCGTCAATCGCCAATTTGATATTGTCGGCGATAGTTGACTCGAATTCTTTGCCGACGGCAAGCAATAATGCTTTCTGCGGCGAATCTGTCTTGCTGACCTCGCGCATATTGTATCTCAGGACTTCGAGCATTTGGGTTAAAACGGGAACGGGTTCTGATACGCCTTCGATGTAGGCGACCGCCATTTCTTCGCCCAGGAGAATTTCTTCGATTTGCGCGACCAGTTTATTGTCTTCAACGCCTTCCAATGCGCGGATTCGATGCACTCTGCGCGGGTAGTTGTTGACGATTTCGTTGGCAATGTTCAGCGCGAATCTTTCGTTCTCGACATAACCCGAAAAGTTGAACGTCGAGTCATACACGACCTGTTCGCCGCGCTTGGATTTGTTCGGCGCAACCTGTTCGGTTACATTGGTAACTTTGGTCAGTCCGCCGATGGCGAGTTTCCCGACTCCGGTTGTAACCGCCCAATTCGTCGTGTCGGCGACCGAAAAGGGATTAAAAAGCCACTGCGTTGCCGAGCGGTTCGCTCTCGATGTCATCTGCGCGGTTGCCGACTGCGGCGTTTCCGCTAACGGTGTTCTTCTGATAGTTTCCATAATTTTATAATTCGTCGCGGACGAGTCTTTCGATTGCTTCCGCGCTTCGTTCCCTCCTTATTTCTTTCTCGGCGGCGGCACGATTCTCGCGTTTCGCCATAAATTTCTGTTTCGACTGTTTGTTCGATTCGACGGTTGACATCTCGATTATTCTCAGCAGTTGCCGTGCGTGTTCAATGTCGAACGCCGACGGCATCCTGAACAAAGAGATTTCCGCCCGTTCGCCGTCAATCGTTGTCTGCTCGCGCATATCCACCGTCCACGCCCAGACGTAGCCCGATTCTTCGATGCCCGGTTCTCTGGCATCGCGGTAAACTTCGACCATATAGCGCGGCATCCCGAAATCCGTGTAGGTTGTCGAGGGAACGGCTAATTTGCCCGAAGGCACATCCGATGCTCTCGAAACCTTTTTCCACGTTTCGCCGTCGGCATACATATACCCGTCGGGCTGTGCGACGTTAATCAGTGCCGCGTATTGAAGATAAGTGCCTCGCGGCAGTTCCGGGTCGCCTTCGTAGTTGAGGGTCGCTTTTGTGCCGTCCACGATGCGAAAACGCGGCAGTCCCGCCACCGTGCCGACCGACTGCATTTCTTTTATCAGCCGTTCGGGAATGGCGGGAAGCCGCACGGGTTTCCACGTCGAGGGATTTCCTCTGTATTCGGGATAAAGAATCATCTATGCTCCGTAATTTGCCCATTCAACGATAATCGTGCCTGAAACGAGAACGATGTCGGATGCGGCATCTGCCACGTCAGCATCGTCAATGATGATATTCAGAAACATATCTTTCGCCGTTCCCGTGCCGTCAAAGCTCGTTGCGACGACCAGATTGCCCCTGCCCGTGCCGATGCCTGCAACGAACGGGTCGAGCATCGCGGTCGAAGGCATTATGTCAACTTCGGTGGTGGCGAGCGATGCGTCTGCCGTCGCGGTCGTGCCGAGTGAAAAATCGCCCGAACCGCCCGCCGCGATGTCCTGTCCCGCCCAGTTGAAAGTCAGATTCGCCCGTCCGCCGTGCAGACGAATCTGCCCTAACGAAAAGTCGTATATCTTCAGACTGCCGAAAGATGCGCCGGTCGTGTTGCCGACCGTCACGGGAATGCGGGTGAATCTCAAAGTCGTGAACTGAAGCCCGCCCGAACCCGATTCGTCGGCAATTACGCCGTTCGCCGCCCGACCCGCGCCTGCTCCGAAATAGCGATTTTTTGCCGTATTAAAATATCTGCTGCTCATTGTTATTCTCCTTAAAGATGAAAGGATGAGTCAGGAATTTCCTGACTCATCTCACCCATCGGTTAATTAAAAGTAAGTATCGGAAATGTCGTATTCAGGCAGGCGGTAGTTCGCCGCCGGATTGAGCGTCATTATGTTGTAGTCCGCCGCCATATAGAAGTTGTATCCGGTTCTGTGACCGACTCCCGAAACGGCGTTTTGAAGGACTAAATATTCGTCGTTCGTGCCGGTTTTGACCAGACCCGGCTTCATCGCGTAGAAGAATCTCCAGGTGGATTTCTTCAAGGCGATAAGTTGGCGGCGCGGCGCGTCGTTGTCCAGATAAACACGCTGACCGCCGATTTCATAAGAATCGTAGAGCAAATCAACTTTGCCGCGATTGTTTGCGCCCGTCTGAATCGTGCTTTGGTCGTAGGCTTCGTTCAAAGCCGAGTTGTAAAGCGTCGGATTCATAAAAAAGGCGTAATCGGTCAGTTTGTTGTTCACGCCGCCGAAACGCATTGCGCGGATGTTCGCAAGGTTAATGTCCTTGATCGAAAAAGCGCGTCCAGACCGGCTTTGAACCAATGATTTGAGCTGCGAAAGCCCCGTTACGTCCAGACCATTAACGGTCGTGTCCTGATTCTGAATGTTCGACTCGAACCCGTGCGGGAATAAATCCCACGAACCGGAATAGACGGGGAAATCGCCGATTGCGGCATCGGTCGGGATGTTGTCGCAGGTCACGACTCCGGTATCGCGGTTGACCGCCGTGACGATTGAAACCGGGTCTGCGCCGGACTGGTTGTGAACCGTGCCGCCGCCCGTGCGGAACTCGATAGGCAGACCGATTGAAAATAAATCAACGAAATAATCTGCCGTTGCCGGGTCAACCGTGAAAGTTCCCGCCGCGCCGGTCGTAACGGCGGTGATGGCGGATGAAATCTTGCCCTTGCCGTCGCGGTAACACGCCGCCGAAAGCCGTTTGATCCAACTTTCGTATTCATCCTGAATTCGTTGTCCGAGTTCCTTGCCGATGCCGATGATGGATTTCGTGCCGTTCACGCCCGAGATTCCGTTTTGAATTAAGGCGCGGTGCGAGAACGCACCTGTTGAAAGAACGTATCGTAACTGCGGAAGCCAGTCGTCGTAGGACGGGGCGACGGCATCGGGAAAATCGTCGTATTCCGCCGCGCCTTTAATCGAACCGCCGCGATCAATTTGGACGGGGAACGATTTCCCCTGACTGTTGAGTTTTTCACTCTCAACGGTCTTCATCCAGTTGAACATTACCGCGCTCTGGTCGAGCGTCGTGATAACGTCCTTTGAAAATTGTTTGTGGATCAGCGTGTTTAACGCTGTCAGGGTTGAAACTTCTGCCATATATCTCCTTTAAATGCCCATTGCGCGTAAGAAATCTTCATCCGACTGCGTTTCGAGGCGTTCTGCTAAAGTCACAGGCTTTGAAACGGGCGGGACGATGCTTCCTGCGGCGGCAAGGGCGGTCGGCGGTTTTTTAGCCGCTGTGTGTTTTTGTTTCAGAGATGCGGTCTGCGAATTCTTGATAAAACTCAAATATGAAATAGCTTCCTCTTCCATCTTCTGCTGCAAGGCGGGAAGTATCGCCATCGCTCCCGCTTTGTCGCGGGCTTCGATTTTAACGAGCAGTGCCCTGTAGTCATCGGCGGTTGACGGGTCTTCCTGTAAGGCGGTGTCAATAATGCCTGCCAGCGAATTGACGACGCGGCGTTTTTCGCGGGTCACTTCGGGCGAGTCGGACGCTTCGGGCATCAACCCGAATTGCTTGACAATCGGCATAATCGTCGCCGTGTCCACATAATCGAACACTTCCTCGTAAACTTTTTGAGTTTCTTTAGTCGTGTCGCCGGCGGACTGCTGCTGTTTTTCGCGCCTTAGCTCTTCGAGTTCCGCCTTTTCAGCCGGAGTCAGTTTCGGTAGCGGGTTCGCGCCGAATTCAGGACTGCGGAGTTCCAGAAGCGTCCGTAATTCCTCACCTTCTTCGCTTTCCTCGCGGAAAACGCGGTAAAGTTCGGCGATCAGCTTCGGGTCGGCATCTTTAAGTCCGTCCGCGTCGGTCGGGTCGGCGAATGGTGCGAGCAGAGCATTCATCACGATTTTCGGATTGTTTGTAACCAGAAACTCCGACCATTTATCAGGATGAACCGTCGCGCTTTTGTTGATTATCGTCTGTTCGAGTTTTTCGTAAGACGACGGCGAGAGATTTCTCAGTTCGGTTTGCACCGCTTCGATGTTATCTCTCACAAAAGCATTAACAAGACGGTTTTGTGATTTGACGACCTCGCGCATTTCTTTGGGCGCGGACGTGAAATCATACGTTTTGCCGTCCTTTTCAACGAGCAGTTCGGAATCGGGCTTTTCAGCTTCTCTGGCTTCTTCGACCTTTTCAGGTTCTGTTTCTTCTTCGGTTTTATCAGGGTCTTCGGCAGTTTCGGGTTCTTCGGTTTCGACCACGATGGTTTCATCCGCTTCACTTTCGACCGCATCGGTTAGCTCAACACTTTCATCTAAAGGCGACGACTCCTCCGGCGGCGTGTCGGACTCCGCTTCTACGTCGTTTAATATCGCGTCGAAAGATTCTTCCGTAACGTCGAAAGGCTCTCTCTCAATTTCTTTACTCATATTTTTACGCCGTGATTGACCGCACGGGACGGTTTCGAGCAAAACAAAAAGGCTTGAATCAAGAAAGAATCTAATTCTTTCCTCATTCAAGCCTTCTCGGTGCGGAAATCTAATTTCCGCGATGGCTGTTAAATTGTGTGAACGGTTTCCCGTCTGAAATTAATCTAAACTATTTCTACGATAACTTCAAGTAATTTTTGTCGCATATCACGCACTCTTTTAGATAATTCATCATTAAACCGTCCGATGTGTGCATTATCGAAAGTAATCCGGTTCTGAACATCATCAAGCAAAACATCTAAATCAAAAGCTATTTGGTTATTAGGCGAATAGTCCTTCAACAATTTTACCAATGCGCCATCAAGCGTTAAAGATTCGTGCCTGTAAAACCAATAGGTCGTTGTTTTTGTCGCCATCGGCTCAAGAAAATACGATTCTGTTTTGAAACTGACCGACTTGCCCGGATTGTCCGTTATTTTAGTCGGTTCATAAACAGGAAACCGCAACTCCGCATCTCTATCTGGAACTGACCAAAATTTGCCGTCCTTACTACCGCCGATTAGTATATATGTTCCCATAAATCAACTCTCCATTCCTACATCCGCCGACACTTTCTGCATATTGAGCAGTTTTCGACACACTCTTTCCAATCTCTCGACACGCCGCTCCATCTCAAGCAGTTCGGACGCGATAGACAGATTGATGTTGCGCCCCGCGACCGATGCGAGCGTTTCGAGGCGTTCTTTGGGCGGTTTGTGGTTTTGTTTAGACTTCATTTTCTGCTTTAACTGCTTGTTTTGCGACCTCCAATCCGATGGCTTGCGAGCCTTCGACTTCCGCCTGCTCCCTGTCCATCTGATTCTCCGCGTCTTTGGTGGCGAGCTTGTTCATCATTTCGGTTTCCGCCGCTTCCTGTTCGATTGCCTGCTGTTCGCCTTGAATCTGATTCTGCTGTTCGGCTTGCTGTGCCTGCATCGCCATCTGCATTTCTTGGGCTTTCAACTGTTCCGCCATCTGGAATTCGTTGTTTGCCGATTGAATCTGATTAAATAAACTCTGCACATAAATCTCTTTTTGCGGCGCGGCTTGCGAGTGAACAACTATCAATGCCTTGATGACCGTGCGCGTGAACTGGCTTAACTGTCGTCCGGTCGCGCTTCGCAGATAGTCCTGATAAACGTCAATGATTTGTTCGTGTTCATCCAAAAGAACATCTATCGGTTTGTCGGGAAACGGGTCGGCGGGAGTCTGGAGAGTTTTGCACAGTTTGGTCGCCTGCGCGAGTGCCGTGTGAACTAATTGCAATGAAACAAATCCGTTCGCGTCCGTTACGCCCAAGCCTAGATTTGTCCGTCCTTTTTCGATGGCTTCGGCGGCTTCGATCACACGGTCTAATCGCAGCTGCGCCTCAGTCTGTTCCTCGTTCTGCTCGTCCTGAGATTCGCCGCCGTAAAGTGCGTTTATTTCTTTTTCGAGTAATTCAGCCTTTTCCGGGTCGGCTTGATAGAGCGGTAAGAGCAGGGCGTATTTGTTCTGAAACTCCATCTGCTTCTGCTCGGTCGTTTTCGGCATAAAGGAATTCGGAACGACCGTCACCTCGAAATCACGCCTGACATCCATCTCAAAAAACCATTCGACAACCTCTTTCGGATAGTTGTCAAAATAAGATTCTGCCGCCGCCGGTGATTGATAATCACGGAACGCCTTCCAGTATTGATAAAATAGTTTCGCGTCCAGATTCTCAGCCATCATCTGTAAAAGCGGTCGGCGGCGTTCCATCGTGTGATTCTGGTATTGACGGTAGCCGCTCGCCGTTCCTTTGACGGCGTTCATATCGGGCAGGTCAGCCGCGCCGGTTGACATCGCGCCTAGCCGTGCCTGCATATCGCCGTCAATTTGCCGTTCCATCTCGGTCGCTTCGGCAGGGAATGTGGCGGCAGGGACACGCGAAACGATGTTATCTAAACTCATATCGGTCGGCGCGTCGTTGACGACGATTCGCGCTCCGGGCTGATTCGGCATTGAGTCAATGAATCCGCCGCGCTCGATGGTCGGCTCGAAAGAATCTAAGAGCAATTTCTGCATCCGGTTCGTTCTTGCTTCGTTTTTCTGGAACTGTAACTCCAACATTTCCCATTCGCCCGTGCCGTAGCCGTTGTGTCCGATCTCGTTGACCGAATGCGTCCAGACATCGGCGATTGACTGCTCGTAAGTTTGTAAGATAGTCTTTTCGCCCGCCCGGATGAAATACAAGCCTTCTTTGAAAACTTCCTTCAAAATCGTCGAACCGGCGGGAACTTTTAAGGTCTTTTCTTCGCCTTCGCCGACGGCAATTTGTTCGTCTTTCGTCGTTTTCGCGCTCTGATAGACCGAACGGTTGAGCCATATCCTCTGGACTCTGACCATTTCCGTGTTGGTTTCCATCTTATCGTCGTCATTGCCGCTCAGGTAATCGGGCGTGTCGTTGGTGTCGGTGTCGGTGTTTCCTTTCGGAATTTTCTTGCCGGGAAATGCGTCTTGAATCAAACAGCGCGGCATATCTTTTGTCCAGATGACCGCCAATGCTTCGTCTATCTCGTCGGATGTCCAGATGACGGTCATTTCGTTCGCGTCCGGCACTTCAAAGTCGAGATCGAACATCGGCACGTCTTCGGTTTCCGTGACATCCTCGAATGACTGTGTGATGCGCGGATTGACCTTAACTTGCTCGAATTGGCATTGCGGGCAGATAACCGATTCCGATTCCTCTTTCATATCGAGATCGGAGAGCATTCCCGATGCCGCGCAGATCGGACACGCCCACGATCCGCCCGTCGTCGCCTTGACCTCTTTTTTGACTGCGACGGGTTTTTCGATCATCCGCGCCAGTTTCTTTTCGTTCAAAAACAAATAGCGGTATGAATCTCCGGCGGGCAAAAGATTCCACATTATTTCTCTCTGGCGTTTATTGATCGAGGAAGCATTAGCCAGCCAGAGTTCAAAGTTCTCGCGCAGAAAGTCCGCCACGCGGCGGTATTTAATCTCGTTGGACTGTTTCGGTTTGACGAGAAAGCGCGTTTTCGCCTGTAAGAGTTCGGGCTTGATCGTCGCCAGATAAGTATTGAGTTTCGGGTCGGCGAAATACTCGTCGCCCGTATCGGTGAGATCGTTCCAGTCGCCGCCTTCGGTGATCGTGCCGTTGTGGTCTGCCGTCATATATCGCCGAAGTCTTTTCGTTCGCCGCTTCTGCCGCTTGCGGTCTTCGTTCTCGCGGTCGCGTGAATAGAAATCGTCGGCGATCTTGTTCAGATAAGCCGTGATGGACGACGATTTGCATATCTCCGACGCGGCGGATTCTCTCGCGTCGTCGTTCTCTAAAATTGGCGTGTAGGTTTCGCCCATCACGGGCGGGTTGATGTTATTCATTTACTTTAATCCTCGCTTTCGGATTTTCCTTTCCCTCTTTAATTCTTGCGTTGCGGGCGAGTGCGCTTTCGATGACGAACGGCACTTGCTCTTTCTTTTCTTCGTGAATCGGGCTGACACCGTTGCGTTTCAATAGACGGTCAAGCAGTTGTTCGCGCTCGGTGTTGAATCTGAGTGTCAGAGTTTCGCGTTCGCGCTCGAACTTGTTCGTCAAATATTCGCGTTCGGTCTGCCTGACCTTCTGCGCGTCAACATACAGTTTACCGAGCCACATCAGAGATAAAACCGATGCGCCCGCGATGATGCCTAAAATTATGATTGCCGTTTCCATATCTATCTCCTGCTCCTTTTCACGATCTGCTTCAACTTCTCGCGGTTCGCCGTGATCGCCGTTGCGAGCTGGCGGCGGTCTAGCAACTGCGCTTTCTGTCTGCCTGAGATTTCGCCCGCTTCGTATTCGGCTAAGATATTCGTCAACTGAAGTTTCGGCTGAAGTTTTTCTTCTTCCTTCTCGAATTCCGTCAGATCGTTCGGCTTTCTGTTCCAGTTGACGGCATAACCGCGAATCGCGTCAATAATGTCGTCGAACTCTTTCGCGGGTCGCATATCTTTCTTTGCTTTCCCTAATTCAGACATCGGATAGTGATAAGCGGCGATCTCTTTTCGCGCCTGATTGAATCCTTTCTCGCTTTGGGAAACCGTCACGAAATAAGAATTCAATCTTTCATTGAACGCTAACCGGTATTCATCGTCGGGTGCAACAAAAACTAATTTACATCTGCCGTATAATTCGGGGCGGAACGGATTCTGTTCCAACTCGTCGGTCGGTGTCCACCAGTCCTCGATGGTTTCGATTCCCGTCTGGTAGTCTGTGTCCCACGCGATCCACGATTCGCCGTAGGTTTTGAGTAAAACCTCTCTCAGTTCCTTTTGTTCGTGCGAGTTGAAATTAGCCGAAGGTTTGTGCGTCCATTTGTTCGCCATATCGCGCAGACTCAATTCTCTTTCCCATTCCGTCCACAGGCGAACGGCTTCGGATGTCAGTAATCCCGTCGGTTCGAGCGTTCGGGAAATGAAGATGAAATGTGTGTCCGCTAACGGGTAATTCGCTCGCGGCTGTGCGCCGAGCAGATAGCTCCATTCGTGTCCCTGCGATTTGCCGTAGTCCGATGTCCTGACGATGCGCCAGTCGTCGGGAATCTTGAATTTTCCGTTGGAATCGAAGAAACGATGTTTAAGATGCGCCGCCTCGAAAGGTTTCAGGAATTCGCTTTGAGTGATGAACACATACGGTTCGGGGCATTGCCAGACCTTGCCGGGTTGTGATGCGTCGTAGTTGCGGTCAACTTCCTGCGCGATAGTCGTTTTGGACATTTTCGGGCTGATAAATCCATACGGCAACGCGTCATACCAGCGTTTGTCTTTGAACGGATTATCTCGCCAGTCCATCACGAACTTCGGAGTCACGCCGTCGAAAGCAATGTCCGCATATTGATTCAAACGTCCGGCAACCGATGACGGCATAATGATGGAGTCGGTCGTCTGGCTGAGGCTTCGATACTGCGGATAGCCTGCAAAACTCCAGAACGCGAATTCGTCGAGCATCGCGCACGTTACGCGACCGCCGCGCCCCATATTCTCGACAGGTGCTTCGCCTAAAAGCGTATTGCCGTTTTCGGGATTGGCTAATTTCATTGTCGAAAGCATACTGCGTTCAACGTCAAAGCCTTTCGGATATTGCCACGCCGGAAGTAACCTGATCTGAAAGCGGATTCTTTCAAACAATGTATTCTGATTCTTCTTCGCGTCAACTTCGTCCTCTTTTCTGGTTGATAACAGCATCGAGAATCCGTTCGTGTTCAGCCAGTGATACGTTCCCCATCTGACAAGCGTTTCGGTCGCGCCCTCGTCGCGGGCTTTTTCGATAAGCCCTGAATTACGCTGATAAAAGACGAGATTATTGAGCCAGTCGAGAAGTTCTTTTTGTTTGGGAAAGAGTGCGAACGGGACTATACTCAACTGCGTTCGCGCTCTTGGATCGTAGCCGAAAGCGTAGTATTCAAACCAGTGCGATGTGTCCGACTTGATGAGTAACTTTTCGGCTTCAATGTCCGCTTCGGTTTGAAGCGTTTTGAAATAAGCCAATCTCTTTTTAGCGATGGTTTCCGCTCTCGTTAGATACTTTTCGACGTATTCGATTTGGAACAATCGCGCATTTTTCTCAATGTCGTTCTTGGCTTCGCCCAACAGAGAATAAATTCTGTCCTGTTCGGGCTTTATCCACTGCGATGCGGTCGAAGCGGTTTCTAAGGCTGATTTCAGTTGGAAGTTTTCAGGCGCGGCGAGCCATTTCGACACTTCGACCGCGCCGCCTTTGAGTTTGGCGTGTTCATCATCTATCACAGTCTTCCATTCCCAACTATCCAAAGGCATTTTCGCTATATCCCAAAGAAACTATATATTTGACGGCTTCATCTCGCGGTGCGCCGTTTTCTAACGCTTTTTCCAACAATCTGCGGGCGATGTCCGCATTATTGTCAGGCGGTTTCGGTGCTTTTTCAACCTCGATGTAATTAGCTACTTCTTTACGGGCGGCGGCAGGTGATTCAAATTTAACCTTGTGTTTAACAATTTTTTCATTTGTTTCCAAATCAACAGTTTGAACAAACTCGATTTCTTTTATTAAATCTATCGCACCTGTTTCTCTGGCTTTTGTTAAATCAAAAAAACCTTCTTCATCTATCAGGTCATCCATTGACGCTCGCATATTAAAAACCGCCGAACCGATAACCTCTTCGGGTGTAACTTGGTGGTGAGATAATGCGCGATTGATGCGGTTCTGCAAAGCCTCTGAAAACTTAGCGGAACTTAGTAGTTTTGAAGCGTTCACGTCGGCGGTCTTGACTGACGCTTGTGGATACGCTTTAAGATAAGCCTCGCGCTGAGTTTTACCTTTCGCCACTTCTTCAACGATTATCTGGTGCTGTGGTTTAAGTTTCTTCTGAGCCATCTTTTAATTCAACTGAAATCCAAAAACCTTCAATCCTAAAATCAATAAAAGTAACCACACAATTCCGAAAGTTCCTAAAAATCCGTAATTGCTTCTATTCAAATACCCGCCGCCGAGCAAGCCTAAAATCCAAAAAACCCAAAATAATATTTCTAACATTTCATTCCCCTTTTGTTTTGTTAATTAGTTTCTCAATTCG
Source organism: Pyrinomonadaceae bacterium (assembly GCA_022843305.1). GTDB lineage: Bacteria > Acidobacteriota > Blastocatellia > Pyrinomonadales > Pyrinomonadaceae > JAFDVJ01. Next base: position 6,826 of record JALHNX010000036.1, on the reverse strand, counting down.
TTCGTCGTCGCGTTCCTTCTGCGTCAGAACCGAGCCGCACACGGCTTGAATCTCCTTCGGCGTTAAAGACAAAGGATTTTTCAAAGCGATGGATGCGATTTCGTCAGATGTTTTTTCGTTTCTTTTCGCCATATTTCCTCATAAAAAACCACTTCCAGAAAACGTCTATAAAATACGACATTATAAAAATCCCTGCCATTATCAGCATCCCGATAGCGATGCCGGTATCGCGTTCACTCATAATCCCTCACTATTTCCGCCTTACCTTTCTCCACTACCGCATAACTCCATTCCCGTATCATCAGTTTCGGTCGCAAATCATCAAGCGCGTCCATTTCTGTTAGCCCTTCGCCCGTGCGTTCGTCAATCTGCGCGGTGAAAGTTTCGCCTGAGCGGGTGATGGTGATTTTGGGCGGTTCATTCATATTCTTTATTGAACGGGAAAATATGCGTTGGCACTTTTTCAACTCCACTCACTTTTTTGCAAATACCGCACTTGAAACCGACCATCAAAACGCCGTGTTTGCCGTGCCAAGTAGCGACCGCGCCCGTGTTCCACCCGAACCAATGCGCGATTTTATGGCGCAGATTTCTTAACGGCGTGAGAAATTCGTCGTGAAAAGTTTGGCGGTTTTCGGCTTTTATTCCCATTTCATCATCCAAATCAACCCTCCCAGACCTAAAAGCATCAGCGCATAAGGCAGAGCAAGCCAACCGAACGCGACGGTTTTCTCTTTATCAGGCGGACGGCGCATCAGCGTGTAAACTCCAACGACGGCGAACGCTTGGAAGGCGAACCATCCGGCGTTTAATGTCGTGCCGCTGAGGATTAAACCTAATTGGAAAACTAATGATGCGGTGTTTAACATAAATAAAGTTTTCATTCGTCCTTGTTCTCCATCGCCCGTTCGTATCTGTCCAGTAAATCATCCTTGAAAGTGAGCATTTGAACGGCGACCTCCGCCATAATTTCATCGCCGGATTTTTCCTGAAACTCAGGGATCGTAATGTTATTGTCAGACATTATTTTATGACACTTGAAAATATGACTTTTCAATCGGTCGGCTTCGTTTAATGCGGCGTGAGCGCGGATTCTGCCTTCAAATTCGCCTCTCGATTTGATCGAGTATTCGCGCTTCCAAAGCCTGTTTTCGCGTTCGGCGTTCTCGGTGATTACTCTGACCTCGCGTTCGTGAAGGCGCGTCAGTTCGGTGAAGGAGATTTGGGTTTGCGTCTGCGCCAACTCCTGCATCTTTTCTGAAAAGGTCGTGTGATTGTTAGCCCGTTCCTTTTCGGCTTCGGTGCGTTTGTCGCTCTTTTGATAAAAGCGGTTAATGATCGTTACGATCACCGTCATCACGCCCGCGACCAGTCCGGCAATCACCGCCGGATGCTCGAACCACGACAGCTTTTCAACGCTCGGAACGCTTGACTGAATCGCAAAGCCCGCAATCCAACCCGCCAGCCACGACACGCCCGCGAACAACACCGTTTTAATGCCGTCGATTGTGATTAAAATAGGATGCAGATTCAGACTCATTTTCAGATTGCCGGACATTCGTTGACCAGTGCCGAAAAAGTATTGTCGGCGTATTCGAGCGCGTGTTGTAAATTATGAAGCCATTCGTGCGCGGCTTCGGCTTGCGCTTCGAGAGATTCGGGCGAAAACCTTGCGTCGAGCGCGATAGCCAGAGTTTTCAGTTCTCCGAGAGTGCCGCCGCCGCCGTCCTCGCCTTTGAGCCGCTCGATGCGGTCGAGAATAATTATTAGATCGTGTGCCATATTACTCTTTACTCCTCGTTAAAATACTTTCCAGACTGTCGAACTGTTTGGACGGCGGCAAAAGCGTTAAATCGTTCGGCAGTTCACATTTTGCGGTCAAACAATGATTCAAAACTCTTTCGCCCCAGTGCCGCATATCCAGATATGCCTTTTCGCGTTCCTTCGCGCCGTCTATCAATCTTTTTTGAAAATAAACATCCTTCGTGTTTAATCGGTGGTCAATTCGTGTCTGATTCTGCTGTATGCTCAGATTCTGCATAAACAAAACAGAACTCATCACGACCGACACGATTATTAGCAATGCTTTTGACTGATACCATTTTTCAACTTTTTCTTTTTCCATCGGGAGTAGCCTCTTTTTATTTTTCGCTAATCCCTGCTAAAATCCTTGCACCGTAGATTAGCCAATCTATACTTGGTTAATTTGCGTCAGGGGCGATTGAAAGACCTTGAAACTTTTTCAATCGCCTCGCTCCGTTTTTGTTGTAGGCTGATTTTAAAAGACAAATAGCCCACGACGTTTGATAACATCGCGGGCTATATTGTTAAGGTAGCACAGTTTGGTTAAGTTTTCAACTAAATAGTAGGAATGTTGATTTTAAGTGATTACACTTTTTAGAAAAACTTTACATCCCCTGGCTCTCTGTGCAGGTAGCTAATCGGCACGTTTTGTGCCTCTTTATCTTGCCACTCAGGGTATTTGTTTGTGATATGTTGGCAAATCAGCGACCACGCTGATTTCATTTTTTCTTTTGTTTTATCGTTTACGTGTTTGTAGTTTTGTGCCTTAAGTTCTACCTTTGTATGCCAGCGGTCGTCCCAGTAAAAACCGCTTCCGACGATTAGCGTAACAGCCGTTTCAAGATATTTATGGCTTTGCCTCAAAAGTCGTTTTTGCCTCATAAGTGCTTAAACTTGCCTCAAAAGTAAAAAAAGCCTAGTAAAATCTAGGCTTTAACTTCTTGGAAATCTATTTCGACTCCAAAAATATCTTCTAAATTTTCGCTTAGTTGCTTTTTAATCAGGTCAAGCCGTTTATGCTCGTTTGCTATTTCCTGTTGCTTTTTCAAATCAACTTGTCCGGTTTCGTCAACAGGAATTTCAATGACTATATCTTTCAGGTAGATTTTTCCGGCTTTGTTGGTAAAAGTAAAACCCGCTTCGATTGCTCTCTTCTCTAACACAACTTTTAAGTAGTCGTGGTCGAGAAGACCCTTCCATTCATCAAGCAAAATCAAAGGGAAAACTTTTTCCGATAACGTAAATCTACCTCGTCTGAAAAATGCCTTGCCGACTGAGCCATCCACATTCCAAGTCAAAATATCTTCAAAATATTGAACGCCTTCGATATTATCCCGAACATAACCGTAACCGACTTCATCAGGGTTTTTAGACGCGCTGTAAACGGGAATATCGCCTTTGTTTTTGTTGACAAATGCTTTTGTGAAGCTCGTTTTATTCATTTTTTGTGTGAAGTCAAAAATTTCACCAGCAGTCTTGGTTATAACATTTTTGGGAAGTGCCATTTCAATAGAGAGCAATTCCTTCATTTTTTCCGATGTATCCTGAACCTTTTCTTTGAACTCGTCTAAAGTCAAAATGATGGTTTTTTCTTCAACCCCTAATTCGACACGCTCGTCTTTACTCCACCATCTATCAACAGACCAGCGTTCTTTGGGAATGAATAAGTCTATCGGCTGAATTTTACATCTATTCTTGCCAATAGGCTCAAAACTGCTTTTCGCGCCTTTGAATTGATTAAACAGGCTAACCATTTCCGTTAAATCATTTTCGGGAATCGGAAATCTATTAACATCTAAAGTTTCGCCGATATTGCTGGCTAAATATGTAAAAACAGGCTCGGTTTGAATTTGTTCTTTTCTTTCAATTTCGCTTTTTCCTGATTTTTTTGTAATTGCCAGAATATAGGTCTTTTTCGGCGTAGTGTAAAAAGCGTTGCTCGGTAATGAGATAATTCCATCAATAATACACTCGTCTTTGATGAAAGCTCGGAGTCTTTCATCTTTCGGTCTGTTTAGGATGCCATCGGGAATAATAACAAAGGCTTTTGCGGAAGGTTTCAAACTGCGAATAATCCATTCCAAAAACAAGCCTTCAACGCCGATAGCGTTAATTTTGTAAAATTCCTTTAACGTGCTGTCATTTTTAATGGCATCCTTATAATTACTGCTTCCAGAAGTAACGTATGGCGGATTTGTAAAAATCAGGTCGTATCGGTCTTTTTCAGTTTGGGCAAGTGTTCCGAGAATTGTCTTGCTTAACAGTTTGAAAGTAGAATTGAACAATCTGGAAAATTCGTGTGAAATTGTCGGATTATTCTTTAACAATTCGGAAACGAAAATCAGCATATTTGCTTTTGCCAAAATAATCGTAAGTTGTTCTTCTTTTTCAAAGCCTTTGTCAAATCCGTGAAAATTGTAACGTGATTTTATGTCATCGCCTTTTACCTGATAATAGAAATTAACGCCATCGGCTTTAACTCTCATCGGCTCTAAAATAAATCCGCCGACCCCGCAAGCGCAATCGCAAATTTCCGCGCCTTCGGGTAGTTTTTCAATATCCGAAATCTCAATTACGGCATCAACAATATTTCTTGGGGTAAAGTATTGTCCCCAATTTTTCTTGCTGATACTTTCCTTCATAAAGTTCTCGAAAACTTTTGACTTAAAACTTGGGTCAATATTTTTCATTTCCCCGAAGTCGTCAAACTTCTTCAAGATTTTATAAAAGACGTTGCTATGTTCCGGCACTTCGGGATTTAAGACCGTTCCGTTTATGATTGTAGTGTTATCGTAAGAATCGGGCGGGAACATTGTTTTAAGATATTCGCGCACGTTATAAGAATAGTTTTTAAAAGCTACGTCCGGCGAAAGAGAATAAATATGTTTGAAATTTATTTTATTGCCCTTATCGTCCTCGTTAAGAATATCTAAATCGCTGAGATACTTAAAAATAAATAACTCGACAAAAGTATAAAGACACTTTTCAGGCGTTGCTCCGCTAACAGACCAAACATCTTGCCAAATCTGTTTGGCTAAACTTGACGGATCAATAGTCGTTTCCTCGACTATCTGTGAATTTCCCGCCGACACGCTTTTCCTAATCAATTCCAGATTGCCAAGACTTTCTCTAGTCCTTACATTCAGTTTTGTAACTTCCAATTCATCTGTTTTTTGGTCAACGACAAACTCTTTTATAAAATCAGTTCCGTTAGAATTTTTTACGATTGTGTAGCTACGCTTTTTGCTTGTCGTCCTATCGTTATATTCGTTGGTAATGTCCGGCTCGTTAGGATTTATCCAAACAAAACTGTTGCCATCGGTTGCGATACCGACATCGGCTTTCAATTCTTGGCATAAATCATTGCATTGTTGGGCGGTAATAGTCTTGTCCGATTGTGAGGTGAATTTACCCAAATCTTTATGCTCGATAACGAGAATAACTTTGATTCTGTTTTTGTTTCTTCTATCTACAAGCAGAGCGTCAGGCGCACGTTTTCCGTATTCTTTATAATCGCGGCTCGGAATTATTTTGTATTTTTTTAGCTGGTTGAGAGTCGTATTGCCGATAGGATAAAACTCGTAGTTTCCTATCTTTACGCCGTTGTTTGTTAAGCCTTTTGAGATTAGTTCTTCACTCATTATAAATGCAGACCGATAAAATCTGTGCTATCAAATACTTACCAGCACAAACCAAAAATGATAATTTAAGATTAAAACGAAATAGAATAAACCAAAAACTAATAAGATTCAATTTGCGCCGACAACTATTTGACTAAAGAACAGTATCTCATTTATTATGCGAGTATGCAAGGTTATTTTGCATACTCGCATAAATGATATGAACAATATTGAGATAGCAGAACAATTCAGGAAGTATTTAGAGGAAACTGATGTAACGCTAACAAGTATTGCAGTTGCAACAAATACGCACCAATCACAAGTTTCTCGCGTAAAAAGCGGGGATTTCAAAAAGGTAACTGAGAATGTAAAAAGAATATGCGGGTATGCGAACATTTCTGTCGAAGTCGCAAGAAAAGACATTTCTGCCGGAAAATCTATTCTGATAAAGGCGATTGATGATGTTTGGGATAAAACAGAACCACAAGCAAAGGCTTTGGCAAAAGTAATTCGGAGCTTAAAAAATCTTACTTAACTTCAATAAATACAATGATTTACCTTGTATTTTCAGCTAAAATAACGTATAATTTTCTTAGCTTGAAAAAAGCAAACGCCGTCAATTGCTACTAACAACTAACGGCGTTATTTCAAACCAAAGCGTGATTTCGGCACGTCTTAGTCGGAAACTCTATTGTGCCAAAATCCGCTTGTAAAATCAAGTAAAGGAGAGAACGCACAATGAACGAAAACCAACTTAATCCCCGCGAAATACGCGGTATTGACATCGCCAAACGATACACATTAAAAGAAGAAAACGGAACGTGGTTTGTTCCGTCTGCATCAGGCAAAAGCAGACGCTATCAAGTCTGCCTGAAATCCCAAAAATGCTCTTGCCCTGATTACGAAATTCGCCGTCAGAAATGTAAACATATTTTCGCCGTCGAATATAAATTCGAGCAAGAATTTATCGCCGAACTCGACACTTTGGAAGTCGCCAAAGTCGCCAAACAACGAAAGACTTATAAGCAAGTCTGGACTGCCTACAACAAAGCGCAAACGACTGAAAAAGCGCAATTCCAAGAATTACTTTCGACGCTCTGCAAAGGCATCGGCGAACCCGCACAATATAACGGCAGACCGCGCAAATCGCTTGAAGATATTTTGTTTGCCTGTGTTTTCAAAGTCTATTCGACTTTTTCAGGACGCAGATTTTCAACCGATTTGAAAGAAGCGCACAAAAAAGGTTTGATTGCCGAATTGCCGCACTATAACAGTATGTTCCGCTATTTCGGCGATGAAATGCTGACACCTTATTTGCAGATGTTAATTGAAGAAAGCAGTTTGCCGCTTTCGGCTTTGGAAAAGACTTTTTCGATTGACGCATCAGGACTTTCGACAACAGG
>JALHNX010000035.1 GCA_022843305.1 Pyrinomonadaceae bacterium | reverse complement strand
AGATTTCCCGGCTTCATACTCGTCCGCACACTGCCCGCCGCGTTCGTCAGAATGACTTTTTCAATTCCCAAAAGACCGAAAACGCGCATCGGAAAAATGACCTGCGACATTTCATAGCCTTCGTAAAAATGAAAACGCCCCTGCTGAACCGCGACCGCGATACCGCCGATTTCGCCCAAAACCAACTGACCGGCGTGACCTTCGACCGTTGAACGCGCAAAATGCGGAATTTCCTCATACGGAATTCGCACCGCATTTTCCAAATCATTCGCAAACGCGCCCAAACCGCTGCCCAAAACGAGCGCAATCTTTATCTCTTTATCATACTGCTTACGGATAAACTCCGCCGCTTCTTGTGCTTTTTCGTAGCTCATAAACTTACAAAAGGAATTATTTTTTACCACAAAGATGAGGCTTTGAGGAAATGGATTTTCAATTTTTTATCAGGATTTGAGACGGTAAGGCAATTTGAAAAGTTAAAACACTCCAAAATTTGGTAGTGAACTTAAATAATGATTTCATAAATTGCCGCTGGCTTCAGTTGGAGGATTGATTAGAACAATTCTTTTGGCTTGAGCCGAAAATCAGAAAAAATATCAATCATCCGATCAGCTTTAGCTAAAGCAATTCGGAATTTATTTAATTTTATTATTCGGCTAAAGCCTTGTTTTCATTTCTCTTAACCTCCAACTAAAGTTCTATCGTTTATACACATCTTTTAAGCGTTGTTGCAAATAAAGGATTTAGCGCATTGCTCATATATTTAGCGATGTTGCAAACAAACAACTTACGAACTTGTGTATAAACGGTAGAACTAAAGTTGGAGGCAATTGAAAAATACCCGTCAGCATTTCTTTTAGTTCACTACCAAAATTTTACGGATTGAATCCGTCTGTTTCTCTTTCGGCTTGCAGAAAATTTATCGCGTTTTCGATTTTTTCCGGCTTGCCGAGCAGGATCAAAAGGTCGTCTTCGCGGAGTTCGTATTTTGCGCCCGGATTGATCTTCGTTTCGTTTCCGCGCACGACGGCGATCAATGTAACGCCGGTTTTTCCCCTTAAATCCAACTCGGCAAGCGTTTTGCCGACGACCGGCGAACCTGTTTCGAGTTTGACGCTTTCGGTCGCCGCCGCCTGCAAAGCGGCGTTCAGATTTCCGATATTGATCGGCGAGATCGAAGGCGAACGCAGCATTTCGTAACCCTGCCGGCGAATTCTGCCGATTTGATTTTCGATCGTGCTGCGGTCAATGCCGTAAGTTTGCAGAACGCGCGCAAAAATCTCGATGCTCGTTTCAAATTCTTCCGGTATCACCTCGTTCGCGCCGAGTTCGAGGAGTTCGGTAATTTCCGAAGTGTAGCGCGTGCGGACGATGATATGCAGATTCGGATTTATCTGCCGCGCCTGCCGGACGCAGCGCCGCGCCGCCTGCGGATCGCTCATCGCCAGCACGAGCGCGAAGGCTTCGTCAATATGCGCGTGATGCAGAACTTCGCGCCGCGTCGCGTCGCCGAAATTGATCTTTTCGCCATTTGCTTTACCGCGTCGGACGGTTTCGGCGTTCAAATCGAGAATCGTGTAAGCAATCGCAACCGAGCGCAGAACACGCGCCAGATTGCGCCCGTTCAAACCGTAACCGACGATAATGACATGATGATGAAGCCCGCCGCTCGATGTCAGATGAATTTCCTCTTCGCCGGTTTCGGGCGTTAATTCGTCAGCCCGGTCCCTGAAAACTCGCTGCATAAAATAACCGAAATGCGGTGCGGCGGAAATCATAAACGGTGTCGCCATCATCGTAATGATCGAAGCCGCCAGAAAACTCTGGTAATCGGTTTCGGGCAATAAACTCACGCCTTTACCGGCTTTTGCCAACACGAACGAAAATTCCCCGATCTGCGCCAAGCTGAGCGCCGCCATCACCGAAACTCTCTGCGGAAAACCCAGAAGCTGAACGACTGTCCAGATGATCAGAAACTTTCCGACGACGAGAAACAAAACCCACAAGGCGACGGTCGAGATATTTTCAAACATCATACTGACCGACAAAAGCAGTCCGATGGAAACGAAAAAGATACTGTTGAAAACATCGCGAAACGGCAGAAATTCCGACGTCACCTGATGACTGAATTCCGATTCGGACAAAACCATTCCGGCGATGAACGCGCCCAATGCGAGCGACAAACCGAATTGCGATGTAACAAAAGAAATTCCGAGAAAAAGCAGAACTATCGTGAGAAGAAAAATTTCCTGATTGCGAAGTTTGCTGATTTGTTTCAGCAAAATCGGAATCAGCAAACCGGCTGCCGCAACGATGATAATTAACGCGACCAATGAACCGCCGAGCGTTTTGGCAATCGCGCCGAACGAGGACGCGCCCTGCCCGCCCAAAATCGGAATCATCAGCATCATCAAAACGATGCTGATGTCCTGAAACAACAAGATCCCGACGCCGGCGCGCCCGTGCGGCGAATCAACTTCGTGACGTTCGACAAAGCTTTTCAGAACGATCGCGGTGCTTGAAAGCGCGACCAGAAAACCGAAAAAAACCGCTTGATTCAGTTCTCTGCCGAAAAAAACCGCGACCGCGGCAGTTGCGGCAATCGTCAGCAAAACCTGCAAACCGCCGCCGATCAGGACGAGCTTTTTCATTTCCGCCAGACGTTTCAGCGAAAATTCCAGACCGATCGTAAAAAGCAAAAGCATCACGCCGATCTCGGCGAGAATTTCGATGGCGGCGAGTTCCTTGATCAACCCGAGTCCGTAAGGTCCGATGAGAATTCCGGTCAGCATAAATCCGACCAAAACGGGCAATTTCAGACGCAGACAGGCGAAGGCAACCGGCAGAGACACCAAAAGAATAATCAGCAGATCATTAAACAGCGGCGGTGTGTGCATTGTTTCTTAAGAATAAGCGTAAGCTGCGTTATTTGAAAAATCCAGACTTCTTATCGCTTTTTTTAACGGTTATAGCTTGTTTACTTTTCTTTATTGTATGGAATTCCGAGCGATTTCGGCGCGCGCGATAAGCCGATAAATCCGGCAAGCACGATAATTGTCAGAACATACGGCAGCATCTGCACGAATTGAACCGGCAATGCAACTTCGCCCGAAGCCAGTTTGTAGCTTGCCAGCGGAATCGTTAAAGCCTCCGTAAAACCGAAAAACAAACACGCCAACATTACCGGAACCGGCTTCCATTTTGCGAGAATCAACGCGGCAAGCGCGATAAAACCGCGTCCGGCGGTCATTCCGCGCGTAAAGAGCGAAGATTGTCCGATTGACAGATACGCGCCGCCCGCCGCCGCTAAGACTCCCGATAAAACGACCGCGAAATATCTTAATTTGACGACGCTCACGCCCGCCGCATCCGCCGCCGCCGGATTTTCACCAACCGCCCGCAGACGCAACCCGAACGGCGTTTTATACAGAACATACCAGCACAGCGGAACGAGCGCGAACGCCAGCAGCGAAGCGATGTTGATGTCGAAAAACGACGGCAGAACATTCTCTTTGGCGATCTGTTCGGTCGAACCCGCCGAATCGTAGATCGCGCTCGAAAGCAGGGCGGGAAGCCCGAGCATCAGAATATTGATGCCGAATCCGGCAACTACCTGATCGGCTTCGAATTTAATCACCGAAACCGCGTAAATAAACGCCAGAAACGCGCCCGCCATCATTCCGCAAAACAATCCGAAGAACGGATTCGATGTTTCGTATGTCACGACCGCCGCCGTAAACGCGCCTGCCAGCATCAAGCCTTCGAGCGCGATATTGATGACGCCCGAACGCTCCGAAAACATCCCGCCAAGCGCCGCAAAAATGAGCGGCGTGGCAAACCGGATCGTCGAAAAAAACAATGCAATAGAAAATATTTCGCCCATATAATTGCTGTGTGAAAAAGTGAAAATGTGAAAACGTGAAAAAGTCTATTTAGTTGTCAGCGTTATTTATTGAAATCATATGATTTGTAATCGAACCGCTAAGAAATCTGGCTTTTTCCTTTAAATGATCGAGTTCGGCTTTTAAATGATCGAGTTCGGCTTTTTCGATATAACCGACTTCAAAGGCAACATATAACTGGCTTCTGATTTCGCCCGCTGACGCTTTGGCAATATTCAAAAAATTCAAATACTCTTTTCGCGAGCGACGTTCAAAGCCTTCAGCGATATTGCTTGAAATTGCAACCACAGCATCCCGCATTTGCCCTTTTAACCCGTAATCGTTTTTGAGACCTTTCTTTTCAGTCAGAAGATAAATTTCCTTTGCAAACTCAACTGCTTTTTGCCAAATAAATAAATCTTCAAAACACTCAACTTTCTTTTTCACTTTTTCACTTTTTCACTTTTTCACTTTCATTTATTTTTTAGAATATCTTTGAAGAGAAGCCACAAACAAAATGACAATCGCCTGTAAAACCTCGACCAAATCTTTGGAAACGTATTTTGTTTCGATGTCCACAAAAATCCCGCCGCGCTGGAGAACGGCGAAAAACAGAGCCGCGAAAAATACTCCGAGCGGGTGATTTCTGCCCAAAAGCGCGACCGCGATTCCCCAGAATCCGACATCGCCCGAAAAATCGTGATAGTAAAGATACCGGCTGCCCAAAACTTCGCCGATGGCGACCATTCCCGCCAAGCCGCCCGAAATCGTCATCGCAATAATGATCTGTTTTTTCGGCGAAATTCCGCCGTATTCCGCCGCCGAAGGATTCTCCCCGACGGCGCGCAGCTCGTAGCCCCATTTGGTTTTCCACAAAAAGATGTAAACCAGCACGCACATCAAAATCGCAATCAAAAATGCGACGCTGAGAGGCACGAATTCGGGCATTCCGGGAATAAACTGGCTGATGCGCGGAATATGCGCGGCTTCGCCGATCGGCGCGGTCTGTAAAAGCGGGTCGCCCGGAACTTTGTAATAATACTGCGTGAAATAGCTGACCAAAGCGATGGCGATAAAGTTCAGCATAATCGTGTTGATGACTTCGTGCGAACCGAATTTCGCCTTCAAAAATCCGGGAATCGCGCCCCAGAATCCGCCGACCGCAATCGCCGTCAGCATACATAAAGGAATCAGCAAAAATGCCGGCAGCGACATCCACGACCAGTCTTCCTGTTTGCCGAAAACATTGACGACCGTGCCGCCGAACTTGATGCCGACCCACGCAGTCGCAAAAGCGGCAACATATAATTGACCTTCCGCGCCGATGTTCAAAAGCCCGCAGCGAAACGCGACCGCGACCGCCAACCCCGTAAAAATCAAAGGCGTCATGTAAAAGAGCGTGTAGCCGAGGTCTTTGAGCGAGCCGAACGAATTGCCGACCAGCTCATAATACGTCTGAAACGGATTGTCTTTGATCAGCAAAACGATGATGCCGCCGACAATGAATGCCGCCGCAACCGCAATTAAGGGCGAAAAAATTTCACGAAGAATTTTCATTTTTACAAAATTAGCCGCGCGAATCACACGGAAAATATGAATGTGTGAAAATGTTTCGGCTTTGATTTTTGGAAAGATACTCTCGCTAAATATAACCGACAAAAGCGCAAAGTGTCATCTAAAAAAGCGAAAAAGTTGAATTTTTCCGAACTAAAAATTTTTCGCTTTTTAACTTGACAATCATACACTCAGATTTTATTATGTTTTCAGACTACAATTTATTTACAATTCTAGTCGAACACAAAAAATATTTTAGGAGGAAACTTTCAATGAACATCATCAAATACGATCCATTTCGTGAAATGCGAAGTTTGCAGGATGAAGTAAACCGATTGTTTGCTTCAAGTTTTTCGCGCGGCGACGAAAGCGATTTAATGCGCGGCGCGTGGAGTCCGCAAGTTGATATTTTCGAGAACCAAAACGAAATCGTTCTCGAAGCCGAGCTTGCCGGAATGAAACCGGAAGACGTTGATATTTCGATTGAAAACAACGTTTTAACGATTCACGGCGAACGCAAATTCGAGAAAAAAGACGAAGGCGATAATTTTCATCGCGTCGAAAGAAGCTATGGAAGTTTTACGCGCTCGTTCACGCTGCCGCCGACCGTTTCGTCAGAAAACGCGAACGCCGAGTTTGAAAACGGTGTCTTACGTTTGACGCTGGCAAAACGCGAAGAAGCCAAACCGCGCCGCATCGAAATCAAAGCGACCGGCGCAGCGCAGCCGAAAACGATTGACACGAAAGCAAAGTCGGAAACGGCTAATGCATAATTTTAATGATGAATGTGGAATGCTGAATGATGAATAAAATTCCGCATTCATCATTCAGCATTCATAATTTAGAGATATGAGATTCGAAAGATTTACAATTCGCGGTCAGGAAGCCGTTCAGGAAGCTATCGGCGTTGCCGAAAAAAATCAAAATCAGCAGGTCGAACCCGAACATCTGCTCGCTTCGATGCTTGAGCAGAAAGAAGGAACTTTGCGCCCGATTTTGGGCAAAATCGGTGCGAACGCGCAGACGGTTTTGACCGATACGCTCGCGGCAATCGCGCGTTTTCCGCAGGTTTCCGGCGGTCAGCAGTATTTTTCCTCGCGCATCAACACGATTTTTCAGGAAGCGCAGAAAGAAGCCGAAGCGATGCAGGACGAATATATCTCGACCGAACATCTTTTGCTGACGATCGCGGCTGAAAAAGACGGCGACGCGGGGCGAATTCTGCGCTCAAACGGTGTCACGAAAGAAGATGCCGAAAAGGTCGTGACCGCTATGCGCGGCGGTGCGCGAATTACCGACCAGAACGCGGAAGAGAATTTTCAGGCGTTGGAAAAATACGCGGTTGATCTCACGGAACGCGCGCGAAAAGGCAAACTCGACCCCGTAATCGGGCGCGACGACGAGATTCGCCGGACAATTCAGGTTTTATCAAGAAGAACGAAAAACAATCCGGTTTTGATCGGCGAACCGGGCGTCGGTAAAACGGCGATCGTCGAAGGTCTGGCGCAGAGAATCGTTTCGGGCGATGTGCCGGACACGATCAAAAACAAAAAACTCGTCGGTTTGGATTTGGGCGCAATGCTCGCCGGCGCGAAATATCGCGGCGAATTTGAAGACCGTCTGAAATCGGTTTTAAAGGAAATCGAAAAATCTGACGGGCAAATAATTTTATTTATTGACGAGCTTCATACATTGGTCGGCGCGGGCGCGTCGGAAGGCGCGATTGACGCTTCGAATATGCTCAAACCGGCATTGGCGCGCGGAATGCTGCGCTGCGTCGGCGCGACGACTCTGAACGAATATCAGAAATACATCGAGAAAGATAAAGCGTTAGAAAGACGTTTTCAGCAGGTCTATGTCGGCGAACCGAATGTCGAAGATACGATTGCAATTCTGCGCGGTTTGAAGGAAAAATACGAAGTTCATCACGGTGTGCGCATCACGGATTCGGCGATTGTCGCCGCCGCGACGCTTTCGAATCGCTACATCACGGACAGATTTTTGCCCGACAAAGCGATTGATCTGATTGACGAAGCCGCCTCGAAACTGCGCATCGAAATAGATTCTTTGCCGGTCGAGATTGACGTTCTGGAACGCGAGATTTTAATGCTTGAGATCGAAAAACAGGCACTTTCGCGCGAAACCGACGAAAAATCGAAAGAACGCTTAAAAGACATCGAAAAACGCATCGCCGATCTGCAGGAAAAATCCGGCGGAATGAAGGCGAAATGGCAGTCGGAAAAAGAAGAAATCGAGAAAATGCGCGGCGGCAAAGAACAGCTCGAACAGGCAAGAATGGAGCTTGAACGCGCCCAAAACGCAGGCGATCTGCAAAAAGCGGCGGAACTTCGCTACGGCACGATTCCCGATTTGGAAAAACAGCTTGCCGAAGAACAGATGCGGCTTGCCGATCTGCAGAAGGACGGCGTTTTCCTGAAAGAAGAAGTTTCCGAAGAAGATGTCGCCGAAGTCGTCGCGAAATGGACGGGCGTGCCGGTTTCGAAAATGCTCGAAGGCGAAATGCAGAAACTCGTCAGGATGGAAACGAATCTTCGCAAACGCGTGATCGGGCAGGACGAGGCGCTCGAAGCTGTGGCAAACGCGGTGCGCCGTGCAAGAGCGGGACTGCAGGACCCGAATCGTCCGATCGGTTCGTTCATCTTTTTAGGTCCGACCGGCGTCGGTAAAACCGAAACGGCGAAGGCGCTGGCGGAATTCATGTTCGACGACGAACGCGCGATGGTGCGGCTCGATATGTCGGAATATATGGAAAAACACGCGGTTGCGCGGATGATCGGGGCGCCGCCGGGATACGTCGGCTACGACGAAGGCGGTCAATTGACCGAAGCCGTGCGCCGCCGTCCTTATTCGGTCGTGCTTTTCGACGAGATCGAAAAGGCGCACCCGGACGTTTTCAACGTGCTTTTGCAGATTTTGGACGACGGGCGTTTGACCGATTCGAAAGGCAGAACGGTTGATTTCAAAAACACGGTTTTGATTATGACCTCGAATCTCGGTTCGCGCGAGATTCAGTCGGCGACATTGGTTGACACGCCGATCAAAGAAATGGTGATGGACGTTTTGCGCTCGCATTTCAAGCCCGAATTTTTGAACCGTGTTGATGATATTGTCGTCTTTACGCAGCTCGCCCGCGAACAGATCGCGCAGATCATCGAAGTTCAGCTTGAAAAACTGCGAAAGAATCTGGCAGACCGCGGAATTTCGATTGTTTTGGAAGATTCGGCAAAAGAGATGCTCGTCGAAAAAGGCTACGACCCGACTTTCGGCGCGCGACCTTTGAAACGCGCGATTCAGACGCTGATTCAAAATCCGCTGGCGATCAAACTTTTGAACGGCGAAATCCGCAGCGGGCAGACGATTCACGTCGCGGCTGAAAACGGCGCGTTAAAATTCACGCCCGAATCGGCAACCGCTTCGGCGTAAGATTTTAGCCGCGAATACACAAATCCGCGAATAAAAAATAATTCGTCTTATTTGTGTAATTCGCGGCTAAATTTTCCCAAAAGATAAATCGTTTGTTAGACTGAGAGATACAAATTATTTATCAAAATATATGAGTTGGTTTAATAAAAAAAAGATGAACGAGAAAGATTTTAATAATGAAGAGATATTAGAAGAAATTTTGGACGAAAACGAAAGCGAAAATGCGGATTTCGAGCCGGAAACCCCAAAACAGCAGGTAAAATCAATGCGCGAAACGGAACTCGAAAATCGGCTGAAAGAAGAAACGATGCGGCGCGAGGCGGCGGAAGCAAAGCTCGTCGGCGTGCAGGCGAAGTTTGAAGAGATAAAAATGCAGATGGAGCGCGAAACGCAGGAAATGCGCGGACGGATGCAGAAAACTCTCGAAGACCGCGCCAAACAAGGTCAGTTTAATTTTTTAACGACACTTTTGCCGGTTTTGGATAATTTAAATCTGGCGATTGACCACGCCGAAAAAGATTCCTCGCTCGAACATCTTTTGGGCGGTGTCAAAGGCACGGCGCGTTCGTTTGAACAGGCGTTGTTGAGCGTCGGTGTCGAAGCCGTTCCGTCGGTCGGCGCGGAGTTCAATCCCGAGTTTCACGAAGCGATTGATATGATCGAAACCGACGCGGAAAACGACGGGCGCATCACGGCGGAATATTCGCGCGGATACAAATTCGGCGACCGTCTGCTTCGTCCGGCACGTGTCCAGGTCGGCAAAGCGCTGGCGCAAACTGCGGGCGAATGAATTTTATGAGCGAAGCAATTCCGGTTGCCTGTTACTTGACCGATAAGCAGTTACAGGCGCGGAGAAAAAACTATCTCGATAAAGCCGCCGAATCGCTGATTGATTCGGCGGAACTGTCTGACGGGTTTGTTTACCGCTTTCCGCTTGCCCGATCAACCTTGCAAAATTTAGCCGAAATCATTGATCTCGAGCGGAAATGCTGTCCGTTTTTGAATTTCCGGCTCACGCTGGAAAGCGGAAACGATTTTGTTTCGCTCGAACTGATGGGCGCGGAAGGAACAAAAGAAATCGTCAGGTCGCTATTTAAATGGAATTGATTCGCTTTTGAAGATGACAAAATTTTTAAGTTTATATTTCGCATTTTTTCTGTCGTTTATATCATTCGGCTGTCAAAATGCGACGGAAAATAAGCCGGAAAATTCAAATATTTCAGCAATTTCAGTTCAGCCTTCAAAAACGCTGACACCAACAAAATCCGAACAAACAATTCCGATTGATGTGCCGAAACTTGCCGACAAATCCGCTGCTGAACTGGACAGGATTTTCGGCGCGCCCGAAGAATCGAAACCGATCGAAAAGGGCGGCGAATATCGTCTTTACAAAATCAAGGGACAATCGAAAGGTTTGGCGGTTCGATTTTACGGCGGACGGGCGAAAAGTTTTAATCTGATTTTGGACACGCCTTTGCTGACATCAAAAGCGGCTTTGAAGGAAATTTTCGGCATAGATGTCGGCAATTCCGCGCCGGTAAAAGATGCCAAAGAACCTTTATCGGAGAAATATCAAGGCACTTTCGGCGGCGTAAAATTTACGAAAGTTTCCGCCAAAAAACAGGCGAACGGCAAAGGTTTTATATTTGTATTGGCGGAGGTCGCGGAATAAAGTGTTTATCGGGAATAATTTAGTGTTTCAGACCCGATGTTTTCGGCATTATTTTTTAAAAATCTTTCCGCAAGTGTCGGCAAAGTGTTATGATTATTGAGGCAGAACGAGCATGCTTTTCGGCATCAAAGTTTCAGTTTTAATTTGAGAGAAATTTATGGCAGATATAGACGCATACAAAGACAAATTCAGCGAGAGCGGACGGCGTATTTTAGAGGTCGCCCTGGACGAATCGAAAAAACGCGACCAGAATTACATTTCGATAGAACATATTCTTCACGCTCTGGCTGACGAAGAAGCCGAACTTTTTAATTCGACGATGCGCGATCTGGCGGTTGACCCGCGTTCGGTCAAATTGCTGATCGAAAAGCGGATGGAAACCGGCAGACAGCATACCGGCAAAGGTTTTCGCATCGCGCCCGAAACGACCGAACTTTTTAAACGTTCGATGGACAGAGCGCGTTCGCAAGGTCGCCGCGTGATTGATGCCAGCGATATTTTTTACGTTCTTTCAAACGATGAAAGAAGCGTTTTAAATGACGTTCTGCAAAATCTGGGAGTGCCGTCCGACGAAGTTGCGCAAATCGCACGAACACGGATTCACAAACGCGAAAAAGAAGAAGAACGCGTGCGTCAAAAATATGAATTGCCCTCATATCTTCGTCATTTCGGCGTTTCGATGAATAAATTGGCGCGGCAGGATAAAATTCCGCCGACCATCGGACGCGAAAAGGAAATTCGTCAGATGATTGAAATCTTGTGCCACCGCGAACGCTCGAATTCGCCGATGCTCGTCGGTGAACCCGGCGTCGGGAAAACGGCAGTTGTCGAAGGTCTCGCCAGACTGATCGAACTCGAACCGGAAAAAGTTCCGGCACGTCTGCGCGACGCGCATATCGTTCAACTGCAAATGGGCGGACTCGTCGCCGGAACGATGCTTCGCGGGATGTTCGAGGAACGCATCAAGGGAATCATTGACGAAGTTAAAGAAAAAGAAAATATTATTCTTTTCATTGACGAAGCACACACGATTATCGGCGCGGGCGCGGCGCTCGGCACATCGTCGGATGCGGCGAATATGTTCAAATCCTCGCTCGCTCGCGGCGAACTGCGAATTGTCGGCGCGACGACCTTGACCGAATACAAAGAATATATCGGCGAGGACGAAGCACTGGCAAGACGTTTCCGGCTCGTCAAAGTTGATGAACCGACCATCGCCGAAACGCGCGAAATTCTGCTTGGTTTAAGACCGCGATTGGAGAAAAATTATTCGGTCACGATTTCCGACGAAGCCATCAATACGGCTTTAGAGATGTCGCCGAAATATATTCGCAATCTGCATCTGCCCGACAAGGCAATCGGTTGGCTCGATACGGCTTCGGTCAAAGTCGAGATCAACGAACCCGGTTCGCTGGTTGTCAAACCGGAACATATTATCGAAGTCATTTCGCAGGAATCGCGCATTCCGCAGGATATGATCTACCGCGATACTTCCGACCGTTTTTCGGTCATGGAAGACCAGCTCGCCAAGCGCGTCATCGGACAAAAAGAAGCTGTTCGTTCTGTCGCGGAAAGACTTCGCCTGAACAAAGGACCTTTGAAAGAAAATCATTACGCGCCCGACGGCGTTCTGCTTTTCCTCGGACCGACGGGCGTTGGTAAAACCGAATTAGCGAAAGCAGTTGCCGAATTTATGTTCGGCGACGAAAATAAAATGGTGCGGATTGATATGTCGGAATACAGCGAAGGCACGGTCGGCATCGAAAAACTGATCGGAATGCCGCGCGGCATCGTCGGAAGCGAACGCGGCGGAATTTTGACCGAGCAGTTACGGGAAAATCCATACACCGTTTTACTTCTTGATGAAGTCGAAAAAGCGAATCCGTATTTGATGAACCTGTTTTTACAGGCTTTCGACGAAGGCTGGATGACCGATGGACGCGGCAAGAAAGTTTATCTTTCGGACGCGATCATCATTATGACATCGAATCTCGGTTCGGAAAATTTCAAAAAATACGAAAAGCCGCTCGGTTTTGGTCAGAAATCTTTAGGCGATGTCAAAGCCATCAAAGGCGACGTGATGAAAGCCGCTGAAAATCGCTTCACGCCGGAATTCAGAAACCGCATTGACGAGATCGTTATTTTCTCGCCGCTGACGATGGACGAAGTTAAGGAAATCGCCAAAATTTATCTGGCAAAACTGAAACGAAGAATGGAACGTCAGGGCAAGCTCGTCGAAATTACCGAAAAAGCGATTGACGCTTTAACGGAAAAAGGTTTCAGTCCGGCTTACGGCGCACGTTTCCTGAAACGCCACATTGACCAAAAAGTAAAACTGCCGATCACCAACGAATGGAAATCGTCAACGCGCTTTCTGGTTGATGCCGAAGACAACGAAATCGTCGTCAAGCCGATTGATACTTTTAGTTTAAATTGAAAGTGAAAAAACTCTTGTCAAAAAAGGCTTAAACGAAGTATTATTCGTTTAAGCCTTTTCTATTGCGAGGAAAATTCAAAATTTATGCTTACACGAAATTTTTTATTTTGTCTGATTTCACTGTGTTTTATTTGCGCCTTTTCCGCTTCAATAAACGCTCAGGAAATTTCCTTTAATTATTTTTACAGTTTCGGGCGCGTCCAAGCCGACCAGCCGCCGACGATCAACGGCTTTGACGTAAATTACCCGGACGCGGCGCGCAAAAACGGCGTGCAGGGAATGCTCAAAGCCTCGCTGATACTCGGCGAAGACGGCAAGACCCGCGACATCAAAATTCTGCAAACTCTGCCGCACGGGGTCGAAGCGGCGGTCGTCAAAGGATTGCAAAGTTTATATTTTCAGCCTGCAAAACTCAACGGTCAGCCGGTCGCCATTCCGATGACGTTTGATTTTGTCGTCAGTGCCGTTTACGACGAACGCGATAAAAACGTTACGAAACCGCAGATCGTCGAAAAACCCGCGCCGGTTTATCCCGCAAAATACGCGGCGGAAAAATTGAAGGGAAAAGTTCGGGTGTCGGTATTATTTTTCACCGACGGAAAAGTTAAAGTAATCGGTGTCAACAGCGTTCTGCCGCGCGAATTTGATAATGCCGCTTCGGAAGCCGCCGCGAAAATTCGCTTTCAACCCGCCGTCCATAAAAAAAGTAAAGAGGATGTGACGCAGATGATGACCGTCGAATACGACTTTAAGCCGTAAAATTTTTGACCCGAAAAAGACTTTTCGCATCAAAGGCTTTAGTGGTAAAATCCCGAGAAACCTTTTTTATTATGAAAATTAGAATTTTTTCCTTTTCAAGAACTCTAAGTTTATTGCTCTGCCTGTGTTTTTTGGCGATCAGCGGTTTGGCTCAAAACGGAGATGAAAAAGCCGAAGCGGTTTTGAAAAAAGCCGTCGCGGCGATGGGCGGCGACAAATATTTGAAAGTAAAATCGCAGATCAGTCGCGGAAAATTCAGCCTGATGCGCGACGGTCGGACGGCTTCTTTCCAATCTTTTGTTGATGTCATCGTTTTTCCCGATAAGGAACGCACCGAATTTAAAGCTCTCGGCAGAAAAACCGTCCAGACAAATGTCGGCGATACGGGCTGGATCTTCGACGGCGAGGCTGAAGTCATCAATGTTCAAAGCGAAGCGCAAGTTCAGAGCTTCAAGCGCGGAATGAACGCCAGCCTCGACAATCTTCTGCGCGGGAATTGGCGCGGAAAAGCGCAGTTGAGCTATGTCGGAAAACGCGAAGCGAGCTTGGGCAAACGCAACGATGTCGTCAAACTAACTTACGGCGACGACGATTTCACGGTCGAGTTTGAATTTTCGGCGGAAGGTATGCCCGCCAAAGCGATTTATAAACGCACGAATCCCGACGGCGTAGAATCCAGAGAAGAAGACCGCTACGCGCAGATCGTTGATGTTCAGGGCATCAAAGTGCCGTTTATTATTGACCATTTTTCAGGCGGTGTGCTGACTTCACGAATCAATTACGAAACAGTCGAATTTAACAAATCAATTCCCGATTCCGTCTTTGCCAAACCGAACAGCCCGAAGGAAGCGAAAAAAGATTTAAAGTTTTAAAGTGAAAAAGTGAAAAGATAGAAAAGTTTTTGTTGAATTATCAATCAAACTTTTTCACCTTTTCACTTTTAAACTTTTACCCTTTTCATCCTTCCAGACGCATTTCGTTGCTTTCTCCGGCTTCGATTCTGCCTTTACGGTCGTGACAAAATCCGCCGACGAGCGCGGTGAAAAGTTCGGGTTTTTCTTCCTGCGGAACGTGTCCGCAATTTTTCAGCACGACAAAGCGTGAATTCAGGATCGAATTATAAAGCGACTCGCCGCATCGAATCGGGATCACGCCGTCTTCTTCGCCCCAGATGATCAGCGTCGGCTGATTGACCAGATGCGCGTCCGTTTCGATGCGGTTCGCGTCCCAGTTTCTTCCCGATTTCAAAACCGCGTTATGCCCGTCTTTGGCGTGAAGCGGGCGAATGACCGATTCGATACGGTCTTTCGTGATCAGATGATGATTCGCGGGCGCGAGCGTGTCTTTCATCCGCATCTTCATAAACGCTTTCGAATCGATCAAAAACGGCGTGATAACCTCGCCCAATCCGCGAATTTTCGCCAATCTCATGATCGGATGATTCGTTGCTTCATCGTTGATAACCGCGTCAACCAGCACGAGTTTTTCGACTCTTTCGGCATAATCGAGCGCGAGCGTCAGAGCAACCGCACCGCCGTAAGAGCTGCCGACGATAACGGCGCGTCCGATGCCGAGTCGGTCCATAAAACGCGAGATCATCCGCGCCTGCGACGTGATCTTGTAATCGAACCACGAAGGCTTGTCGGAATAACCGAAACCGATCAGATCGACCGCGACGACGTGAAAACCTTCGTCCGCCAAAACGGGCGCGACCGTTTTCCAGACATAGGCGGAAGCCGTAAAGCCGTGGATCAGAAGCAGCGTCGGGTTTGCCGCGTCGCCGAATTCCTGAAAATGGACGGTCGCGCCGTCGATTTCGACAAAATGCGAATGCTCCGAATGAATTACCTTTTCGGCAACCTTTTCCCAATTAACCGTGTCGGCGCGTGAAAGCAGTTTCCACGCGACCGCCGCGCCGACCGCGCCGCCGATTCCCAAAGCCAAATGTTTTGTTTTCATCTTCGATTCCCTCTTTTTGCCTTAATTTTACACTAAAACCATTCGCGGCTGCACCGTTTTTTCCGCCTCACGGTAAAAACCGATCGCGAGCAGATGTTCGTTTTCGGTCAAACGCAGAAACGCGCCGTCTTTTAATTCGTTTGAAAAATATTTTAGTTTCATTCCGTTTTTGATCCTGGCGGATTCTTCCGGCGAAAGTTTGATTTCCGTAAGATGCGAAACGGCTTCGTTCGTCGAGATCAAAATTTCCGCGAGCCGGTTTTCGCCAACGATTTCCTCTAATTTTTCGAGCGTGACGGATTTTTCGATGCCGAATTTTCCCGCTTTCGTGCGCCGCAATTCCGCCAGATGCGCTCCGACGTTTAACTTTCTTCCGATGTCTTCCGCCAAAACGCGAATGTATGTTCCCGCCGAGCACAGAACGCGAAACGCGCGGTCTTCGGTTTTTGGTCTTTGGTCTTCGATTTTTGAAGCCTGCCTGCCCGCTGACGCAGGCGGTTCTGACATGATTTCCAATTCGCAGATCGTGATTTTCACGGGTTTCCTTTCGATCTCGATGCCTTTTCGCGCTAATTCGTAAAGTTTTTTCCCGTCGACCTTTTTCGCCGAATACATCGGCGGCGTCTGCAGAATTTCGCCGCGAAATTCATTTAAGGCGTCCTCGATTTCTTCATTTGAAATTTGAAATTTGAAATTTGAAATTGCCGTATTTTTCGGCGTGCCCGTCCGGTCGCCCGTGTCGGTTTCAAAACCGAAACGGACGAGCGCTTCGTATTCTTTCGCATCCTTGTCCAGAAACTGCGCGAGGCGCGTGGCGCGTCCGACCAGAATGACCATCACGCCGGTCGCGAACGGGTCGAGCGTGCCGGTATGTCCGATGCGTTTTGTTTTCAAAATGCGGCGGCAGCGCGCGACGACGTCGTGCGAGGTAATTCCGGCGGGTTTATCGATTATTAAAATTCCGTCCATTTTTTGTCAGACCCGTCTGCGGCAGCGGATGGTTTAAGTTTTTTACCGGGAAATTCAGATTGCGATCTTCAACCGTCCGCTGCCGCAGACGGTTCCGACTTTTACGCCATCGGCGGGTATAAAAATTTCAAAACTTCGCCGAAACGCGCCGCCCACGCGGATTCTTCGTGCCGCGCTTCGGGAAACTCGTAATAAGCGAAATCGAGATTTTGCTGCCAGCCGTTGGCGAGTAAAATTTCCTTCAGGGCGCGAACCTGATGTTTGATGCGCGAGCCTTCGCGCCTGCCGATGTCGAGCCAGATTCTGAGCGGCAAACGTTCGGCGTTTTTTGCGACTTCGCGGATAATTTGATTATTCGCCCACCAGACCGAGGGCGACAAAACCGCCAGACGGCTGAAAACATCGGGACGCTGAAAGCCGAGATAGAGCGAAACCAGCCCGCCGAGACTCGAACCGCCCAAACCCGTAAATTCGCGTTCCGGTTTGGTCAGATACTGCGTGTCGATAAACGGCTTCAGCTCTTCGATGATCATTCGCCCGTAAAGATCCGCCTTGCCGCCGTGCCCGCGCATTTTCCCGATCTCGCTTTTGACGGGCGTATATTCGTCAATGCGGTGTTTGCCCGCGTTGTAAATTCCGACGATGATGAGCGGTTCGATAATGCCCGCGAGGATCAGATTCTGCGCCGTCACGTCGACGCCCCAGGCGATTCCGCCGAAAGCGTCTTCCGGGTTCATCAGGTTTTGCCCGTCGTGCATATACAAAACCGGATACCGCCGGGAGACGTCCGCGCCGTAACCGGGCGGCAGATAAACCAGCACATTGCGCGGCGTGTCGAGGATCGCCGAGCCGAAATTTTCGTGAATCTTTATTTGCTCTTTCAGCATAAATTTAAGTTTATGAAAATTAAGCGGTTTCACTCAAATACGTCATTTTGATTTACGCCGCCGAAGGGCTAAAATTTCAGTATGTGGCGCAAACGACTGGAACTCAACGCGGACAAGGAACGCATCATTAAAGACGCGGAAAAAGCGCGCCGGAAAACATTCGACCGCGCCGTCAACCTGCTGACCTACAAACAGCGTTCGGTCAAAGAACTGCGCGAACGCCTGCTCGAAAAAGAATGGACGAACGCGCTGATCGTTGATGAAGTGATCGAAAAGCTCAAATTTTACGGGTATCTGAACGACGCGCAGTTCGCCAAAAGTTTCGCCGCTTCGCAGATCCGTCAAAAGCCGGTCGGCAAACGTGTTTTGAAACAAAAGCTGGCGATGAAAAAGTTAGATAAGGAAACCGTCGAAGCGGCACTCGAAAAAGCTCTGGAAGAAACGCCCGAGGAAGAGATCATCGAACGCGCGATCGAGAAAAGATTACGGCTTAAAGGAAAGCCCGAAACGCGCGAAGACGCGAAAAAGTTTTACGATTATCTTCTGCGGCAGGGATTTTCCTACGATCTGGTGAGCAATAAAATGCGCGAGATCGCCGCGCGTGATTATGATGAAGAATGATTTTTTCAACGCAAAGATGCGTAGGCGCAGAGGCGCAAAGATTTTTTAAATTTTAAACATTTGCGTCTTCGCATCTTTGCGGCTTTGCGTTAAACAAAAATGAGCACCATCAATTACGACAAACGTGTTTTCAGATCCGTCCAAAACTCCGAATGGGGCGAAGTTTCCGGCGAAACGCGCTTTTATTATCACCAGAAAGGCAACGTCGTCTGGGCTGAATACGCGGGCGGCGAGATCATTTTCGGCACTTTGATCGCGAAGGTTTTCCCGGACGACTCGCTCGAAATGCGCTACCAGCATTTGAACGTGCGGGGCGAATTTATGACCGGCAAATGCGAATCGAAACCGGAGATTTTGGCAAACGGAAAAATTCGCCTGCACGAAAAATGGCAATGGACTTGCAGCGATTTCTCGAAAGGCGAATCGGTCGTCGAGGAAATTAAGGCTTGAAAGCCGCCTTAAATTGGTCGGAAAGCTCGATCATCCGGTATTCCGCCTCGTTGAATTCGACCGAACCCGGCGCGACCTGTTTTTTGCCGACGATTAGCCGAATCAATTTTCCGCCTGCGAAATACGTGCGTGTTTCTTCGACGCTCGCAATCCGCACTTTTCCTGCGCCGATTGGCATCACGTATTTGTTTAACTTTTGAAAGACAAAGATCAATTCTTCGCCCTGATAATAAAATTCGAGCGTCGCATTGTAGCTTTCGCCGTAAAGTTTCGCGGCGATTTTTTTCAAGCCTTTGCCCGAAGAATAATAGACGGCTTGCGTGCCTTCGAGCGACATTCCTTCAATATCTTTCGTCGTCTGCGTGTATTTCGCGCCCGCTTTTTCGATTGCCGCGACTTCGGCGCGAATCGCCGCGATCTGTTTTTCGGTGTTCTGGGCGAAGATTGAAACGCCCGCAAAGATTAAAAACGCGGTCAGTAAAAGTATTTTTTTCATAGCTGTAAAATTTCTGAATCCAAAAGGTCTTTTTTCACGAAATCATCTGTAAGACTAAAACTTATCAGCATTTTGCCGGTGATGAAAGTCTTGAACATAACGCGCAAGGGAAGAATTTTCGGACGAAATGACGAAACTTCAGCGAAACGGAAAAGCCACTTTTCTGTTTCGCTGTCCGAAATAAGATTTTAGATTTTGTTTACCCCGAATTTCTCCTTGAACAAACAATCCGCGCTCAACAGTTCCGACGGCGCGGAAAATCAATGTAGTTAATCTCCTTTCTACATTGAAGTCCTGATGTTTCCGAGGAAACATCAGGACTTTTTTGCGTCAAAATGCTTTTCGTTCGGGCTTTGTGATAAAATTTTCTTTTAACTTTTTATCGAATAAATATATGAAAGGCAGTGAGATAAGACAAAAATTTTTAGAGTATTTTGAGAAAAACGGGCATAAAATTGTCCATTCAGCACCTTTACTTCCAGCAAACGACCCGACGCTTTTGTTCACCAACGCGGGAATGAACCAGTTCAAAGACGTTTTCACGGGACAGGAAAAACGCGATTACAAACGCGCGGTTTCGTCGCAAAAATGTATCCGCGCGGGCGGCAAACACAACGACTTGGACGAAGTCGGAAAAACGGCGCGGCATCACACGTTTTTCGAGATGTTGGGGAATTTCAGTTTCGGCGATTATTTCAAGGAAGACGCGATTCGTTTCGCGTGGGATTTTCTGACCGGAAGCAAGGCGGAAGGCAAGCTCGGACTCGATCCCGAATATCTCTGGTTCACGTATTTTGAAGGCAATGAAAACGTCCCCGCCGACACGGAAGCACGCGATCTTTGGATAAAGGTCGGCGCGAAACCCGAGCGCGTTCTGCCGTTTGACGCAAAAGATAATTTCTGGCAGATGGGCGACACCGGACCGTGCGGACCGTGTTCGGAAATCCATTATTATATGGGCGACGAACCCGGCAACGCGGAAAAAAACCGTTCTGAATTCGTCAATGCCGAAACGGGCGACGAAACTATCGAAATCTGGAATCTCGTCTTTATGCAGTTTGACCGCGACGAGAACGGAACGCTGCATAATCTGCCCGCGCCGTCGGTTGACACGGGTGCGGGATTGGAAAGAATAGCGGCTGTTATGCAGGGCAAATCGAATAATTACGACACGGATTTGCTTTTGCCGATCATCGAATCGGTTGCCAAACTTGCCGACGAGCATTACGAATACGACACGCAGAAAGGCTTTGCGATGCGCGTCGTCGCTGACCACGCGAGAGCGACGGCTTTTGCTATCGCCGACGGAATTTTGCCCGGAAACGAAGGCAGAAATTACGTTTTAAGAAAAATTATGCGCCGCGCGATCTATCACGGGCGCGAGCATCTCGGTTTTGAAACTTTGTTTTTCCACAAAGTCTGCGATTTCGTCATCGAATTGATGAAAGACGCTTATCCCGAACTCGAAATCCAGCGCGATTTCATCGGCAAAATGGTGCGTCTTGAAGAAGAAAGATTCGGCAATACATTAACTGTTGGTTTGAAGAAATTGAATGAAATGATTGAAGCATATAAAGCCAATCAAATAGACTTTTCCAAAGTTAAATCAACTGATCGTCCAGCAGCGAATCAGTGGGTTATGCCTTCTACTGAATCAATTGCTAAGTTAAATGATACTTATGGACTTCCTGTTGACTTGGCTTATGTAGTTTTAGCTACAAATAAAGTTGCAATGTCATTTCCAGTTGAAATAGACGGACAATCAAATATTGATAAGGTGTATGTTGCGAATATAGCGGAAGAAGAATTTAGAGACTTAATAAGTCAAGCTGTTAAAAAACTTCAACAAACTTCTGAAATAGGCAAAACCAAACAAGCCGACAAAATCAATCCGATTTATATTGCTCTGGAAAGAACTTCCGTCAAATCAAATTTTCACGGCTACGACAAAACGGAAGTCGAAGGCGCGAAGGTTTTGGCTTTGGTGAAAAATGACGAGCGCATTGATGTTCTGGACGAAGGCGAAGAAGGTTTGGTTGTTTTGGACGAAACGCCGTTTTATGCCGAAGCGGGCGGGCAGGTCGGCGATACGGGGATTCTTGTCAGAACCGCCTGCGGTAGTGGGCGGTTGAACCCTGATAACCCGGACGTTTCAGGCAGCAATCTTCAACCACCCGCTACCGCAGGTGGTTCTGACAAAGGCGCACAGGTCAAGGTTTTTGATACGTTTGCGCCGATTGCCGGAATCGTTCTGCATAAATCGAAAGTTGAAAAAGGTTCGATTAAAGTCGGCGACGAAGTAACGGCGACGGTTGATGTTGAAAAACGCGATGCGACGCGGCGCAATCATACGGCGACGCATCTGGTTCACGCCGCGCTCAAAGAAGTCTTGGGAACGCACGTCAAGCAAGCGGGTTCGGTCGTCGCGCCGAACTATCTGCGGTTCGATTTCACGCATTATCAGCCGATTTCCGAAAGCGAGCTTAAAGAAATCGAGGATTTGGTCAACCGCTATATTTTGCAGAACGAACCCGTGGCGACAAATGAAATGGCAATCGAAGAAGCCATGCGTTCGGGCGCGGTCGCGCTGTTCGGCGAAAAATACGGCTCGTCCGTGCGTGTTCTGTCGGTCGGCGGCGGCGAATTTTCGCGCGAATTATGCGGTGGAACGCACGTTCGCGCGACGGGCGACATCGGCTCGTTTAAAATCACGAATGACGAAGCAATCGCGTCGGGCGTACGAAGAATCCGCGCGATTACGGGTTTCGACGCATTCGAGCGTTTCCGCGAGGACGAACGGCTGATCGCCGAATCTTTGAACGCGTTAAAAACCCAGCGCGATAATCTGCCGAACGCGATTGAAAGATTGCAGGAAGAATTGAAAAAAGCGCGGCGCGAAAATGATGAATTGAAAATGAAGATTGCGACCGGCGCGGTCGGCGGCGCATCGGCAAACGGCGATGAAGCGAAAGACATTAACGGCGTGAAAGTCATCGCCAAGATCGTCGAAGGTCTGGACAAAGGCGGAATGCGTCATCTTTCAGACACGCTGATGTCGAAAATAAAATCCGGCGTGGTCGTGCTTGGTCGTTCGGAAGACGACAAAGTTTC
This sequence comes from Pyrinomonadaceae bacterium, assembly GCA_022843305.1. GTDB lineage: Bacteria > Acidobacteriota > Blastocatellia > Pyrinomonadales > Pyrinomonadaceae > JAFDVJ01. The sequence goes on along the minus strand of JALHNX010000035.1, from coordinate 13,102 downwards.
GTTCATCGTCCGCGTTTCCGACGATTTGACCGACCGCGTAAAAGCCGGAAAGATCGTGCAGGAAATCGCCCCGATCGTCTCGGGACGCGGCGGCGGCAAACCCGACATGGCGGAAGGCGGCGGCACGGACGCTTCGAAATTGCCCGAAGCGCTGGAAGCGAGTTATAAATCCGTCGAGCAAATGTTAGGTTAACGTCAATTGGGGGTAAAAATGGAACGCTCGTCTGTGACGGCACAGCGTTTGAAAAACGCTCAAATGCCTTCATTAACTGCCGGAATTCGCTAAAATCGAAGCGTTTGACGACGCTTTCAGCGACGTTTGCCGTCAGGATGACGGCGTTCCGTCCGGCAAGTTTCTTAACCCTAATTGACGTTAATTTATTTATTTCAAATTGAACCGATGAAACTTTAAATTTATGGCAAATTTCGTTTTAGTTCCCGGATTCTGGCTCGGCGGTTGGGCTTGGAAAGAGGTTACTAAACTACTGCGCGAAAAAGGTCACGAGGTTTTTCCCGTGACGCTGACCGGACTCGGCGAAAGAGTTCATCTCGGCAGCGCGGAAACGAATCTTGAGACGCACGTCGCGGACGTTATGAATCTCGTCAAATACAACCGGCTCGATGAAGTTTATCTCGCCGGACACAGTTATGCGGGCATGGTCATCACGCAGGTCGCCGATATAATTCCCGAAAAAATCGCCAAACTGATTTATGTTGACTGTGCGCCGCTGGCGGACGGCACGGCACTGGCTGATGTCTATTCGCCCGAACAGTTAGAAAAATTTGAGAAATCAATCAATGAAAACGGCGACGGCTGGAAATTACCGCTGCCTTCGTGGAAAGATTTGGACGACGGCAAAAACTTGCGGGATTTGACCGACGCGGATAAAGAATTATTGGAAAAATTCGCTACGCCGCAGCCGTTTAACGCGGCGCGGCAGAAGACGAGTTTGAAAAATCCGCGCCGCAAAGATTTGCCGAAACTCGCTATCTGGTGCGAAGACACGTCCGAAGACGTGAGAGAATTTCTGAAAGACGCGCCGCCGCTTTACAGCGAATTAAATGACGAAAATTTCGAGTTTGCCGATCTTCCGACCGGACATTACCCGATGTTTTCGCGTTCCCGCGAACTTGCCGATCTGCTCCATAAATCCGTTAAATAACACAAGTTGCCGGAAATCAATTCACTTTCTGCCCACCAAACACACGAAAACACTTTCGTTTTTTTCGTGTGTTTGGTGGGCAAATATTTTTTTACAACCGGCAACTTGCGTTAAATAAAAGAAAGTGCGGACTTTTCAGCCCGCGCTTTCTTTGAAATTCAATTTTTTACGCCGAAGCCGATAAGGTTTTCGGTGTTCCGGTCGGCATATTCGATTCGTGGAGTTCGATCTTTTCCTCCGAATCCTTGTCTTTATCGTGCGATGTAATCAGCACGACCGAACCGACAATGATGCCCGCGCCGACGAGCATTTGCCCCGTAAAAGATTCGCCCGCGATCAGCCAGCCGAGAAAAACGGCGACAATCGGATTAACGTAAGCATAAGTTGCAACCATCGCCGGCTGCGCGTTTTTGAGCAGCCAACTGTAAGCCGTGAAACCGATCAGCGAACCGAAAATTATCAGGTAAATTACGCCGTACACGGAATTTGCCGAAACATCCGCGACGTTGAAAGTTGCCCATTCGCCTTTCAAAAAACCGACCAGAGTCAAGACCGCACCGCCCGAAAGCATCTGCATTCCGGCAGTCAGCGCGGACGATTTCGGAGTCGTCGCCCGCAAGCCATACATCGAACCCAAAGCCCACGAAAACGCGCCGGCGATGACGAAAAATGCGCCGAGAAACTGTCCGCCTGCGCCTCCGGCGGCGCTTTCGCTCTGTCCGCCGATCAAAAGATAAACGCCGAAAAATCCGATCAGCAAACCGAGCGCGGCTTTCCAGTTCGGACGTGCGCCTTTCAGCCAGAGCCAGCTTAAAAGCACAATCCAGAACGGTTCGGTCGCAACCAACAGTGCCGCCAGGCTCGACGAAATATATTGTTGGGCGAGAACCACCGCGCCGTTTCCACCCAGAAGCAGAAGCGTTCCGACGATAAAACTCGTGCGCCAATGTTTCAGACTCGGCTTTTCGTAATCCTTTGAAAACCGCGCCCAAACGTAGAGAATCAAACCCGCAAAAAGAAAGCGCGAGCCAGCCATCAGAAACGGCGGCAAAGTCTCGATTGCGTATTTGATGGCGAGATAGGTCGAACCCCAAAAGATATAAACCGCCGCAAACGCCGCGACGAGCAGCACCATATTTCTCTTATTCGTGTTGTTAATTCCTTGATTCTGCATTACTTCCAACCTCTTTCACTCAAACTTCACTTTGTCTTTTCTTCCGAATCCATAATCGGCAGCGCGGTCGTTTCCTTGATCGTCTGCAAAACGATAGTCGTTTTGGTTGATGCGACATTCGGCACGTTTTTTAAACGTTCGCGCAGTAACCGCGACAAATGTGCCGTGTTTTTAACGCGCACCTTTAAAAAATATGAATCTTCGCCCGCCACGTCGTGGACTTCCAAAACTTCCGGAATTTCCGCCAGAAACTTGTCGGTTTCGTCGCAGCAATCGTGTGTGCGGACGGCGACAAACGCCGTCAAACCGTATTCAACCGCCGCCGCATCGAGCTTTGTTTCAAAACCTTTAATCACGCCGCGTTCTTCCAATTTCCTGATGCGCTCCAAAACTGCCGACGGTGCTAAACCGACTTGTCGGGCAATCTCCGCATTGGCAATTCGCGCATCTTGCTGAAGAATATTCAGTATTTGTTTATCCATTTCGTCAATCATTCTGTTAAACCTACCTTTATGAGAATAATATTCAGCAAATAATTTGTCAAGCAAAATATTTGCCGGTCTGAAAAATTTTCGCTTATTAGTGAATTTCGCATCTTTTGTTTTATATTTATCGAAGATAATCAAGTAATCTGATATTCGGGGAACAAAAAGATGAGCGCGGTTCTGAAAATTGCAAACGAGAGCGAAGAGATAATTTCATACAATCCGGCGACGGGCGCAGAGATCGGGCGCGTTGCCGAAACTTCCGCCGAAGAAACAAAAGCGGCGGTCGAACGTTCGCGTGAAGCATTTAAGGCGTGGCGCAAAACCTCGTTTGCCGAGCGCAAAAGGTTCGTTATGAAAGCCCGCGAAATAATTCTGGCGGAAATGGACGAAATCGCGCTTTTGATTTCGAACGAATCGGGCAAACCCGTCGCCGAAGCACTTTCGATGGAGATTGCGCCGGTTTTGGACCTGATGCAGTATTTCGCGCGAAATGCCGAAAAACTTCTCAAACCGCGAAAAATCAACATCGGTCTTTACGCGGCTCTGGGAAGAAGTTCAAAAATCATCTATCAACCGTTGGGCGTGGTCGGCATTATTCCGGCGTGGAATTATCCGTTTTCGATTCCTTTGGGCGAAGCTGTAATGTCTTTAATGGCGGGAAATACGGTCGTTCTGAAACCTTCGGAACTGACACCGTTTATCGGTTTAAAGATTGGCGAAATCTTTGAAAAAGCCGGATTGCCCGAAAATGTCGTGCAAATTGTGAGCGGCGCAGGACAAACCGGCGCGGCACTCGTCGAATCCGCGCCGGACAAAATAATGTTCACGGGAAGCGTTGCCACCGGCAAAAAAATTGCCGAATCAGCCGCGAAAAATTTAACGAGCATTGTGTTGGAACTCGGCGGCAAAGACCCGATGATCGTTTTTGCGGACGCAAATCTGGAAATCGCGGCGGATGCGGCGGTTTGGGGCGCGTTCTGCAATGCGGGGCAAAGCTGTTCGTCGGTCGAAAGGCTTTATGTCGAAGAATCGGCAGTCGAAAACCTGACGAATTTGATCGTCGAAAAAACGCGGAAACTAAAATTGGGCAAAGGCAACGACGCGGCGACCGACATAGGCGCGATGAGTTCGGAAAGACAATTGAAAATCGTCGCAGACCACGTTGAAAGTTTTGAAAAAGAAGGCGCGAAGATTTTAACGGGCGGCAAACATCACGATTTATTTTTCGAGCCGACCGTCATTTCGGGCGCAAACAATTCGATGCGGGCGATGCAGGAAGAAACTTTCGGTCCGACGCTCCCGATTGCGACTTTTCGCACCGAAGAGGAAGCCGTTAAATTAGCAAATGACAGCGAATTCGGCTTAACGGCGAGCGTTTGGACAAAGGATTTATCGAAAGGCAAACGCATCGCCGAGCGCATCGAAGCCGGAACGGTTTGCGTCAACGAAGTTCTTTACACGCACGGCATCGGGCAAACGCCGTGGGGCGGTTTCAAAAATTCCGGGCGCGGACGAACACACGGACTCGAAGGTTTGATGGAACTCGTTCAGCCGCAGCACATCCACGTCAACCGCGTGGCAATTCTGCCGAACGCGTGGTGGCTTCCATACGGCGCGACGGCGATTGAAACCTTCAAAGGATTTGCCAGATATTTCGCTTCGGGTTCGCTTTTCCAGACCTCGAAACTAGTGCCGCAGCTTTTAAAGCGCATCAAGGAATTGCGAAAGAAATAAATTTACCAATGAAATTCAACGATTTGGAAATTGAAAACTGGAAAGATTCCGATATTAACACGGATTCGTTGTGGCTCATCAAAGAAAGAGATAAAAGCGGAAAGCACGAAAATATTTATCACGGAAATTTCATTCCGCAAATTCCGAATCAATTAATCAGACGCTATACCAAAAAGGACGAAACCGTTTTTGAACCGTTTATGGGAAGCGGCACGACGCTTTTTGAATGTGAAAAACTGGGCAGAAAATACATCGGTTTTGACATAAATTCGAAGATTGTAAATTACGTTCGGCAAAAAGTTTCTGCCGGACAAAATTTTTTTATCAGAGAATGTAATTCGTTGGATGCCGAACTGGTAAATTCAAATTTTAGCGAGGCTTTTGAAAAATTATCCGTTAAAAGTTCACAATTCGTTTTGCTGCATCCGCCGTATTTGGATATTGTAAAATTTACCGAAAACGAAAATGATTTATCTCAAATCGGAAACTTAAAGGAATTTATCGGCAAATTCAGAATTGTTTGCGAAAATTCTCTGAAATTTCTCGATAAATACAGATATTTTGCCATCGTTGTCGGCGATGTCTATAAAAACGGCGAAGTTTTGCCTCTGGCTTTTTATTGTATGGATATGGTTAAGCGATATTTTGCCGTAAAATTAAAAGGTATAATTGTTAAAAACATCGAAGGCAATCGCGGAAAAATTATACAAATCAAAATTTGAAATAAATGAATAAGGACGGAGATTTAACATATTCGGAAGCTATTGAACAAGTAATGCGGAACAACGGTTATTTCGCGCCGCTGAAGCTTCTCTATAAAGAAATTTGGAACTACAAAGACAAATCCAAAATTATCGGCAAGACTCCAGATTTTACGATTCAGGAAAAAGTTCAAAGAGATCCAAGATTTACGAGAATAGCTAAAGGAGTTTATGCACTCACCAATTTTTTAGAACAAGTTGAAAATAAAGACTTAGGATTTTTTACAGTCGAAAAAAATGAAGTTGTTTTCAAAAAAACGAAAAAGTTTGTAGAGTCGAAAAAATTTGAAAGGACAGAAACAGTTGTCAATCAAAAAGTGAGAATTGGTCAATCATATTTTCGGGCGAAATTATTATCTGAAATGAAAAGTTGTCCGATTACCGGAATTGACGATAAGAGATTGTTAATCGCAAGTCATATAAAACCTTGGATTCACAGTAATAATGAGGAAAGAGTAAATACAAAAAACGGCATATTGCTTTCTCCGCTATTTGATAAATTATTTGACAAAGGCATTGGATTAATAACTTTCACAATTGAAAAAAGACTCTTAATATCAAATAAACTTTCAAAAGAGAATATTGCAAGATTGAATATTTCTAACAACCAAGAAATTTTGGATTTAGATATAAATGGGCGCGAAGAGTTTCTTGTATATCATCGAAAATTTATTTTTCAAGGATAGTTCTATATTCAAAAACTTTGCTTTTTTAATTTCTGGTTTTTAGTAAATATTCTATATAATGTCGTTCATTCTTTTTCCGACGCTTAACTCAAACTCCAAACAAATTATAAATGTTAAAATTCAAGTTTATATTGACTGACTTCCTATAAACATGGTAAATACATGATTTATCAAATTAATCAAGGTGCTGAAAATTGTGAAAACTTATTATGTTTTAGTCAAAGCAACAGTAGATTCAAACCTTAGTCGTGATAAATTAGAACGTCAACTCGTCTTGGCGTTGTGGGAAGGAATGGATGAAGAAGTTTTTATCTTTGATGGTCAAACTGAGGGTCTTAAAGTTATTGATTATCAAGAAACAAGTGCCGAACCAATTTGTCCTGAGTGTGGAAGTTTTGCTTCTACTGACGAAATGGGGAAGAAATATATTTGCACAAATTTTGCTTGTTCAAGAGGAAATCCTTACGATGAAAATTCATCTGAGATAATTGATGATATTTAATTTCCGTTATAAAGATGAATTGGATAATCTGAAAGGCGTTGAAGGTTTTATTTATAAAAATTATTGTTCGGGTTCGGGAAGTGGAAGGCAGTATTTCAGCGATGAAAACGGTAAAAAGATTGATGCTGTTCGGCAGAAAATCGAAGAATGGAGAATAACTAAACCGTTATCCGATAATCAATACTTCTTTTTACTGGCAAGTTTGCTTGAAAATGCCGATGCTGTGGCAAATACGGCGAGCGTTTACGGGGCGTATCTCAAACATTTGAAAAAATCGGCGCAGAAAACTTTGATTCTCAAACCTGCACTTTTCGATTTTAATGATGCGATTCACGAAGTTTTTAATGAAGATGCAAATTCGCTGATTAATAAAATCGAAGGCGATGTTTTATATCTCGATCCGCCGTATAATGCGCGGCAATACGGCGCAAATTATCATCTTTTAAATACAATCGCCCGATACGATAATTTCACACCGAACGGCAAAACGGGTTTGAGGAATTACGAGCGTTCAAAATATTGTCAAAAACGCGAAGTCGCAAATGTTTTTGAAAACTTAATCAAAAATGCTAAATTCAAATATATTTTTCTCAGCTATAACAACGAAGGCTTAATGTCGGAAGTGGAAGTTAGAAAAATTATGGAGAAATACGGCAGATACGATTTGGCAACTATCGAGTATCAAAGATTCAAAGCCGACAAAACCGAGAACAGAAATCATAAAGCAACCCGAACTTTTGAGTATTTGCACATTTTACAAAAGAAATAATGTCTTTATTCAAGCTCTAAAACTCATTCAAGAGTTAAGGCGCAAAGAGGAGCGATGAATTACAAAGTGCGCGTTTCGCAGGCGGGACGCGGCGGGACGATTTTTTATGTGGAAAATGAGGCTGAACTCGCCTTTGATTGGGAATTCAGTATGACGGGCGCAACCGTTTTTGTGCCGACTCCGTTGCAATGGGAGGCTTTCTGCAAAGCGGATAATTTTACCGGCAGAAGACAGGAAATTCTCGAAAATTTGGGTGCGGAATTATGCCGTCAGCAAACTTCAAACGGAACTTTTGAGATTTACGACCAATGGGTTGAGATCATTTTTTAAACTATATGCTTACAGGCGAAAAACTTCCCGTCATCGAGGCTTCGAGAGTTAATTTGCGGCATTTGGAAGAATCCGATACGGATTCGCTTTTTGAAATTTTTTCAGACCGCGAAACGATGCGCTATTGGAGTGCGCCGCCGTTTCAAAAACGCGCGGAAGCGGCGGAACTGATTGCCGAAATTCACGAATGTTTCCGGCAAAAAACACTGCTCGAATGGGGAATCGCCCGAAAATCCGACAATAAAATCATCGGCACGACGACGCTTTTTCATCTCGACGAAAAAAACCGCCGCGCCGAGATCGGCTACGCGCTGAACCGCCGTTTTTGGGGCAACGGATTCGTCAACGAGGCTTTAATTTCCCTGCTTAATTTTGCTTTTGCCCAACTGAACCTGCACCGCATCGAAGCCGATGTTGACCCGCAAAATGCGGCTTCGATTCGCGTGCTTGAACGTCTCGGCTTTCAAAAAGAAGGGTATTTGCGCGAACGCTGGATCGTCGGCGACGAAATTCAGGACGCGCTTTTTTACGGGCTTCTCAGACGCGATTGGGAAAAAGCGGAAAGGTGAAGTATGAATTTCAATCAGCCTTACTTTTCGTTCACTACCAATTATTGTTCTTCCTTGATTCGTTTTTCCAACTGCACGATAAACGAGCGAAACGTTATTACGTCGTCGGCTTCGGGGAAGTTTTTTATATATTCTTCATAGACCTTGATGGCTTCACGATACATCTTGGCGCTTTCGTAGCAATTTCCGAGAAATTGATAAATCGTTACCGCGTCGGGCGAACCGGCAAGCTGTGCGGCGGCTTTGCGAAGCTCGCCTGCCGCGAGCATATAATATTCTTTTTCGCTTTCAAAATCGGCACTCGCGCCAAAAAGTTCAGCCTTTTCCTTGTAAAGCAAACCGAGTCCGGTGTGCGCTTCGGGCTGAAAACCTTTGCCTTCGGTAATCGCGCGTTTGAATGACGCGATCGCTTTTTCTTCGTCGTCCTCGTCCTTATGAATTCTGCCCTCGACGGCTGAGGCTTCGGCATAACCGGGTCGCACGCGGCGCGCGCTTTGAATCGCTTTGAGCGCGGCTTCAAATTCGCTTAATCCTTCATAGACACGCGCTAAACCGAGAAAGGCTTCCGCGTATCGCGGGCGCAATTTGACGGCTTTTTGATAAAGCACGACGGCTTTTTCGCGGTCAATCGCCGACATCGCTTCGGCTTGCTGAAAGGCGAGTTCCGCCGGGTCGCTTGTTTTCACGAGCGCGATCTTGATCTCGCCTTTTTGCGTCGCCAAAAGATTTTGCGTGATTTCCTTAAAACCGTCGGCGCGAACGCGGATTGTGTGCGTTCCGGTCGGAAAGGTTTTAACCTGTAATTTGCCGCTTTCGTCGGTTTTCCCGTAATTAACGTCGTCAATCCAAACCAGCGCGTTCGGCTCGGTAACAATCGTCAGCGTCCGCAATTGCGCCGAAACCGAAACCGCCGAAACGCTCAAAATTCCGCAAAATAAAACCGTCGCCGCCAAATATTTAATTCGCATTTTCTTTTTCCCCTTGAATATTCGCCTGTATTTCCGGCGTTTGTTCGATAATTCTAAAATTTTCTTCGCGCAAACTTGTTTGCGCAAGCCGCAGAATTCTTGCGTTTATCGTTTTTTTCGCCGTCTCCGAAATACCGTCCTGAAACATTATCGAAATCGTTCCGACCTGATTTGATGTGTCCGCGCCGTCTTCTGTTGTCGTTTTTTGACATTGGATATTTTTGACTTCGGGAAAAAGGTTCAGCACGTCAGCCCGAAATTTGTTCTCGGGCGCGGCGTTTTCCCGCAGCGTTTTGACTTCCTGTTTCAAACCGTCAATTTCTTCCTGTCTTTCTTTTTCAACGTCCTGCAAAAGCTCGACCTTTCCGGCAAGACTCGTTTCAATATCGGAAGTCAAACGCGCGAATTCGTCGGGCGAAACATTGAGCCGCACGATTTTCAGCTGCAAACCGCCGATGCCGTATTTTTCGAGCGATTGCCGGAGCGCGTCTTTTTCATCAACTGTGACCTCTTTTCCGACCGTGTAAATTTTCAAAGTGCGCGGATTGGTCGAATTCATAACTTCCCACTGGATCGGCTGCTGCTGGTCGCGCCGCATCTCGCGGTTGATAAAACTTTTTACGCCGCGGTCAAAACGCAGTTTGTCCAAAACGTTGAAAAATATAAACGCGCTCGGAATGACCGTCAGAACGGCAAACCCGACGATTATCCATTGAACTCTCGTTTTCTCTTCGCTGTCAAATTCATCGCATTTCGGAAACTGCAGCCAGACCGAGATCAGATAGGTCGCCAGCGCGATAAAAACCGCGTTGATAAAAAACAGGTAGAACGCGCCGAGAAACACGTTTGAATCCATTTTTGCCAGTCCGAATCCGGCGGTGCAGATCGGCGGCATCAGCGCGGTTGCAATCGCCACGCCCGGAATCGCGTTGGTTTTGTTTTTTCGCGAACCCGAAACGATTCCCGCAATGCCGCCGAAAAACGCGACTCCGACATCCAGAATCGTCGGAGTCGTCCGCGCGCTCAATTCGGCGGTCAATTCGCCGAGCGGCGAGATCAAAAAATACAGCCCGCTTGTCAGAAGCGAAAGAAACGTCGCTAATGCCAGATTTTTCAGCGAATTTTTAAGAAGTTTCCGGTTGCTTGTCGCAATGCTCAAACCGACTCCGAGAATCGGCGACATCAGCGGCGAAATCAGCATCGCGCCGATAATCACGGCGGTCGAATTAACGTCCAGACCGATCGAAGCAAGAATCGCCGAACAGACGAGCATCCAGATATTCGCCCCGCGCAGCGTGACGTTTTCCGAAATTTCGCGGATCGTGCCTTCGGCATCCGTGCCTCTCGATAAAGACGCGATCAGGCGGAGAAATCTTCTTGTTTTTTTGAGAAACGCCATAGCTCAATGTGAAACTAAATTTCGGTTGCATGAAAATCCATCGTATCCATATCTTTGTCCGCGTCTTCGGGTTTTCCGAGAATTTTCAGCCACAGAAATCCGATCGTGCCTGCCGCTAAAGAAGCCACCAAAATCGCCATTTTCGATGTGTTTATAACGCCGTTTTCACCCGTAAAGGCAAGATTCGTGATAAAAATTGACATCGTAAAACCGATGCCGCCCAATAACCCCGCGCCAAAAACGTGCTTCCAGTTCAAATCGAGCGGCAGACGGCAGAGTCCGAGACTGACGGCAATAAAACACACAAGCGTAATGCCGAACGGTTTACCCAGTAAAAGTCCGCCGATAATTCCCGAACTGTTCGCCGTCGTCAGATTTTGCAAAGCGTCCGCGCCGATGATGATGCCCGTATTCGCCAGCGCGAAGATCGGCAGAATCACGAACGCGACGGGTTTATGCAGAAAATGTTCGAGCCGGTACGAAGGCGAGTCTTCATCGTCGTCTTTGGTGGAAAATGGGATCGTAAAGGCGAGCAAAACTCCGGCGATCGTCGCGTGAACGCCCGATTTCAGCATAAAAAACCACATCAAAACGCCGCCCAGAAGATACGGCACGAGCGAGATAACACCGACTTTTTTCAGCAAAATCAGCCCGCCGAAAACAACCATCGCGCCGAAAAGATACGTGGTCGAAAGTTGCGCCGTGTAAAAAACGGCGATGACGATGATCGCGCCCAAATCGTCAATCACGGCAAGCGCGGTCAGAAAAACCTTCAGCGAAGCCGGAACGCGGCTGCCCAAAAGCGCGAGAACGCCGAGCGCAAAAGCGATGTCGGTCGCCATCGGAATCCCGATTCCGGCTTGCGTCGGCGTTCCGCGGTTTAACACAAAGTGAATCAACGCCGGCACGGCGATTCCGCCGATTGCCGCAAAAATCGGCAATAATGCGTTTTTGATCTCCGATAATTCGCCGACCTTCAGCTCGCGCACGAGTTCAAGTCCGATGAGCAAAAAGAAGATCGCCATCAAAAAGTCGTTGATCCAATGTTCGACGCTCAGACCGCCGAGATACGTCTGCCACATAGACAGATAATTCGGACCCAAAACCGAGTTTGTGATCAGCAGCGAAATGACGGTGCAGATAATCAGTAAAATGCCGCTGGATTTTTCCGAATCGAAAAAATCCTTAAAAGTCCTTGATAGTTTTCTTTGAACAACACCCATAATTTATCAACTCAAAGCAATAAAAATAACGTTCGATCGGTTCGATTTCTAATGTTTTTGCTAAGCTCTGTTGTTTATATCATACGATTCAAAACGGTTTTCGCCAAAATTCGCTTGATTTTTTTGTCCGTCGAATTATAATTGAATGTTCGTGGCTGGGTAGCTCAGCTGGTTAGAGCGCGGGATTCATAACCCCGAGGTCGAGTGTTCAAGTCACTCTCCAGCCACCACCGGTTTAACGGCAAGTTTTCGCAATTTGCCGTTTTGTTTTGCCAAAAATTATCTTGCCAAAATCCGTCAAATCGGTTTATCTTATTGATATGCAAAAAGTTCTGCTTCTGTTCGCAACGCTTTTTATTTTACTGACCTACAGCGAAACAAAAGCGCAGTCGGCGAAGGATTTTGCCGAAGCATGGGAAAAACATCGTATTTCAAACATTCTGCCGTCGAACACGCGTCATAAGGATTTGCAGAAATACTTGACACAGCTTAAAGAGACGGGTTTGAAAATCGAGGAAGTCGGGCGCAGTTACGGCAACCGCGAGATTTATCAGATCGAATGGGGCAAAGGCGCGACGCGTGTTTTTATGTGGTCGCAGATGCACGGCGACGAACCGACGGCGACGCCGGCGCTGATCGATATGTTCGCCTATCTGCAAAAAAACGGCGATAAAAAATGGGTCAAAAAGTTTGAAGAAACCTTCACGATCCGCGCCGTGCCGATGCTTAATCCCGACGGCACGGAACTTTATCAACGACGGAATTTGCAAGGCATTGACATCAACCGCGACGCGACTAATCTGCAAACGCCCGAAGGTCAACTCTTAAAAAAACTGCGCGATGAATGGTCGCCGCAGATCGGTTTCAATCTTCACAACCAGCAGGGCTTGACGACCGCCGGAAATTCAACACGGCAGGCGGCGATCTCGTTTCTCGCCGTTTTGGGCAATCCGAGCGGCATTACGAACGCCGGACACGAACGCAACAAGCGAATCATCGCGGCGATGGTTCTCGGGTTGAATCAATTTATCAGCGGCTATATGGGTCGCTACGACGAAGATTACAACTCTTTGGCGTTCGGCGATAATTTTTCGGCGTGGGGAACGCCCGTCATTCTGATCGAAACCGGCGCACTTTACGGCAAAGACGAAATGTTTCTCGTGAAAATGAATTTCGTCGCCTTTCTGACGGCTTTGCAGTCAATCGCCGACGGCACGGAAGCGCGTTTAAGTCCCGTTAATTACGACTTTCTGCCGCGCAACACTTCGGGCAAGATCACGCATTTTATGTTCCGCAAAGCGACTGTCATCAATTTTTCCGATACTGTAATTACGCC
>JALHNX010000034.1 GCA_022843305.1 Pyrinomonadaceae bacterium | reverse complement strand
TGCCGACCAACGTGCGCAGAGATTCTTTGACCCGCGACATTTTATCGCTTTCCGCCATCGAACCGCTTTTGTCAATCACGAGTGCCAGATTGAGCGGGCGGAGATCGGTTCGCTCCGTCACTTCGGCGGTCGTAAAACCGATCTGCAAAACGGCTTCGCGCTGTGCGGGCGAAGTTTCGTTATTTCCCCAGCGCGTGTCCAGCGCGACCGACTGCCCGATTTTCGGCAGTGCCAGACGATGTTTGTGATAATTGACGAACTCTTCGACCGCGACCTCGTCGGGCGCTCTGAAACTAACCACCGGCGAATAATAATTCGTAGTTCCCGAACTCGTATTTCTCGAACTCGTATTTCTCGAATTGGTAGTTTGCGGGTTTGAATTATTTGTAATCGCGCGGCTTTGCGAAACCGAAGCCGACGAGCCGCTCTGCTGTGCCGAAATATTTATTCCGAAACACAAAAACACTCCGCCCAAAACGAATAAAAATCCGCTAAAACGAACAACTTTCATCACTTTTCTCCTTAATTTTTGAAACTTTTCAACAATCGGGGAAAGCAAGTTTTGGTAAACCTATGCCTTAAGGATTCTTCGAGAACCGTTTAAGTTGCTTGACGGGAAATAATTATTTAAATCAAATTTTAACGGCGGATGGTTTCGGTTTTGCTTCTTACGGGCTTATCGCACACAATATAAAAAATATGCAGGCGAAAGATTTTGAAGACCTTTACTACACGGAAGAAAAAATGTGGTGGTTTGCCGGAATGCGCGAGATTTCCGCCGCGCTTTTGGACGAATTTTGCCCGAAAGATTTCGAGAGCATTCTGGACATCGGCTGCGGCACGGGTTTGAATCTCGAATGGCTCAAGCGTTACGGCGCGGCGCATTCTATCAAAGGTCTCGATCTCGAAGCGGTCGCCCTGAATTTTTGCCGCGAGCGCGGGACTAATCATCTGGTTCAAGCTTCGGCGACCGATTTGCCGTTTCCCGAAGAGTATTTTGATTTAATAACGAGCTTTGATGTGCTGGTGCAGATTCCGGGCGAGAAAGCCGACGAACAGGCAATTGCGGAAATGTTTCGCATTTTAAAACCCGGCGGCATCGCGTTTGTCCGCGCCGCTGCTTACCGATGGATGTTCAGCGGTCACGATGTTGCCGTCAATACGCAACGCCGCTATAATCTGCCCGAATTATCGCAAAAGCTCGAAAACGCGGGTTTCACGATTTTGAGAAAAACCTACGCCAACACGATGTTGTTTCCGGCGGCGGTTTTCAGGCGGTTGGTTTTGAAAAAAATCGGTCTCGCGGAATCGGGTTCGGACGTTAAACCGTTTCCGCCGTCGCTCGAATGGTTAAACCGGATTTTTACGCGGGCGATGTTTTTGGAAGCGCGTTTTTTGAAAGGGCAAAACCGAAAACTGCCGTTCGGTTTGTCAGCCGTTTGCGTCGTGCGAAAAGGTTGATTCACGATAAAACTTTCCACTGAAATAATTGATAAGCAGTCGGGCAGAAATAAACGAATCTCAATCTGTCGGCAATCGGTAGAGCGAGCGCGGTAGCGAGTCTGCTTCACTGATAGACAATCGCTAGTGAGTCAGACTCGCAACCGCTCGCTCTACTGATGTTTTTTAGATTTCAGTAGTTTTTCTTATCCATTTCCGGCACTTGATTCATTTGTTTTCAAATTCTTCAATCGCCGCGCAAACCGCTTCGATCTCCGCAGTTTCCAGCTCGGGATAAAGCGGCAAAGATAAAATTTCCTTAACAATTTTTTCGGCAACGGGCAAAGATTTTTGTCCGTCGCCGCGAAAAATCTTCTGTTCGTGCAAAAGATACGGGTAATGAATGAGAGTTTCGATGCCCTTTTCGGCAAGATGATTTTTCAGCCCGTTGCGGTCGGGATGACGAATGACGAAAAGATGAAAAACCGATTTTTCGCGGACAAAAGGCATTTGCAGACGCGGAAAATTCTTTAATCTTTCAAAATAAATTTCCGCCAATTCGCGCCGCCGCCGCGTCCATTCGTCAAGGAATTTTAGTTTGACGCGCAAAATTGCTGCCTGCATTTCATCGAGCCGTGAATTTCTGCCGATTAAATTCAACTCAAAAGCGTCCGCGTGTCCGCCCTGCCGTAAAATGCTTGCTTTGTTGAGAAAATCTTCGTCGCTCGAAACGATCGCGCCGCCGTCGCCGAACGCGCCGAGATTTTTTGTCGGGTAAAAGCTGTGCGTTGCGGCAAGGCTCGAAAACCCGCACGGTTTTCCGTCAAAACGCGCGCCGTGCGCCTGCGCCGCGTCTTCGATGACCAATAATTTATGACATTCGGAAATTTCGGCAATCGCCCGCATATCGGCTGACTGTCCGTAAAGATGAACGGGAACAACGGCGCGGGTGCGCGGCGTAACGGCTGGTTCGATTTTTTCGGGATTTAAGTTGAAGGTTTTTTCGTCAATGTCAACATAGACGGGTTTCGCGCCCGCATTGACGATTGCGAGAGAAGTATAAGCGGCGGTTAAAGGTGTCGTGATAACTTCGTCGTCTTGTCCAACGCCCGAAGCGATCAAAGCCAGAGTTATCGCGTCCGTGCCGTTCGCAACTCCGACCGCGCCGACGGTTTCGCAATACTTTGACCATTCATTTTCAAATTCCCGGACTTCTTCGCCGAGAATAAAATTTCCGCGCTCGATAACACGCGCCGCGGCTTGGGTTGTTTCCTTAAGCAATTTGTGAGAGTGCCGTGTAAGATTCAGAAACGGTATTTTCATTCGCACTCCAGTAATGCTCCCGGTTTTGTTGATAAAATTCGATCGTCCGTTTCAGACCGTCTTTCAAATCGGTTTTCGGCTGCCAGCCGAGAAGCTGTTCGATCTTTTTCGATGAACAATAGCAGTTGCCGACATCGGTCAATTGACGCTCGGGCGGAAAAGGAACGCCGAGAACCGTTCCGCGTCCGGTCAGCGCAATAAGCTCGTTGGCGATTTCCGCGAGACTGACGTGTTGCGGATGTCCGAGATTAAAAATTTCGCCTTCGGCTTCCTCGCTCAAGCCCGCTAAAAGCAATGCGTCAACAACGTCGTCAACATAATTCAGATCGCGGCGCTGCCGTCCGTCGCCGAAAAGTTCGATTGTTTCGCCTTCCATCGCCTGACGGACAAACCACGAAATAAAGCCCTGCCGGTTATGATTCAACTGCTGGCGTTCGCCGTATGTGTTGGTCAGCCGCAAAACGACGGTTCGCAGACTGTAAGCGCGTTCATACAATAAATGATACATTTCCGCCGCGTGTTTATTAATGCCGTTGATGTCGGTCGGCTGAATGCGGTGATGTTCGTCGAGCGGCAAATACGCCGGTTTGCCGTAAACCTGCCGCGTGCTTGTAAAAACGATTTTCGCGCCGGGGTTAAACATCCGGCAGGCTTCGAGCAGGGAAAGATGCGCTTCGCAGTTGAAATGCAGGTCATTGTGCGGCATCTTCATCGAATCAATATGGCTGACGCTGCCCGCGAGGTTAAAAATATAATCCATCCCGCCGACCAGATGATTGATAACCCAACTGTCGCTCATATCCGCGACGTTTAATTTAACGCGGTCTTTAATGCTTTCGATGTTGTATAAATTGCCGCCCTGTCCCTCGGCGAGTGAATCGATGATGGAAATATCAACGTCTTCGATTTTTGACAGACGATGCGCGAGATTACTGCCGATAAAACCCAACCCGCCTGTAATTAAAATCGAACGTCCCTTGTATTTTTCAAAAATCATAATAATCCCCGGATACTTGAAATCAGCTTTGATCCCGAAGGATTTCGGCTAGTTTTTTCTCAATACGATAAGTCTTAACCAGAGGAGAAAAAAATCCAACAAAGTTTTTGACACGCGCCGGACGGTAAAAAACTGTGATTTTCCGTGTTGCCGCGCATAATGGTTGACACCGATTTCCTCGAAGTTCGCTCCGGCTTTGCGGAGTTTGTAAACGAGTTCGACACAAATGCTGCCGCTTGTAGAATGTAGGCTTATTTTGCCTAAAATCTCCCGCCGAATCAAGCGAAAATCGCAGTCAACGTCCCGAATCGGCAAAGAAAACATAAAATGCGCCAAACGATTGTAAAAACCGCCGACGATTTTGCGGTTCATTTTATCGGTGCGTTCGAGTTTGTAACCGTTGACGACATCAACGTTTTCGCCTAAAAGCGGAAGCAGTTTCACCAATTCGCGCACGTCATATTGCCCGTCGCCGTCGGTGTAAAAAACCAGATCATTAACCGCCGCCCGAAAACCGCTCTGCAGTGCGCCGCCGTAACCTTTGTTGGTTTCGTGACGAACAATGCGCAACGCCTGATGTTTCGATGTTAATTCGTCGAGAACATTCTGCGTTTCGTCGGCGCTTCCGTCATTGACGACGATCACCTCGTAAGTGTCGGTTAAATCCGGCAATATTTTCAATGCGTCTTCGACCAGCTTGCCGATTGAATGCGCGTCGTTGTAAGCCGGAAAAAAAACGCTGATGCCCGGACGCAAGTTATTTGACATAAAAATTATCGAGCGGCTTCGGTTTTCCGCACATAAAGATACACGGGGAAAAATCTTTCCGGTATATTCTGCGACATCGGCAGCAATTCGTAATTAGGAAATTTTTCCTGAAAGCGGTCGCTGCTCCAGATAATCAGCGCAAATTTTCCGGTTCTTACTTCTCTTTCAAAAACAGCCGTCAGTTCCGGTGTCCAGCCGGTCGTGTATTCGCCGTAATCGTCAAAATAAAACGCGCAGCCGCTGTGCGCGACCAATTCCACGTAAACGCTGAAACAGACGCTTCCCGGCGGTGCGTATTTTGCCGCCGTGTCCGATATTTCCTGATAATATGACCGCGCCTGCCAGCGAAAATATTCGCCGCGCCCGATTCGTACCATCTGAAAAACTCCGCCGAGAATAAATAAAACAATCATCGCCGAAGCCAATTTCAGCGACGCTTTTTGCCTGAAATCCTCGTAGATCAAACCGCAGATTATCGCAATGATAAAAGAACTTTCAAGATAATAATTGATATTTGCGCCGACTCTGCCGCCCGAAACGGAAGCCGCCGTAAACGACAGAAAAAGATAGAACAGAATCAGAAATTTCGGCGATCTTAACAGATTTATCAGCTCGTCGCGGTCTTTTCGATCAAGCAATTCGCGTTTTTTATAAGCGAAGATCAACAGAAAAATGCCGAAAACGATGGTCGTCGGCGCGGTTATCATTTGCAAAATTCCTTCCGCCAGTTTGTCGAAGCTGAAAGGAAGTTTCTGCGCGTGCGTAAAATGCTGCCACAGATAACCGCCGTCGGAAGTTTGATTCAGCAAAAACATTCCGCCAATCGTTAAGAGTAAAAACGCGGAACTGAAAGCGAAGATTTCGCGCCATTTATTTAACTGCAAAAAACGAAGCGCGATAATACCGACCGCCAATAAAACCGTGTGTTTGGTAAAAAAAGCGGCGGCGCACAATAAGCTCACCGCCGTCAGACGACCGAAACTCATCCGCTCGTCTTCTTTGATCGTAAAAACCAAACACACTGCGGCGAACCCGAAAGCGAGGGCGATAAAATCGGAACGCACCTGCGAGAGCCATATCTGCGCGGGAAACAAAGCCAGACCGACCAAACCCGCCGACCAACACGCTTCTTTACTATTTGTCAGTTTTTTCGTGATTTTTACGACTGCCCAAACACAAACGGCAAACGCGAGAACCGATAAGAATCTTCCCCACCATAATTGAAGACCGAAAAACTTTACGCCGACCGCCAGCAAAGCATAATAGACAATGCCGTAAGGCGACATACTAAAGGGCGGCGTAAAGGCGAACGAATAAGGATTTTTTCCTTCGAGAAGATGCGTCGCGGGCATCCAGTTAAAGGCTTCCTGATGCCCGATGTCGAACGGATAGACAAGCCGCGAAATAATAATCGAAACCAGTAAAACCCCTAAAATTCCGACTCCGATTTTGATGATAAAAGGCAGGTCAGCCCCGAAAAAGCCTTTTTGAATTCTTTGTGCGATTGGCATTTGTCTTAGCGAAACAGTTTCAGCTTACAGGATTTTCGGGATTTTGCCACATCCGTCCGCTATTTTACAAATAACGTCAATATTGGATAAGAGCGGAACGCCGTCATCTTGACGGCACACGCCGCTGAAAGCGGTGTAATTTGCCGTGATTTTCTTAAAACTTGTCAGATAACCAAACATTTTGAGCGTTTTTCAAACGCTGTGCCGCCCGCGATGACGGCGTTCCGTCGGGCAATTTCCTTATCCAATATTCACGTTAAATAGAATTTCGATTATGTTTTTTTGCCGTTTGCGCGGTAAATCGTTTATTCCGTCGAAACGATTTCTTCTTCATTGAGCGCGGCGTGAAGCGTGTGCCAGCTTAATGACGCGCATTTGACACGCGCCGGAAATTCCAGCACGCCGGCGAAAATTTTCAGCTTGCCAAGATGATTTTCGTCCTCTTCCGCGTCGAGTTCGCCCGTTACCATTTTGTGAAATTCATCGAATAAAACTTCCGCCTCTTCGCGCGTTTTGCCCTTGACGACCTGCGTCATCATCGAAGCCGACGCTTTGCTGATCGCGCAACCCGAACCTTTGAAGGCGACATCTTTTACCAAATCGTCTTCCATCTCGACATAGACACGAAGCGCGTCGCCGCAGAGCGGATTATTGCCGTCCGCCGTCTGCGTCGCCGTTTCGATCTCGCGGAAATTTCGCGGATTTTTGTTGTGGTCTAAAATAACTTCCTGATATAAATCGCTTAATTCTGACATATTTTGATTTTGGATCTTAGATTTCGGATTTTGGATTGCCGTTAAATCTTATCGCCAAGCGGCACGTTTTTCGCTCTGAATATTCCAGATTTTGTTCAAATAAACGATTTTCTTTTCTCAACCGCAAGAAATTTACGGAATGAGCGATTTTCGCGCGGAATATGCGGCTTTCACTTCAGAATGAGCAATTTTCACGCGGAATGAGCCGCTCGTGTATCGGAATGACCGATTTTTCTCTGGAATGAGCGGCTTGTGTATCGGAATGACCGATTTTTCTTCGGAATGCGCATCTTTTCTACGGAATGCGCGATTTATCATTTACCCGAACAATTTTTTTAATTATCAATGCAAATCAGAAGTTTAAACTCTTTCGGCTTTCAACGGCTGATTCGCTTTTCAATAAAACCGAAATTCTCTAAATCTTATCACCGACCGGCGCGGTAAATTTCTCGTCTTCAATATTGCCCGTGTTCAAAACATTTTTCGGCTCGAAAAGCAAAACTTCGACTTCCTCATCAGCAACCGGACGATGCTCGACACCGCGCGGCACGATGACGAATTCGCCTTCCGCCAATTCAACTGTTTTATCACGAAATTCAATGCAGAAACTTCCCTTCACCGCCAGAAACATTTCGTCTTCCGCTTCGTGATGATGCCACGGAAATTCGCCCTGAAATTTGACGAGCTTAATTTCCTGACCGTTCAATTCGCCAACCACTTTCGGTCGCCAATGCTCCGAAATCAAAGCAAATTTTTCGGCTAGATTAACTTTTCCCATTTATTAAAAATTTTCCGACAATTTTCTTGTCGCCTTCTTGAACTTCATAACATCTTCCGCAATAGTTACAATTACTATTCTTCAAAAAACTATAATTATACGCTGTTTTCCCAAGTCCGAATGGAACTTTCTCGGGACAACTCATTTGATAAACTTCCAATGTCCTTGGCGCAATATCTATGTTTCGAGAAAGCAAGTTTGAAAATAAATGAAAACCTCGTTTAGTTACTAAAAGGCAAGAATTTTGTCTTTCTTTTATTCTTCTTTCAAATTTATGACCTGTTATTCGACACCAAAATCTATAAATTGATTCTGAAATTTCTGCTTCATAAAACCAAACTTTCAATGCTAATGGCGTTTTCCATTCTGTTGAATCATTTGATTTGTTGTTTCCCGAAGCATCCATAAAATTATCACGCAAAAACCTCGATTACCTTTTGCACCGCTTCCGCCAATTTTTCGACTTCCTCGCGCGTGTTGTAAAACGCGAAACTCGCACGTGCGGTCGCCGGCACGTTGAAAAACTGCATGACGGGCTGGGCGCAGTGATGTCCGGCACGGATGGCGATGCCCGATTGGTCGAGAATCGTGCCGATGTCGTGCGGGTGAACGTTTTCGATGGCAAATGAAAGCACCGACGCTTTTTCACGCGCCGTGCCGATAATGCGAACGCCTTCGATAGCGGAAAGTTTTTCGGTCGCGTATTCGAGCAGTTCGTGTTCGTAAGCGGCGGCGGCTTCAAAATCAATCGAATTTAAGTAATCAATCGCCGCGCCGAGTCCGATGTTGGCGGCAATTGCGGGCGTTCCGGCTTCGAATTTTTCGGGAATCGGCGCGTAAGTCGTTTTTTCAAAACTGACGGTGCGGATCATTCCGCCGCCGGTTTGATACGGCGGGATTTTGTCTAACCATTCGCGTTTGCCGTAAAGCACGCCCGAGCCGGTCGGCGCAAACATTTTATGACCCGAAAAAGTATAAAAATCCGCGTCCAAATCCTGCACGTCAACCGGAAAATGCGGAACGGCTTGCGCTCCGTCAATCAGCACGGGAACGCCGAATTTATGCGCCGTCGCAATCATTTCTTTGACCGGATTGATCGTTCCCAAAGAGTTTGAAACGTGCGAAATTGCGACGATCTTCGTCCGTTCGTTCAGAAGATTTTCGTATTCCTCGATTATTAATTCGCCGCGCTCGTTCATCGGAATAACGCGAATCTTCGCGCCTTTTTCTTCCGCCAGAACCTGCCACGGGATGATATTAGCGTGATGCTCCATCTGTGAAAGAATGATCTCGTCGCCCGCGCCGACGAATTTCCGCCCGTAGGAATAAGCCACGAGATTAACGCCTTCGGTGCAGCCGCGCACGAAGATACATTCTTTCGCTTCCCGCGCATTGATAAAGCGTTTGACCTTTTCCCGCGCCGCTTCATACGCGCTCGTCGCGTGCTGCGAAAGATAATGAACGCCGCGATGAATATTCGAATGTTCTTCTGCGAGATATTTTGAACCGCGCTCGATCACCAGATTCGAAACCTGCGACGAAGCCGCGTTATCCAGATAAACCAGCGGTTTGCCGTTTACCTCTTGCGACAGAACGGGAAAATCCGCGCGAACTTTATTGACATCAAAACTGCTCATTTCTTTTACTGCTGTTTTCATTTTCCAAAAAATCCTTTATTGAATCTGCTTGGAAATCCAAAGTTTCCAATGCTTGTTTATTTATCAAATCCGCGTTTTTGTTGATAATTTCGATGTCGCGCCGGTTCAATTCTTTGCGATTTTCCTTAGCTACATATTCGCGCAAAGCCTTTTCGATAATTTTTGAACGCTTTCGGGTTTTCCCAACAATTTCATCAACGCTTTTCAATAAATCCTGCGGTAACGTAACTGATATTTTTTTTGCTGTTTCCATAATTATTTGTAAAATGCACAAAACAAAACGGGAAAATTCGCGCGAATTTTATTAACGTCAAAACTGCTGGCTAAACTCCGGCACGTCTATTTCCGGCACCGGCTCGTTCGCCGACGACTTCCGTTTTCGGGTTATTCGCTTCTTTGATTTCTTCGCGGGCGATGAATTCTGTTAAAGCGGTTTCGATGACGGCGGCGCGTTTGTTTTTATCGCCGGCGATTGCGTCAATTTTTTTCAGTAAACTTTCTTCGATGATTAAATTTGTTCTAACTCTCATAATTTTATGCCTCTAAAATGGTTTGCAGACGATTTAAAACCGCTTCGTCCAACTCTTTTTTAATTGATTCTATTCCGATCTTGTTGACGATTTCCTCGGCAAAACCGTATGTCAAAAGATTTCGCGCCAACGATTCGTTCAACCCGCGACTCAGCAAATAAAACAATTCTTCCTCTTCCAATTGCCCGACCGTTGCGCCGTGCGCGCATTTGACATCGTCATTGTAAATCTCGAGTTGCGGTTTGGTGTCAACACGCGCATCATTTGATAATAACAGGTTTTTGTTCGATTGTTGCGCGTCCGTGCCGCTGGCGTTTTCGCGGACAAAAACCTTGCCGTTGAAAACTCCGCGCGAACGGTCGTTCAAAACGCCTTTGTAAGTTTGATGCGACGTGCAGTTCGGAACAGTATGGTCAATCGTCGAATGCGTGTCGGCGTGCTGTGCGCCCGAAAGCATATAAAGCCCGTCCACAAACGCTTCGCCGCCTTCGCCGGTAAATTTCAGATGAATATCGTGGCGCGACAATCTGCCGCCGAGATTGATATTCGTCGAATTATAAAAACTGCCGCGCTTCAAAGTAATTTCGGTCGTGCCGATATGAAACGCTTCGGCTGATTCTTTTTGAACCCGGTAATGCGTTACGTTCGCGTTATCTTCAACAAAAATCTGAATCGCCGAATTCGTAAAACTTTTTGCGTCGGATTCGTAATTCTCGATGATCGTCGCCTTGCTTCCCGCTTCGGCAACGACAATAATGTGCGGAAAATTCGCTTCGTTTTCGGCGGCTTTGAAATTAAATTCAAACGGCTTTTCGACCGAAGTTTCCTTCGGAATCGTCACCAGAACGAAATCTGCAAACGCCAGATGCAAAGCCGTAAGACCATTTCGTTCAAAATTAAACTCTTTTAAAAGTTCGCCCGTTTGGCTTTCCGCCTTTGAATTTGAAATCTGAAATTTGAAATTTGAAATCTCCGCGATATTCGTATATTTCCACTCTTCATTTTTCGGTGTCGGAAAACCGTTTTCCGTAAAATAGGCAAACGCCTTTTCGCGCAAATCTTTCAGCCATGCGGGCTGATTCGCGTTTTCTAATTTCGCTTGAAAATCCTGTTGATAAATTGTTTCTTTCACTGCTAAAGTCATATAAATGTTTCTTAAATCCAACGGCGCACTTTTTTACAAAATTCCGCGTATTTTTCGCCGTGCAGATTCCGTAAATGTTCTTCTTCGAGCCGCACCTGAATCTGCATTAAAACGTCGCCCAAACCGAGCGTCAATAAAGTAACCGCGTTCGGAATCGTCAGAAAAAATCCGGCGAGCGCAAACCGCATTCCGAGAAAGATCGGATTTCTTGAAACCCCGAAAAGTCCTTTTTCAACCAATTCCGTGCGGTTCTTTTTGTCAATTCCGATGCGCCACGACGCGCCCATCTGAAACTGCGCCGTCGCCGTCCAAACGAGCGATGCGATGAGCAAAACCAGCCCGAACCAACGAATAAAATCGCGCTCCAGCCAAACAATCGGCGCGGCGTAATCATAAACGGACGAAAACCCGGAAAACAGAATAATCACGCCGACGACCGCCAGAAACGTCAGCCGAAAAATAACGCCGATATAATCGTAAGCATTATCGCTGCCGCCCAAAACATACGGATTTATTCCCGTCGTTTTGTAAACCACGACCGACCGCCAGACAAACGCGACGGCGAAATAAACAACCAGATAAACGGGCAAAATTATTCGTAAGAATTCTTCCATTCAGTTTAATTTCCTGCCGCTTTGACCCAATCGTAGCCTTTTTCTTCGAGTTCGAGCGCGAGTTCCTTGCCGCCTTCCTTGACGATCTTGCCGCCCGCGAGAACGTGTACGAAATCTGGCTCGATATAATTCAAAAGCCGCTGGTAATGCGTGACGAGAATGATCGCTTTGTCCGCGCCGCGCAATTTGTTGACACCTTCGGCGACGATTCGCAGTGCGTCAATATCCAAACCCGAATCGGTTTCATCCAAAACGGCGAGCTTCGGATCAAGCACCGCCATCTGTAAAATTTCGTTGCGCTTTTTTTCGCCGCCCGAAAAGCCTTCGTTGACCGAACGCTTGAAAAAGGCTTTGTCCATTTCGACGATCTTCGCTTTTTCCGTCAAATAATCGTTAAATTCGAGCGGATCGAGTTCTTCTTCGCCGAGATGTTTCATCTTTTCGTTGTAAGCAAGGCGCAAAAACTGCGAATTTGAAACGCCCGGAACTTCGACCGGATATTGAAACGCCAGAAAAATGCCCTCACGCGCACGTTCGTCAGGTTCGAGTTCAAGCAAATTTTTGCCTTCGTAAAGGACTTCGCCTTTTGTTACTTCAAAAGAAGGATGTCCTGCCAAAACTTTCGCCAGCGTAGATTTTCCCGAACCGTTCGGTCCCATTATCGCGTGAACTTCGCCTTTATTTACCTGCAAATTCAAGCCTTTTAATATCTCTTTGCCGTCAATCGCGGCGTGTAAATCTTTGATTTCTAATAACATTTTTATATTTTTCTAACCCTTCTCTAAAATTGGTTTTATTAATTTTCCGTCTATCAAAATCTGAACATCTAAACCCGAAGCATTTTGAGCCGCAACTTTTGCTAAAGTTTTGACTTTTCCGATGGCTTCTTTTTCTGTTCTGCCTTTTGCCCTTAAATTACGGAATCCAATAATATCTGCAATCCAAACGTCTTCTGCTTCCTGACAAGTTTCAATTTTCATTGATTCAACAATTTCTCTTTCCTTTTTTCTTGCCGTCTTGCCTTTTCCGGTTTTTGCTTTTCTATTTTCAAGTTTTTCCTCAACAACTTTTCCAAGTGGAGCATCAGGATATTTATTCCAGTTTCCTTTTTTGATGCTTCGCACTTCACTTTCAATTACATCAATTTCTTCTAAGTTAATTTCGCTTGGCACTTTATCGAACAACTGATTTACATTTTTTCTGTAAGCTCGATTTTGTAATGCTTTGCGAAGCGGAATGCTTTTTCTAGATGCTTTATCATTTGCGCCATAAACATTTCGCTTATCTTTAGCGTAACTCAAAGTCTTTTTTTCTTGTGGCGTTTTCTGCTTCATATCTCAAACTGTTTTCGCTAAAGGCGCGTAAAGTTTCGTTAAATCTTCCGCATCATCAAAAAATAAACCTTCGCCGACCGGTTGAATTGATTTCAAAACCAGATTTTTCCAATCCGCGTCTGCCAAATTTTCGATCACCCAACCGATTAAATATTGCTGGGCGAGACAACCGCCGGCGGTCGCAATGCGCCCGTGCGCGACGAACGGTTTTTCGACAATTTCAACGCCGAAACTTTCCAAAACCTTTCGGGATGTCGGATAAGTTGTGGCGGTTTTTCCTTCTAAAAGTCCGAGCCGCGCCAGAATCAAACTTCCCGAACAAATCGAACCGATAAACTGTTTTTCCGCGTTTAATTTGAATTTTGCGAGCCAGTTTTCATCAATGATTCGATCGCGTGTGCCTTGTCCGCTGACAAACAAAACCGCGTCCGCGTCGTTTGCTTCTTCAATTCGCCCGTGCGTTTTGATCTCGATATTCGTTGCCGAAAGATGCACGTCCCGTTCGCCCAAAATCCTGACTTCCCAATCGGCAACGCGGACGCGATTGAGCAAATCCCACATCAAAAACAAATCAATGTCCGTAAATTTATCAAAAATAACAATCGCAATTTTCATTTTTTCACCAATGCCGTAACTTCGATTTCAATTTTTGCTTCTCTCGGCAAACGAGCGACTTGCACGGTTGAACGTGCCGGAAACGGGGCTTTGAATTTTTGGGCGTAAATCTCATTGACTTTCGCAAAATCGTTGATGTCCGCCAGAAAAATCGTCGTTTTCAATACATTATCAAAATTGCTTTTCGAGGCTTTCAAAACCGCTTCGAGATTTTTCAAAACCTGTTCGGTTTCGGCTTCGATGCCGCCTTCGACCAGATTTCCGGTTTTCGGGTCAATTCCGATTTGTCCCGCGAGAAAAACAAAATCACCCGCGACCACGGCTTGCGAATAAGGTCCGATCGCCTTCGGCGCGTCCGAACTTTCAACCGCTTTTTTCTTCGCTTTGTCGGAAGCGTCGCTCGTTGTCGGCAGAACAAACCAAAAAACCAAAGTCGCCGCACAAACCGCTAATCCGAATATTTTCAAAATCTTAGACATAAATTTCGCCCTTCAAATACAAAACCGCATTGCCGCCGATTTTTACTCTGTCGCTCTTTAATTCGCAAAAAATTTCGCCGCCGCGCGCCGAAATTTGTCTGGCAAAAAGTTCAGTTTTGCCCAACCGTTCCGCCCAAAACGGAATCAAACTGCAATGAATCGCACCGGTTACGGGGTCTTCGGGAATGCCGATGCGCGGCGCGAACATTCTTGAGACAAAATCCGCCGAATCGCCTTTTGCTGTAACGATTACTTCGTCGAACGGAATTTTCGCGAGCGCCGACATTTCGGGCGCGATTCCCGCAATGTCGCTTTCCTTTTCAAACAGCATAAAGACCATATTCCCTTGCGTTTCCCAAGTTTGTAGCGGACGTTTGCCGACGGCTTCGACGAGCCGCGCGTCAATTTCGATTTCGTTCAAGCCGTAACTCGGGAAATCCAGAATCAGACGCGTCCCCTGCTTTTCGACGCTCAGATCGCCGCTGCGATGCGAATGAAGTTTGATCGTCGTTGTCGTTTCGCCCAAACATTCAAAAATCACGAACGCGCTCGCTAAGGTCGCGTGCCCGCAAAGATTGACCTCGATTAGCGGCGTGAACCAGCGAATCTCGTAAACGTCGCCCGTTTTAACAAAAAACGCCGTTTCCGCCAAATTGTTTTCAAGCGCGATGCGTTGCATCGTTTCGTCGGGAAGCCAACTTTCAAGCGGACAAACCGCCGCCGGATTTCCCTTAAAAACTTCCTTCGTAAATGCGTCAACCTGATAAATCGTCAAATTCATAAATTTAAATGCGGAACGATGAATGATGAATAAAAACAAATTCATCATTCAAACTTCATCATTCTCAATAACCGCCGCAATCGCCTGAATTTCGATCTTCGTGCCGAAATGCAAATCCTTCACCGGAACAATCGCCCGCGCCGGTTTGTGTTCGCCCAAAATCCGCGCATAAACTTCGTTCACTTTATCCCAGAGTTCCATTTCCGAAACGTAAATCGTCATCTGCAAAACGTGATTCAAATCGCTGCCAGCCGCAAGCAAAACCGCTTCGACATTCCGCAAAGCGAGTTCGGTCTGCAATTCAATCGCGCCTGTTTCCGCCTTTCCGTCTGCGTGATTTATGGGCAGCTGCCCCGACACAAAAATCAAGCCGTTATGCACAACGGCTGGCGAATAATGACCTTTCGGCACAGGCATTTCAGCGGGTTGAATTTTTTCCATAACTTTTAACGATCGCAAAAATCGCAACAACGGCGATTATCGCCCAAATTACATTGACCAGAGTCGAAGGAATCGCGCCGTAATAATATGTATTTATTGCCAGAAATACGCTTCCGAAAATATTCAACAACTGAAATTTCAGCGAATTTCCTTCGATTTTCTTGAACGAGATCAACGCATAACCAATCAAAATCAGCAATGCCCCGATCCAACCGATGCTGTCAATTATCATTTATCTAGCGATTCCTTTTAATTTCAATCTCGACGATCTTTTCTTTTTTCGGCTGTTGCTAAATTCATTTTATTTCCTATTCTTCAATCAAACTTAAAAATTCAAACGGCGTAACAATCCGAAACTTAAATTTCTTTTTGTCCCTGTCCGAAATATCGAGCAAATCTTTATCATTGGTTATCAAAAAACTCGCTTTTCCCGAAACCGCTGTTGCCAAAACTAAATTATCGTCCGCGTCGCGGCTTTCCGTCGGAATTTTGCCGAGCGAAACTTTTGTAACCGTTCCGTATGTTTCCAAAATTTCGTTTAACTTTTCAATCCTTTTTTCACTAATGCCGATTCTTTCAAGAATTTCGAGATATTCGGAAATCGTTTCACGGCTGACAATCAGCTGCAATTTTCGTTCATTACGCCACAAACGAATTATTTTTGAAACCGCCGATTTGGAATTCCGACTCAGATAAAAAGCAATCAGAATGTTCGTATCCAAAACGACGGCGATTCGCTTTTTACGCGGCGGCATTTTCTTTTTTCTCGCGCCGGTATCGGCGGACTAATTCAACCGCATCGTCTTCCGTGTAGCCGCTTTTTTGCGCTTCCTGACGAATTTCTTCGTCGAGCCGTTCGTGCTGCCAAATCTCGAGACATTCCTTCATATAATCGCTCAAAATTTTAACCGGATTGCGCCGACGCTTTTTAGCCTCGGTTTCAAATTCCTTCCAAACGGCTGAATCATTTAATGTTTTCATTGTCATAAAAACCTCTTTATCTTCTAACAGACCTCGCAAATCTTGATGATCCTTTCTTTTTTGGCTGAAGCTAAATTCATGGATTTATTTTGTGGATTTTTCAAGTTTCTTCATTAATCCGCCAACTCCATCAGCTATTGAGAGATAAAAAGGAGTTCCACTTGAATCAATTCCATTTGATAATAAAACTCCAAATTTATAAGGAAACTCTGTCATCTTTTTAACTTCAATTTCTATGTTTTTGCCTTCCAAATTTTCGTTTTCTTCACCCGCCAAACAAAGAACAACCACATACAAATAGTCGTTGTTGTAATTTTTTATTTTCTCGGCAAGTTTAATTTTTAGTGTTCCGCCAGCTGCTATTGTTCCGCAATAAGTTCCCGAAACGCTTGCTTCAATGATTTCACCTTTTGCTTTTATTTTGTTTGGCAATCCATCATTTTCTTTTGCATAAACAATTGGTTTTCCATTTCCGAATAAATTAAAAACAGAAAATTCTGGTTTATTTTGCTTTTCAGACTGAGCGAAACTATTTATTCCAAACAGAAAAATAAAAGTTAAAACAAATAAGAATTTTGAAACTGATTTACTCATAATTAACCTACGCTTCCTTCCAATTTCAACCCCAAAAGTTTCGTCGCTTCGACTGCATATTCCATCGGCAGTTCGCGGAAAACTTCTTTGCAGAAACCGTTGATGATGAGCGAAACCGCGTCTTCCTGCGAGATGCCGCGTTGTTGGAGATAAAAAAGCTGATCCTCGCTGATCTTTGAAGTCGTCGCTTCGTGTTCGACACGCGCCGTGTTGTTCATCACCTCGATGTAGGGAAAAGTGTTTGCTTCCGAACGGTCGCCGATCAGCATCGAATCGCACTGCGTATAATTTCGCGCACCGGTCGCTTTCGGCATAATTTTGACCAGACCGCGATACGAATTATTCGATTTCCCGGCAGAAATTCCCTTTGAAATAATCGTGGATTTCGTATTTTTGCCGATGTGAATCATCTTCGTTCCGGTATCGGCGATCTGCGCATTGTTGGTCAGCGCGACCGAATAAAATTCGCCGATGGAACCGTCGCCCTGCAAAATCACCGACGGATATTTCCAGGTGATCGCGCTTCCGGTTTCAACCTGCGTCCAAGAGATTTTTGAATTTCTGCCACGTGCCGCGCCGCGTTTCGTAACAAAATTATAAATTCCGCCTTTCCCGTTTTCGTCGCCTGCATACCAATTCTGAACTGTCGAATATTTAATTTCCGCATCGTCCAAAGCAACCAATTCGACGACCGCCGCGTGAAGCTGATTCGTATCAAACTGCGGCGCGGTGCAACCTTCATTATATGCAACGTAACCACCTTCTTCGGCAACAATTAACGTCCGTTCAAATTGTCCTGATTCCTGCGTGTTTATTCTAAAATACGTCGAAAGTTCCATCGGACAACGCACGCCTTTCGGAATGAAAACGAATGAACCATCCGAGAAAACTGCCGAATTGAGTGCTGCGTAATAATTGTCCGAAACAGGCACGACCGAGCCGAGATATTTTTGAATCAGTTCGGGATAATCGGCAACTGCTTCGGTAAATGAGCAAAAAATCACGCCCGCTTCGAGCAGTTTTTTCTTATACGTTGTCGCCACCGAAACCGAATCGAAAACCGCGTCAACCGCGACATTTGCGAGCATTTTTTGTTCGGTCAGCGGAATTCCCAATTTTTCAAAAGTCCGCAGAAGTTCGGGATCAACTTCATCCAAGCTCTGTTTTTTTGCCTTTTGTTTCGGCGCGGAATAATACGAAATATTTTGAAAATCTATGTTCGGATAATCAAAATTCGCCCAATTGTCCGGCTGCGTCATTTCCAGCCAGCGGCGATACGCTTTCAGACGAAAATCCAAAAGCCATTCCGGCTCGTTTTTCTTTGATGAAATCAGACGCACCGTATCTTCCGACAAGCCTTTGGCAATCGTTTCCGTTTCGATGTCGGTCGTAAAACCGTATTTATATTCCCTGTTCGTTAATAATTCTGCTGCTGTTGACATAATCTTTATTCATTTACCATTTATCATTTATCATTTACCATTTACGTATTTACCAGAAAAATTAACGATAAACGGTAAATGATAAATGTTCATATTCTCTGCGGTTCGATTGTCCGGTGAATTCCCTGAATCTGATGAAACGTCGCGTCAACCGAACTTTCCGAACCGACGAGCTGCGCGAGCGTGATCTGCGAAAGCGCGTTTTCGACGATCTCGTGCAAGCCGACAATCACGGGACGAATGCCGCAATCGCCTTTGTGAACGCACGAATCAAGCACGCCCGTATAGCTTTCGCAATGCTTGTTCAAAACATCGGCATCCAAAACCTTGATGACTTCGTTCAAGTGAATTTCCTGCGCCGGTCGCGCCAAACTGTAACCGCCTTTCGTGCCGCGAATCGCCTGCACGAATCCGGCTTTGTTCAAAAGCCACATCAATTTTCCTGCGTTCGCCGGGGAAATCCCCTCGCGGTCAGCGATTTGCGGCAAAGTTAAGGATTCGCCGTCCGCCAAAGTCGCCAGCTGCACCAAACAACGTAGCCCGTATTCTTCCTGTGCCGATATTTTCATTGTTCTTACCCGGGTTAAAGATTTCTCAATACTTTAGTTAATAGAATCTCAAATCTTTACTTTTCTGTCAAGATTGTTGATTGGTCGGAATTGTCTTTAATTTCACGCTTTGCCGGTAAACGCGAAAAGTAAAAATCTTAAGATATAAAATGAAACCGGAGCATAATTGAAAATCCTCTTTAAAAGGTGTAAAGTTCTGTTGTTTTCGTCTTAAACCCAAAAATTTTCAGGAGATAAAAATATGTCCCCAGACTCTGCCGCAAATAAACCATTCGGAGATATTGCTTTGTGTCTTTCGGGCGGCGGTTACCGCGCTGCGACTTACGCGCTCGGAACGCTTGCGATGCTCGACGAATTGAATTTGCTTGATGACGTAAAACTTTTGTCCACCGTTTCGGGCGGAACTTTTACGGGTTTGCTCTACGCGACGTGGCAAAGCGAAGGGAAAACCTTTGACGAATTTTATAGAGATTTCAGCAATTATCTGAAAACTACGAACGCGATTGATAAAGCCCTCGATGATCTTTACACGACGCCTTCGCCTTCCGGTTCGACCGATCTCAGCCTGATTCGCTCGGCGGCAAAATCTTACGCAGATTCTCTTTTGGGCGAACGAACCTTTCGGCAGCTGATGAAAATCGCCAAGAAAGACGGGCGTTTTCGTGAGTTAATTTTCAACGCGACCGAGTTTCGCGAAGGCAATTCGTTTCGTTTTCGCGCCAGTTGGGACAAAACGGTTTTTATCGGCAATCAGAATTTCGCCGTCCCGAAAGACGTTGCTGAAGAAATTCATCTTGCCGACATCGTCGCCGCTTCGTCGTGTTTTCCGGGCGCGTTCGAGCCGATCCGCTTTCCCGACGATTTCTACTGGCAAAGTCCGCTTGCGGCAATTCGCGGTAAATTGATAAAAGATGTGGAAAACCCGTTTGCCGATCCGCCCGTTTACCCGAACGGCTTCAATGTTGGCGAAAAATGTATTCCGCTGCCGCTGATGGACGGCGGAATTTACGACAATCAGGGGATTTCAAACGCCGTCATGGCGGACAGAAATAATAGTTTCGGGTTATTTCTGGTGACCGACACAAGCCCGCGCGAAGATGACATTCTCAATCTGCCGGACACGAGTCCGCGGCGCGGCTGGGTTTCGCTCGAAACCTTGTTTTGGTGCGCGGTCGCTTTGCTGATCGTCTGCCTGACCGCCATCGGCATTATCGGCTATTCGTTCTTCAAAGCAGACGAGCCGAACCGCTTTGCCGACTGGCAGATCATTGTTGCTTACGTCGTTTCAATCGCGCCCGCCTTTCTTCTAATCGGCGTGCTGATCTGGGCTTACAGCCAGTTTAGCCGGTTTGAAACGCTTAATATTTCGGGTGCTAAATTCCGGCTCTGGCATTACTTCAAAAAAATGGCGGTGCCCGATGCGATCGAAATCATTAAATCGCGTGTCAGTTCCGTATTGGCGATGACCTCGAACGTCTTTATGAAACGCATCCGGCAATTGCAGTTTAATAACCTGATGAATCCCGATTCACGCGCCCGGCTCGTTTCGTTCAATCTTATTTATTCGCTCAACCCGACCAAAGACCGCACGTGGTTATGGAAACTCGACCCGGAACTGAGACCGACGCCGGAGATGAAAGAGATTTCGGCGAAAGCCGAAACCGTTCCGACGACGCTCTGGATGAACGAAGAGCAATTCGAAATTCTGATCGCCTGCGGACGCTCGACGACTTGCTTCAGCTTGCTCAAATATCTCTGGCAAAAATGGGAAGCCGAAGAAAAAGAAGCGCAAAAACACGATCCCCCTTTTAACGTGCCGAAACCGGATAGTCCGGAATCGCCGTATTACGAGATTTACACGCGGCTCAAAACCAAATGGCTTGAACTCAAAAACAATCCTGAATAAAATCCGACAACCGGGATTTCGGGTTTAAGATAAGGCGTAATGCAGTTTGACGAATATTGTTTTTGGTTTTTTCATCCGTAATGTATTCGACGGGCGATTTGCCGTCCACGCGCGCCAGATACAAAACCGGCAAAAGCCGCGCTGTGCGGGCTTCGATCTCTTCGCGGCGTTCCCAATCAACCTGACTTAAATAACTTTCGGCAAACGACACAAAGCAATTCTTATAACCTTCGGCGAACTGCGGGCGATGTGCGGATTTGAGCAGAAAATGATTCAGACAAAACGCCGGATCGAACGCCGGATCGCCGAACCAGGCGGTTTCGGCATCAAGGAAAACCGGATTCTCGCGCCCGATCAGAATATTTTTCGGGCTGACATCGCCGTGAACGAGCGCGATCTTTGCCGACAAAGTTCGCGCGGCAATCTCTCTTATGTTTGGCGCGGCTTCAGCGTGTTTTTTGGCAGTTGCCAGCAAGTAAGGCTCGATTCTTAAAGCGTAAAAAAGTTTATCGGTCGCAAAGGCTTCGGCAATTTCTTTATCGAACGCGCTTTTTGCATGGATTTTTCCCAGCAAGCCGCCGACTTTCGCGGCAAAGCCGGCATCGGTTTCGCCTTCTAACAAGGCGGTTTTCCAAACCTTGAAATCTTCGGGCGCGAGAAATTCCATCGCCAGCATTTGCATTTCGCGGTCGTGCGCGACCGGAAGCGGCACGATTCCGGGGAAGTTTTTGTGAACAAACCTGAACCATTCCCATTCGTAAATGTTTCTCTCGGTCGGCACTTGCCAATCGGCTTTGACTTTGAGATGCGCCAGCGCACGTTTGACGCAGATCGTTTTATCCGGCAAATCCACTCGCCAGATGTCGCTCGAAACGCCGCCCGCAAGCGGTGTCCAAACGGCTTTTTCGCCGCGCTTTAACAAACCCGTGCGAAACAAAAATTCGTTCAAATCATTTTCTGCCCAATCATTCATAAATTTATCGGAAATTTCCGATTTATAATTTTTCTCCCGACCTTTAGACAAGATACGACGATTCGGACAGCTAAGTAAATCTACGCACCGACCGCGAAATTTTTCCCAATTCCGATAATTATTTTGTTGTATTAACTGTGCAAACCGCCGTTTTGTGTCGGGAACGGCTTTTGCACTAATCAATCCATATCCGATGAGGAGGACGAATTTATGAAAATCTTAATAGCAACAGACGGTTCGGAATTCAGCCGCGCGGCGGTTGAAAAATGCTCCCGAATGCTGAATCTGTTTGAAAACCCGCAGATAAAAATCATTTCGGTTTACGAACAGATGGCACCGATGGCAGCCGAACCGTTTGCGATTTCGGCGCAGTATTATCAGGAAATGATGGATTTGGCGCGAAAACAATGCGAAACCTTTGCGAATGATTCCGTCGAGCAAATCAAAAAAATGTTTCCCGAGTCAATTTCCAGTATCGAAACCGAAGTCAGATTAGGCGCGCCGGCGCGGGTTATTGTTGACGAAGCCAGGGATTGGAACGCCGATTTGATCGTCGTCGGTTCGCACGGGCGCGGATTTTGGGGACGTTTGACGCTCGGTTCGGTTTCGGACGCGATTGTGCATCACGCGCCGTGTTCGGTTCTCGTAGCGCGGTCGGATTCCGAAAAGTAAAAGGCAAAAATTTTAATTTATTATAAGGAGAAAAAATATGTCGGACACGATCGAAGTAACAAATTGGACAAATTATTTCAAAGACTTTTCGGTAAAAAACTTTAAGCGTCCCGTAAAACTTGAAACCTTCGGCGAACTGGGCGCGCTGGAACAGGTAAAAAAATTGCCTTTAGCGGGAATTTATGTTGAGTTGGCGGGGGAAAACGCGCCGCGTGTCGAGATTTTGCTTGGCGGTATATCGGCAAAAGAGATTGATTACCTGACGCACACGATTTTGAACGTCAACACGATTATGACGCTCAGCGGAAGTGATAATCTCGAACGCGCGGTCGAATTCGTCTCGGCGGACGGCACAAAAACGCTTTTGAGTTTTGAACGCGCCGAAGTTCAAACGGCATAGCTTTGTCATCAATTTTAAGAAATCGGGAGGCGTTTATGGTGAGATTAAGAGAAGAATTTGATGCAGACCGGACGGAATCCATAATGCAGGTTTCGGAGTATCCGACCGAAAAAACTCAGTTTGAAGTGTTTTGCGATATGTGCGGAGAAGTTTTCTTTGTTGACGAAATAACTTTTGAAAAGGTCAGCCATGCATTCCGCGAAGGTTTCGACAACCCTTTTGTCTGCGACGGCTGCCGCGGCGAATTGGACGAATTGGCATATTCCGAACGCTGAGATTTTACGCGGGTTGATTTATTTAAATCTGCAATTTCAGATTTTGCCGTGAATCAGCCGGACGGTGTCGCGAGCGATCAAAAGCTCCTCGTTCGTCGGAATAACGCAGACTTTCGTGCGCGAATCTTCGGTGCTGATCGTGCCTTCGCGTCCGCCGACGTGCGCGGAATTTTCTGTTTCATCGAGCGCGATGCCGAACCATTTTAAGTTTTCGCAAATCAGCGAACGAATTTTCGCCGAATTTTCGCCGATGCCGCCGCCGAAAATTATCGTGTCCGTGCCGTTCATCGCGGCTAAATAAGCGCCGATGTATTTGCCGACGCGGTAAC
The DNA here is from genome assembly GCA_022843305.1 of Pyrinomonadaceae bacterium. Classification (GTDB taxonomy): domain Bacteria; phylum Acidobacteriota; class Blastocatellia; order Pyrinomonadales; family Pyrinomonadaceae; genus JAFDVJ01. Next base: position 13,367 of record JALHNX010000034.1, on the reverse strand, counting down.
AGAAAATTTCGATTGCTAATTTAGCGCGGCGGTCGTCGGATTCTTCCGCTTCGGCGAGCAGCTCGCGCATATCGTTGGTCAAACCCGAAATTCCGAGAAGTCCCGATTGTTTATTGAGCAGCATCACGGTTTCGTGAATCGTCAAACCTTCCTTCGCGCCGACAAGTTCGAGGATCGCCGCGTCCAGATCGCCCGAACGCGTTCCCATCACCAGCCCTTCGAGCGGCGTTAAACCCATCGAAGTATCAATCGAATTGCCGTTCTTGATCGCGGCGATTGAACAGCCGTTGCCGAGATGCAAAGTAATTACATTAACGCGCTCGCGCGGAATATGATTTGTCGTGCGGTAGCGGTAAGCGATATAACGGTGCGAAGTTCCGTGAAAACCGTAGCGGCGGATTTTATGCCGCCGGTAAAGCTGATAAGGAATCGCGTAAAGAAACGCTTTTTCGGGCAGGGTTTGATGAAACGCCGTGTCGAAAACCGCCGCTTGCGGAATTGCCTTGCCGAAAATTTCTTTAACCGCCTGAATCCCTTTGATGTTCGCCGGATTATGCAGCGGCGCAAGTTCGATGCAGTCTTCGATGGCGCGTAAAACCTCGTCGTTAATCAAAACCGACTGCGAAAAATATTCGCCGCCGTGAACGACGCGATGCCCGACCGCGTCAATATCGCCCAGATTATTTACGCCTTCGATAGACTGCGCCGAAATCCAACGGATTACCGCCTCGAGAGCCGACGGAATATCGCGGATCGGCGCAGCGCTTTTTTCCGCCGTTTTGCCTTCGACCGCAAAATTCAGGATCGCCGCGCCGCCGATGCGTTCGATCATCCCGTGCGCCAATCTTTGGTCGGCGTTCTGCTCGATGCGTTCGAGATCGGTCGCAATCAGTTGAAATTTGAGCGACGAACTGCCGCAGTTTAAAACCAGAATATTCATAATGAAAAAAGATAATCAGTATAGTGAGCGGTAGCGAACACGTTCGTTAACCGAAAATTTTGAATATGAAACAGACTCGCTACCGCTCACTATACTGATTATTTCCGCAGGTTGCTGAAAGTTAGCCGTTGAACGAAAATAAAAGTATAACAAATGCTGACATCCGATTTAGCCGTCAGCTTTCGGCGCGGCGACAAAATTTTTCCTTATCTGATTGCAACCGACAATCCCGGCTATCTGCGCGATGCGGCGAATTTGATCGAGATTTTCGAGGCGTTCACGGGCGAAACCCGCGGTGCGATTGAGCGCGAACTCGAAGAATTTATCGGCACCGGAACGGATTACAAAATAATGCGCGGGTTGATTAAATTATTAACTGACAGATGTAAATTTGAAACGAACGCGCCTGCCGAACCTGTCGAGATTCGTCAAAAAGTTTTTCTCGAAGCGCGAAAATCGCATCCGGTCTTTCCTGATTCAGAGCAAAAAGATAAAGTTTTGGAACGCGTTGCGGAAGAATTTCAAAGCGAGAAAAACGCGATAATGGCGAATCTTTACGCCGATCTGCCCGCACAGCAGCATCTCATTTCCTTCGATCCGATCACGCCCGAAGATCTGCTCGACCTTTACAATCTCGCGCAGGCGCAGGCGCTTCTTTACCGCTCTCTCGAAATGAAAATCCGCGTCGCGCCGTCTGATTTAAACAATTACCGCGCGATCTTCGGCTGGATAAAACATTTCGGTCTGATTCATTCGGTTATCGGAAACGCCGCGAACGGCTACGAAATTACGCTGACGGGCGCGGCTTCGCTTTTTCACCGTTCGCAGAAATACGGGATTCAGATGGCGGTTTTTCTGCCCGCGCTTCTTCTGTGTAAAAACTGGAAATTTCGCGCCGAGATCGCGCAGAAAAAAGGCAAAAATCTTTTCTTTGAACTTTCGGGCGAACAAACCGAAATCGTTTCAAACCGCTTTGACGAAACGCCATACCAAAATCCCGATATTCAGCGACTTCAAAAAAACTGGGAAAAGTTCTCAACCGATTGGCAATTAACGCAAAACCGCGAAGTGATTGATTTGGGCAAAACCGCTTTCGTGCCTGATCTGGTTTTGATTTCGCCGAAAAAAGAGAAAATTTATCTCGACATTTTAGGTTTTTGGACACCTAAAAGTTTGCAGAAACGCCTCGAAGAATTCGCTTCGGCAAATTACACGAAATTCATCATCGCCGCTTCAAACGAACTGCGCGGCAGCCGCGAAGAATTTTTGGCGGAAAGCCCGAACGTGATTTTATACAAAACCAAAATCGAACCGCTTTTGCTAATCGAAACGGCGGGAAAATTTTTATAAACCGCGAAATACACGAAATAAGCTAAAAATATTTCGTATGTTTAGCGTGTTTCGCGGTTAAATTTTGCGTCGTGAAACTGCCGCGCGTCCGAGCGTTTTTGCGAAGTGTATTCTTCTGTCGTGTCGCGCGTCACGACTTCATACAAAACGGCTTGTTTATCGCCCTTCTTGCGCAAGATTCTGCCGAGCCGCTGAATATGTTCGCGGCTCGATCCCGAACCCGAAAGAATTATCGCGACGCTCGCGTCGGGAATATTGACGCCTTCGTTCAAAACTTTCGAAGTTGCCAGAGCCAAAACGTCGCCGTTGTTGAAAGCGTCGAGCCAGAATTTGCGTTCCTTGACATTGGTTTCGTGCGTGATCGCGGGAATCAGGTAATCGTTCGAGATGCGGTAAACCATCTCGTTTTCGGCGGTGAAGATCAGAACTTTGTCGTGTTTATGGCGAATCAGCAAATCCTGCAGAACGTGGATTTTTGATTCCGTGCCGAGCGCGATTTTTTTGTAATTGCGATAGGCTTTCATCGCGCGGCGACCGTCCTCGGATTTCGCGCTGTAAATGAGAAACATTCGCCAGCCTTCCTGCCCGTAAGGAAGATTTTTAGCGCGGCGAAAATCGGTGTAAATTTGTCTTTCTTTTTGATATGATTCACGCTCTTCGTCGGACAGATCGACCTCGATGCGCTCGATCGTGTAATCCGCCAGAAATTCGCCCGCGAGTTCCTGCGCTTCGAGGCGAAAGACGAATTTTCCGATCAGGTTTTCTAAAAATTCTTCGCCGCCGTCGGTGCGTTCGGGCGTTGCCGTCAAGCCCAGACGAAACGGCGCGATCGCAAATTCCGCCGCGTATTTGTAACCTTCGCCGGGAAGATGATGCGCTTCGTCGAAAATTATTAAGCCGAATTGATTTCCGATGCGTTCCTGATGCCGAAAAGCCGAAGCATAGGTCGTGACGGTGATCGCGCCGATTTCGTAAAAACCGCCACCGATTAAACCGATTTCGGCGTTAAAGGTCGAAATGAGCAAGTCATACCATTGATTCATCAGATCGAGCGTCGGCACGACAACCAGAGTCTGCCGTTTGCATATCTCGATTGCCATTGTCGCAACGTGCGTTTTGCCCGCGCCGGTCGGCAGAACGATCACGCCGCAGCGTTCGTTTTCGCGCCATTTTTCAATCGAATCGGTTTGATAATGGCGCGGTTCGACGTGGTATTTTTGCTTGAAATCAAAGACGGCGTAATTTTTCGCTTCGTCCTCGTAAGGCGTTTTCGTGCGGATAAATTCTTTGATGACATCGCGGTAAAGATACGCCGGAGCGCGAAAATTTCTCGTGCGCGTGTCCCAAACGAAGGCTTTCGGCACAATCGAGCTTTCGTCCGCGCCTTCGAGTATTAATGTTCCCGAATCGAATTTGAGTTTGAGCATTTATCAATATTTCTGCCTAAAATAAATTGCTACGCCGCTTTAGCGTAAGAGATTTTGAAAATCTTAAGATTCTTGACTATATTGACCACGCGCTAAAGCGGCGTGGCAATTTAAAGATTTCGGTGATTCAACATAAAAAAATCTATTTCCCGTATTTCCCGCGAATCTTCACGGCGCGTTCCAGATTGTCCGAATTTTCCAGAATCTTTAATCTTAAATCCTTATCGAGATTCGGATTATCCGCCAGAAATTTGTTGACCGTCGCCAAAGCCGCTTCGCTTTTTTGTCCGCCGATAAACGCGCCGAGCCAGCCGTTGACGAAAAATATCTTGCGCGTGCGTTTGAGGTTCGGCAGTTCGGCGAGCGCGGTTTCGAGATAAGGCAATGTCAGATCGGAATGACGCGCGGAATTGAACGGCACGAACGCGGCTTCGATCCAGCTTTCCGAGATATTTTTGTCGGTCATAAAATCGCGGAAATATTTCGCCTTGCTTTCGGTTGTGCCGATGCCGGCGCGGGCGGCGTAAGCGTAGCGTTTCGCGTCGTCCGAGGTTTCCGCTTTTTCGAGATTTGCCAGTAAATTCGGCGCGTCTTTGTCGCCGAGAATCAAAAGGCGCGTGACGATGTCGAATTTGTCTTTCGTGCGGAGCTGAAAAACGGCGAGCTTTGAGCGTCCGGCGAGAATGTCCTTGAGATTCTTCTGCGCCGCCGCGCTCGACGCTAAGTTTAGATAAGCGCGGTAAAACGTGATGCGCTGTCCGGGCGTTTTAGCGTTGGCGATGCGTTCCGTTAAAACCGCTTCGAGCCGTGCAACCAAGTCAGTACCGCCTGCGGTAGCGGGCGGGTTTTTCCTGCGCAATGTTGACGATTGAGTGCGGCTCGACCCATCCGCTAACGCAGATGGTACTGACAAAGACGACGCCGGCTCGATATAGTAATTCAGCGCCGTACCGACACGGCTTAAGATCGCCTGAATCGTGCTTTCGTCCTGTTCGATATTGATGTTTTTGATGGCGAGTTCGACGTAAAGCTTCGGGTCGAGTTCCGCCTCGCGCACCGAATCCCACAAAGTTCCCCACATCATCGAGCGCAGAAAATCGTCCTTTTCCGTCTGGATATTTTTCAAAACGTAATCGCGGCTTTTCGCGTCGAGCAGAAAGATGCCATAACCGTAATCACCGTAGTTTGGTAAAATAAAAGCAGCGTCAAACAGTTCTATTTTACCACTTTGAAACGGTTGAGATTGTTGCAACAAGATTAGCGGATCAATTTCATAATAGTCTTCAAATATCTTCGTTTTACTTTTTCTGCGGGTTTGAATTAGTATCTTTTGTTGCCAGACTGCATTATCACCAAGTGAGCTTTTTTGTAAAAAACTTTTCCCATCAAAGGTAATTATCGGCATTCCTCGTTGCTTTACCCAAACATTTGCCCATTCCCTCAAATCCTGTTTGCTCGCCGTTTCAAATTCCTTCACCAAATCCGTCCATTCGGCGTTGGCGAATTCATGTTTCTTCAAAAAGGCGCGGACGGCGGTTTGAAATTCTTTTTCGCCCAGATAAAACTCAGCTTGCTTTAAAAACGCGGGCGCTTTGCGATAGACGATGTTGCCGTAGGCGGATTTTGCCGCCGAGAGATTCGGGATTTCCTGATAGATCGGCGTTGTGCCTTTGGTTGAATCGGTCAGATAAGCGAGCGGTTTGTTGCGCTCGTAGAAGGCTTTCCACGCGTTGTATTCGGGCATCACCTTTTCGAGCGTTTTATACGCCATAAACTCGGCGAAACCTTCCTTGAGCCAGAGATCGTCGAACCATTTCATCGTCACCGTGTCGCCGAACCATTGATGCGCGGCTTCGTGAAAGATCAGATTGGCGCGCGAAATAAAATCGTTCTTGGTCGGCTCGGACGGAAAAATTATCGAAGCCTCGCGCAAAAAAGTCGCGCCGGCGTGTTCCATGCCGCCGAACGGAAATTCGGGAATCAGCACGAGATCGTATTTCGGAAACGGGAATTTGTAATCGAAATAGCTTTCGAGAAATTTAATGCCTTCGCGGTTTAATCGAAAAACTTCTTTGGAATGCGCTTTGAATTTTTCCGCCTGCGATTTGCGGACATAAATGTCAGAACCGCCTGCGGTAGCGGGCGGGTTTCGCGTTTCATTTTCTTTCACCGCCGATGTTTCCTGCTGTGTCGTTGACCCACCCGCTACCGCAGGCGGTTCTGACACTTTGACGAATTCGCCCGCCGCAAACGCGAAAACGTAGGTGCTTATCGGTTTGGTTTCCTCAAAATTATGTATCGTTCCGCAAAAATTGCCTTTCCGACAATCAAGATTAGTCCTTGAAACGATTTTGGTATTTGAAACGGCTCTCCAAACATTTTCAACGCCCAACGAAAGAGTAAACCGCGCCTTCAAATCCGGCTGGTCGAAGACGGGAAACGCCGTGCTTGCGTCCGACGGGACAAAGAGCGAATAGACGTATTCCGCGCCGTCTTCCTTATCAACATAGCGCGTGATCGCCGCGCCCGACGTTTTGATCGGCGACGCGAATTCGATTTTGATGACGTTCTCGCCTGTTTTCAGATACTTTGAGGGAATAATTAAATGCTCGTTCGACTGGAGCGCAAGCGGCTCGCTTGCACGGACGCGAAGCGTTCGCCAAGACGCTTCGGTATCATTCGACGTTAATTGATATTGCGGCGTTTTTGTTCGCGCTTCGCGCTCAGGCAAGCGAGCCGCTTGCGCTCCAGTCGGTTGCGCTCCAGTCGCGTCGTTGACCGCGACGAGATTGGCGAAAGGCTTGTCTTTATCATTCGCAAACTGCGTCGTCCGCCAATCGAGGATCAGATCGTTTTTCGCGCCTTCTTCGGTCAATTTCACACGAATCTCGATTTCTCCGCGCATCAGCGGTGCTTGTTTTTCGAGCGTGATGTTCAATTTATATCGAACATCCGAATAATGTACCGCGCGCCATTTTGCCAGTGCTTGCGAAACGCCCGGTTCAACCGGCGGCGGCGTTTGTGCAAAAATCGTTTCCGTCATCATAAGCATCAAGAAAAACAGGATTGCGAATATTTTCATATTTATTCAATCTTACCGAATTTATTTGATAAAAGTAATCAAAATTCCTCTCCTTAAAAAGGAGAGGAATTTTTGGGGTGCTGTCGCGAAAATTGATTTGACCGTGTTCTATTCTTTAAACTTGGTTGCGCCAGACACGCGGACGGCTGCATCGCGGGCAAAAACAAAGGGCAGACGCTTTTTATCAAAGTGCCTGCCCGGAGTTCATAAAATTGTTCGCTTGCCGTTTACAAATTAAAGTTGAAGCTCAAAAAACCCGTCGCCTTAACCGGCTGACCGTCGCGCGTGAAGGGCTTGAACTTCCATTTTCGCACTGCATCCCGCGCCGCCGTTTGCAGCAGTGCCGGTCCCGAAAGTTTCTGCACTTCGGTAACTTTGCCTTCTTCGTCCACGATGACTTCGACGCGCACAATGCCCGTCTGCCGCAGAGTCCGCGCCGTCGGCGGATAGACCGGATTCGATTTCAGCACCGCAAATTCAAGCAGCGAACCGACATTAAGCGGCGAATTTACGTCCACCGTTTCGGTTTTAACGGGCGTTTCTTCTTTTTTAGCTTCTTTGTTTTCGTCTGGTTTATTATTAACGAGCCGTTCGCGTTTCGGCTGGTTTTGATTAGCGGCAACCGTGCTGTCGGGGACGGTCTTCGTCGTTTCTTCGGTTTTCTTTACTTCTTCTGCCGGTTTCGGAGTTTCCCTGACGGGTTCGTTGATAACCGGTTTGTCGTTCTTTGCCGTTAAATCAGGGTTGGTTTTCGTTTCCTTGACGGGCTGAAAAGTGGTGACGGTTTCTTCCGGTTTCGTATTGGTCGGAATCGGCAAAGTGTTGGTCGGCATATTTGAAGCCACCGTCGTGTTTGAAACGGTCGTCGTTTCGGGCATCACTTCGTTGGTCGCGTTCAAAACCGTGCTGCGCGAATTGACAAGCATTTCGCGCGAATCGGCAACTTGATCTTTCCAGCGTTTCGCGTCGTAATCGTCGCGCGCCAAAAGGCTTCGCGCGCTCGAAGTTTCTTCCAAAAGCATCGAAGCGTTCGATGTCTGCTTCGCGTCTTTGCCCAAAGTCTTCGACTGCTCGGCGACCTTTTCAAGCGTTTCGCGCATTTTTTCGAGATCGGTCGCGGCTTCCGTCGGCAGATTGCGGTCGGAAACCATTAAACCCAATGCCTTGTAACGTTCCGATTGATTGCGCGCGCCTTTGATGATCTGTCCCGCCGCCGAGTAATAATTCGTCGCGGCGTTCGGTTTGTTTAACTTGATGTCGTTGAAAAGCGTGGCGAGAAAATCCTGTGCGCGTTTGTAATCTCCCTGTTCGAGATAACAATTCATCAAAAGCACGTTCAAAACTCCGTGAACGGTTTGATCGTTCGTTTCGCGGCGAATGTTTTCGAGTTCGAAGATCGCGGCGTTGTAATTTTTGACCGCGATAAAGGCTTTCGCCTTCGAGATTCTTCCGCGCATAACGTCGCCCGAAGTCGGGGCGGTCTGCTGCGCGTTGATAATGATAAAGCTAAATACTACTAAAAATAATGAAGCGAACAACCTTCTGACATTTAGCGGCATCTTCAGTCCTCCTAATTTATGACTTAAATTTTCCGTAAAGGTCAAGCGAACTACATACCTATGAAGGCTCACTTGTGCGACCCGTCTAACTTTCCAAACAAACTCCAAAAAATCAAAAAAGCAAGCTCTTTTCAACTTGAACTAATTGTTTGACAAACTATTGATGATTTTTTGACGATAGAGGTTTGCGTCTTTCTTTATACCATTTTCGTCCAGCGTGAGCAAACGCTTGTCGCGCATTACAATCCGTCCGTCAATGACGACGTGGCGCACATTACCGGATTTCGTCGCGTAAACGAGACTCGAATAAATGTTGTAAGACGGCGTTTGATTAAGGTTATCGAAATCAACGATCACGATGTCGGCGCGTTTCCCGACTTCGAGCGAGCCGATCAGATTTTCCAGATGAAGTGCGCGCGCGCCGCCGATCGTCGCCATCATAAAAGCCTGTTCGGCAGAGACGACCTTCGGGTCTTTCGAGAAAACCTTGTGAAGTTTTGCCGCCGTGTCCATCTCTTCCCAGAGGCTCAGATCGTTGTTCGAAGCCGCGCCGTCCGTTCCCAAACCGAGCCGCATATCTTTGGCGAGCATCATCGGAACCGGCGCAACGCCCGCCGCCAATTTCATATTCGACTGCGGATTATGCGCGATGCCGACACCGCGCCGCTTCAAAATTTCGAGCTCCGCTTCGTTTGCCTGAACGACGTGCGCGGCAATCGTTTTATCGCTCAGAAAACCGATCTTCTCGACGTATTCGATCGGGCGCATTCCTTTGTGTTTCTGCTGTATAAAAGCGGTTTCGGTTTCGGCTTCGGCGAGATGAATGACGAGCGGCGCGTTCAGCCGGTCGGACAAAGCGCGGGTTTTCAGAAGATGTTCTTCCGAAACGGTATAAGGCGCGTGCGGCGCGACCGCCGGAATTATCAAAGAATGTCCCTGCCATTTTTTGACGAATTTTTCCGTGTAAACCAGAGCTTCGTCAAATGTTTTGTTGTCCGGCGCGGGAAAATCTATGAGCGTTTCGCCCAGAACGGCGCGAACTCCGGCTTTCGCGGTTTCGTCGGCGATCGCGTCCTCGAAATAATACATATCGCAAAAGGTCGTCGTGCCGCCGCGAATAAATTCTGCCAAACCCAAACGCGTGCCGGCGCGGACAAACGCTTCGTTCACGTTTTTCGCTTCCGCCGGAAAAATGTATTTCGTGAGCCATTCCTGCAAATCCAGATCGTCGGCAATGCCGCGGAAAAGAGTCATTGGAACGTGCGTGTGCGTGTTGACCAAACCCGGAATGACAACTTTGCCCTGCGCGTTGATGGTTTGTTTGGCAGGATATTTTTTCGTCAGCTCGTCAGTCGTGCCAACCGCGGCGATCTTGCCTTTGCTGACGAAAACCGCGCCGTTCTCGATCACGCGGCGCTCTTTATCCATCGTCACGACCGTGCCGCCGACAATCAACAAATCCGCTGATTGAATAGGCTTTGGCAAAGTTTTAGTTTTCTGGGCAAAAAGGGTTTGCGGGAAGATTAAAAGAAATGAAATAAAAACGATAAAATAAATTTTCAACTTTTCCATAGCTGAATTTACTACAGAACCACCGGCAAAGGCAAATAATTCACAAAAAAGGGAAAATGATTTAGAATTCTTACGAGGTAAAAACTATGCCAACCATACCGGAAATTTCGGCTTCGACACCGCCCCTGATCGGCAATTTCAACGGTCAAAATCTCAAACTTCGCCGGATCACGGTCGAAGAATACGACGTGATGATAAAAAACGGCGTTTTTGACGAAGATGAACAAGTTGAACTGTTAAACGGAGCGATTGTAGAAAAGATGCCAAAAGGAACCAACCATGCCACTTTTAATGATATTATTGCAACCCGACTTATCCAAAAATTAGGTGATAAGGTTTGTGTCAGAAATCAAAATCCGATTTGGTTAGATGAATTTTCAGAACCTGAACCTGATATAGTTTTGGTTGAACCGCCGTTTGAGAGATATTTTGATGCTCATCCGAAACCGCCTGAAATTTATTTGATTGTCGAAGTTTCCGACTCGACGTTAGGATACGACCGAAACACCAAAGGCGAGGCTTACGCGCGCGCCGGAATTCGTCAATATATCGTCCTGAACGTGCCGGAAAAACTTCTCGAAGATTACCGCGAACCAGGCGCGGACGGATTTCGTTCAAAACAAACTTACCGCGCCGGACAACAGTTCAATTTAGTCGCTTTTCCCGATATTTCTTTGTCGGCAGATGAATTTTTGCCGACTGAAAAAGGCTGATTCAGTCCTCCGAAAAATAATCCGAGTCAATCTTTTTAATTTCGTAAGTTGTCGCTACGGAAACGCCGACATTGTAATCAATCATCAATTCCGCAAGCTCTTCGCCGTCTATCAAAATGATGTTGCTGCTGATGGTTTTCACATAATCTTTGGCTTCTTTCGTAAAATCCGAAGTCGTTATAAAAACCCCTTTTCGCGCTTGATTGCCGAGCAATGCGCCCGCAAACTTCTGAATTTCGGGTCGGCTGACATTTCCTTCCCAACGCTTCGCCTGCAAATAAATCACGTCCAAACCCAAACGGTCTTCTTTGATAATTCCGTCAATTCCGCCGTCGCCGCTTTTCCCGACCGCTTTTCCCGCATCCTGCAAAGTTCCGCCGTAACCCATTGCGACAAGAAGTTCGACAACCAATCTTTCAAAAAATGCCGGCGAACAGGATTTAACTTTGTCTAAAATTTCGGTTGCTAAAGTGTTGCGAATCGTTTGATAAGCAGTTTCTAAAGATTCTTCCGGAGTATTTAATATTTCTTCATTACTTTGAATAACGATTTTTTCTGATTTCTTATTTTTTCGGCTTACAAATTCTTTAAACTCTGGAAATTGCTGTAAAGTTTTATCGTTTACTGTTTGTGGATTTTGTTTAAGCAAATCAGTTCCGCGCTTGGTTATCCTAAACAACCTACGTTTTGGAGATTCTAAAAGTTTAGCCTGTCCCAAGTATGTTTTTGCCCAACCGACTCTATCATAAAATATCGGTTTTCGTCCGCTTGCCAAAAGCTGTTCCCTTTCTTCTTGGCTAAGATTAAATTGAACCGACAAAATATCAGTTGCTTCGCGCAAAGTATGCTCTTGTTTATCCTCTGCAAATCGCAATAACGGAAGCATAATAGTTTGATAATCAGGGATAGCCATAATTTTTCATATCACTTCAAAAACTTCGTATCAAATGCGCGCGGCAGAAGTTCGCTCATTTGGACGATTTCCGTGTCGTCTTTTAAGTTTGCCAGAATAACGGGAATGTCGTGGCAGAATTCCCAGATTATCTGGCGGCACGCTCCGCACGGCGGCGTCAGTTCTTCGGTGCCGGTGATGACGGCGATCTCGACAAATTCCGTTTCGCCTTCCGAAACGGCTTTCCAGATGGCGACGCGTTCGGCGCAGACCGTCAGCCCGTAGCTTGCCGATTCGACATTGCAGCCCGTGTAAATTTTCCCGCTTTTCGTGCGCAAAGCCGCCCCAACCTTAAAATTCGAGTAAGGTGCAAACGCGCGTTCACGCACTTCGCGGGCGGCTTCGACCAATTCTTTTTCAAAATTTTCCATTAAATCAACTTGTTGCCCACGAAACACACGAAAGAAACGAAAAAAAAGTTTTAATTACTTGTTTATATTTCGTTTCTTTCGTGTGTTTCGTGGGCAATGAACCTTTAAACAAATATTTCCTTTTCAACCTTGCCGTTGCCGCTGATTTCCTCGCGGATCTTACTGCAAATAAATTCGATGCCGATGTCGGTGTTCGCGCGTTCGGGAATGATGATGTCGGCGTGGCGTTTCGACGGTTCGACAAATTCCTGGTGCATCGGTCGGACGGTCGCAAAATACTGCGCGATGACCGAATCAACCGTCCGCCCGCGCTCGATAATATCGCGCTCAAGGCGGCGAATAAAACGGATGTCGTCGGGCGTGTCAACAAAAACGCGGACATCCAATAAATCCAAAATCAGCGGTTCGGCAAAAATCAGGATGCCTTCGAGAATGATCACCGGTTTCGGTTCGAGATGAATTGTTTCCTCACTGCGGACGTGATTTTTGTAATCGTAAACCGGCATTTCGATAGATTGCCCCTGTTTCAAACGTTTCAGATGATTGACGAGCATTCCGTTGTCGAAAGCGTCAACGTGGTCGAAATTCGCCTGATGCCGTGCGTCGAGCGGCATATCCGCCAGATTTCGATAATACGAATCCTGTTCGACCAGAATCACCTTTTCGCGCCCGACCGATTCGATGATCCGCCGCGCCAAAGTCGTTTTCCCCGAGCCAGTTCCCCCGCAAATTCCTATAATCATTAATTTATTCTGAGTATTATGCGTCTTAACAATTCTTTGAAAATTTCCGCCACACGCGCGCCGGTTTCCATCACTTCTTCGTGATTTATCAATCCGTCGCTCATGCCCGCCGCGAGATTCGTGATGCAGGAAATTCCCATAACCTTCATTCCCTGATGCCGCGCCGCGACGGCTTCCGGCACGGTTGACATTCCGACCGCGTTCGCGCCTAAAAGCCGGAGCATCCGAATTTCGGCGGGCGTTTCGTAAGTCGGACCCGAAAGCGCGCAGTAAACGCCGCGCCACATAAAATGCGGCGTTTCTTCTTCCCAACCCTTTTCAAAACGTTCTTTGGCAATCGCTTCGGCTTCGTTGTAGGCGATGTCCTGCAATTCTTTATCGTAAATCTGCGTCATATCGGGAAAGCGCGGACCGAAACGCTCGTCGTTCGCGCCGCGCAGAGGATTAACGCCCATCAAATTGATATGGTCGCGGATCAGCATCAGATTTCCCGGCTTCATACTCGTCCGCACACTGCCCGCCGCATTCGTCAAAATCACCTTTTCAATTCCCAAAAGACCGAAAACGCGCATCGGAAAAATGACCTGCGACATTTCATAGCCTTCGTAAAAATGAAAACGCCCCTGCTGAACCGCGACCGCGATACCGCCGATTTCGC
>JALHNX010000033.1 GCA_022843305.1 Pyrinomonadaceae bacterium | reverse complement strand
TTTGTTTTGTCGTGTTCGATGCCGTGATCGCGCAGGGCGCGCATCATATCGCGTGATAAATCTATCGGGAAAGTCAGGTCGTAAAGCGTGTAAATATAACGTTGCGGGCGCGGCTGAAGTTTCGCGAGCTTGTCCATATAAGCCATCGGCGAGATCGGCAGCCAGTATTCGCGCAAATCTTCGAGCGAGATGTTGTCCTGCAAACCTTCTTTGACGTGATAGGTCGAAAGACCCTGCCAGACAACGTCGGCGACGTAGCCCGAAACGTGATTGAAGCATCCGGCGTTAATCTGCAAATCGTGAACGAACGCGAAAAATCCGACGCACGAACCGATGCTCGTGCCGACCAGCCCGATCTTTTCGTAGCCCTGCTCTTTCAGCCATCTGACGGCGGAACGCGTGTCAACGACCGATTGCCGCAGCGATTGCAGAGTTTGCCCGACGTTCGGCGCGACCAGATAATCGGCGCGGTCGAGTTCGGGCGGCATCCGTTTTTCGTGATACGGCAAGGTCACGCGCAGCGCGGACATCCCGAAACGATTGAACATTTTGCAGAGATCGAAATACGTTCCCGCTTTCGCGTTCCAGTGCGGAAGCACGACGACCGCCGATTTTTTGTTTTCTTCAAACGGGAAAAATTGCGTGTAAACCGTGTTGTTTTCCGGTGAAAAAGTGCGGATGCCGCTCGTCCACGTTAAGTCGAGAGTCGAGAGTCGGGAGTCTTGAGTCAAAGAATAATCCGAGATTTCGGGCGAGCAGAAAAATTCGTCGCTCGCGGCGATCGTCCGGCGGGAATATTCGCGGAAAAATTCGTGCGGGTTTGCGCCGTTCGCGTTTTCGCCGACAAACTCGATTCCCCAACCGAATTCGCGCACAATCCGGTTGTTATCACGCATCGCGTGTTCCCGTTCGCGTTTGTGCATATAGCGTCTGAGCATAAGATTTAATGGTAGGAAAACGGCTTGAATTTAGCAAACGGGGGAAATTCGCGGATGAACGCGGATGAACGCGGCTAAAACCGAATTGATTTTTAGGATTTTAGAACAGCCGCTAAACTTTTTCGCGCATTTTTAGATTTATCTGAAAAACATCCAATCAATCCGCGAAATTCGCGTTCATCCGCGGCTAAAAATCACGCCGCTGCTGATTTTGTCGTTTGCAGAACTTTTTCGTAAAACGAGATGTATTGCGGAATGATGAGTTCCGAGCCGTAACGCGAAACGGCGGATTCACGGGCTTTTCTGCCGAACTCCAATCGCATTTCTTCGTCGTTTAAAAGTTTCATCACGTCTTCGGACATTTTTTCCGTGTCGGCGATGTCGCTTAGAAATCCGGTTTCGCCGTCGGTGACGACTTCGGGAATTCCGCCGATGCGCGTTGCAATCACGGGAACTTCACAGGCTTCGGCTTCGAGCGCAGCGAGTCCGAAAGATTCCAATTCGGACGGCAGCAGGAAAACGTCCGCTACACCCAGATAATCGGCGATGTTCGCCTGTTTGCCGACAAAAACCGTTTCATCTTTGACACCTAATTGTTCGGCGCGATAGTAACAAGCCGAGCGTTCGGGTCCGTCGCCGACCATAATTAAACGCGCTTTTCCGCCTTTGGCTTTGACTTTGGCGAGAATCTCGACGCAATCGAGCGGACGTTTGACGGCGCGGAAATTTGAAACGTGGACGAGCAATTTTTCATCATTCGGCGCAAGCTCTTCGCGCAGCGGCGAATCGGGCAATTTTTTGTAATGACACGAGCAGATAAAATTCGGAATGACTTCGATTTCGTCAAAATCGAAAGTTTCGATCGTTGCGCGTTTCAAAAACTTTGAAACTGCCGTTACGCCGTCAGATTGCTGAAGTCCGTAGCGCGTAATCGGCAGATATGAACGGTCTGCGCCGACAAGCGTTATATCAGTTCCGTGCAAAGTCGTAATCACCGGAACGTAGCGTTTTTGTTTGATTGACTCACGCGCCAAAATTGCCGAAATCGAATGCGGAATCGCGTAGTGAACGTGCAGTAAATCGAGTTTTTCCGCCCGCGCCACGGTCGCCATTTTGGTCGCCAAAGCCAAATCGTAAGGCTGATGCTCAAAAAGCGGATAAGACATCATTTCAACTTCGTGAAAATGCACCCGCTCATTGAGTTCCGTCATCCGGGTCGGCAATGCCGATGAGATAAAATGGACGTTATGACCGCGAGCGCCAAGTTCGCGTCCGAGTTCCGAGCCGACAATTCCGCTCCCGCCGTAAGTTGGATAAACCGTGATTCCAATGTTCATACTTTCAAAATTCAGAGTTACGCATTTATGCGTGATTTACGTTCGCATTCGGAAAAGCCGTTGGATTTAACGCAAGTTGAATGCTGATCGCGCTTTTCACGGCTGAAGCCGTAACTCTCAACGTAAAAATCAGTCTAGCAAATCGGCAGACGATTTACGATTTACGGCGCACGAGATAGACGATTCCGCTGTGATCGTCGGTGAAAAGAAACGAGCTTTCGTCCAGTTTCATAATGTCGCAAGGTCGCCCGACAACTCTTTTGCCTTGCAGAAAACCGCTGATAAAGTCTTTTAACCTTTCGCCTTGGCGAACGATCACGATGCGGTAGCCTTTAGCCAAATTCTTGTTGGTCGAGCCGTGGAGCGCGACGAGAAACGAATCTTTGATGAACGGGTCGGCAACTTCCGCACCGAAATAATCAAACCCGAGTGCCGACGAATGAGCCGGAAAAAACGCGTAGGAACGCGGAACGTTTGCGCACGACCGCAAACGTTTATACGGCGCGTCGCGCAAAATTCTGCCGTTCGATTGATAACACGAAGCCCAGCCGTAATCCGCCCCGTTTCTGAGTGCATAAAATGTTTCGTCGGGTTTATTTAGTCCGAGATGGTCTGCGCCTTGATTGGTCGCAAACAGATTGTTTTCCAGCCATTTCAGCCCGACCGCGTTTCTTAATCCTTTCGCAAAAATCCGCTGACCGCTGCCGTCAGCATTCATTTCGAGAATCGCCGCACGCACTTTTTCTTTTTCCTCGCAGGCGTTGCAGCTTGAGCCGACCGAAACGTAAAGTTTGCCGTTCGGCGCAAAAGCGATCGTGCGCGTCAGATGCCAGCCGCCGTATTTGTAGCTCAAACCGTAATCGGGAAAAACGGCAAGCGTTTGCGGTTTGAGATCGCCCGCTTTCGTTTCGCCTTGCGTAAATTTGCGGCGCGTCAGTTTGTCGGTTTCGGCGAGATAAATCCAGTCCTGACCGTTCGCGTCGGTGTAAAACTGAACGCTGTTCGGGTTTTTCAGATTCGTCAGATAGGGAACGACTTTGCCGAATTTTCCGGTTTGCGCGTCGAAATCTTCGAGAATGTAAACCGCGCCTTTTTTGTTGTCGGTCAGGTCGTGCAGATCGGTCACGAAAATTCGTCCGTCGGGTGCTTTGGCGAAAAATCTGACGCGTTTCAAGCCTTCGGCGGCGGGAATTATTTCGTAATCTGCGGGCAGATTCAGGCTGAATGATTTGCCGTTTTTCAGCGTGATCGTTTGCGGCGCGAGCTTGGTTTGCGAAAAGACTCCGGCGGAAAAAATGACGGAAAACAAGCAAAAAAGAAACAGGTTTCGGAAGTAATTTTTTTTAAGCGGCATCGGTGTTTTCTCCAAAGATTCCGGAAAAGTTTAGCCGATATTACGTTTTCGGTCTAGATGGGGTTTATCATTGTTCCGCACATTTTCGTGTGAAAACGCGCGGAACAATTTATTCAAAGCGCGTTTTCCCAAAACGCTTTGAAAGGCTTAACTTAAAAAAGGGCAAATGGAGAGGCTGAATTTTGATTATCGGTTACAATTGAATAACGCTTGTTTCAATAGAAGTGAAAAATCCGCGCTCATCAATAAACGCAGAATTTGCGCCGGAAACAGGTCAAAATTATCAAAAAACGGAGAATTTAATGGACTACGAAAAATTTCGGATAGCCGAAGGAAAAAAACTCGATCTTAAGAATCACCAGACCGATTTTACGGGCGATTATAAAAATAAAGCCGAAGCCGTTGGGGATTTGGAAAGAAATATCGAGCGTCTGGCGGAACTTCAGGACATTCTCTACGCGCAGAATGTTCACGCTTTACTGATAATTTTTCAGGCGATGGACGCGGCGGGCAAAGACGGCGCGATTAAAAACGTGATGTCGGGCTTGAACCCGCAGGGCTGTCAGGTTTTTTCGTTCAAACAGCCGTCGCACGAAGAATTGGATCACGATTTTCTCTGGCGCTGCGCGAAAAATACGCCCGAACGCGGACGACTCGGGATTTTTAACCGCTCGTATTACGAAGAAGTTCTCGTCGTTCGTGTGCATCCCGCAATTCTGCAGTCGCAACCGCTGCCCGCGGCTGTTAAAAACGATAAAAATATCTGGCAAAAGCGTTTCGGGCAGATTCGCAGTTTTGAAGATTATCTCGAGGAAAACGGCATTCACGTTCTCAAATTCTTTCTCAACGTTTCCAAAGAAGAACAAAAGCGGCGTTTTCTGGCGCGTATCGCAGAACCCGAAAAAAACTGGAAGTTTTCCGCCTCGGACGCTCGGGAACGCGGGTTCTGGGACGATTATATGAAGGCTTACGAAGAAGCGATCAGCGCGACCTCGACCGAAAAATCGCCGTGGTATGTCGTTCCGGCGGACAAAAAATGGTTCACGCGCGTCGCCGTTTCGGAAATCCTCGCGCAAAAACTCGAATCACTGGATTTACATTACCCGAAGGTTTCTGAACAGCACAGACAGGATTTGTTAAAGGCGAAAGAATTGCTGGAAAGCGAAAGCTAAACGTCGCTTAAAATAACGATTTCGGCGCGTCGTTTCGATTCGTCGAGAAAGGTTTCGATGTCCTGCGCGATTTTTTCTTCGGTCAGAATTTGATTAATTTCAACGCGTCTTTCGTCAAGCGTCGGGACAATAACGCCGGGATAACGACGGCGAAAATCGGGAACAAAGGTGTCGCGGTAGTAATTCGCTTCGGCTTCGGGCGTGATGACGACGAACGAACGGAAACGAAAATCGAGATATTTTTCGATCTTCACGCGCTGTGCCATCATCCGCACGAAATTATCGTCTTTGACCGAATCAAAACCGACCTGCCGCAATCTTCTTTCAAATTCGGCGGTCGTCGAAAAACCCGCCAGCACGTCTTTGATCTTGGCGGCAATTTCCGCTTCAGTCGGTTCGGCGCGCGGCAGTCGTTCGGCTTCGAGCGCGATCAAACGCTGGTTGATGAGAATCTGTAAGGCGCGATTTAAATCTTCCGAACTCGGCGGCGTGATCGAAACGCTCGACTGCAGGGCAAGCTGCCAGAGCAGATCGGAATAAGTAATCAGTTCGGGCTGCCCGACGCTGTCGTCAACGGTTGCGACCGTACGGTCAACAATCTCCTGCGCACGGGTTTCAGGCGCACTGAAAAGGAAAAGCGGCAACAGCAAAGCAAAGCACAACAAAAATTTCTTTATCCCCAAAATATTCTTTTTCATAACGCTTTTTCTATTTTCGTTTTATCGTGAAAAACTGTCAAATATTAGTTTTTTGCGAAGTGTTAAAACCATTGACAAAATGTTTAAAATCCTTTTTAATTTAGTAGGGAGTTTTTTAACAACTTGCCGCTGCCTAAAATCTCTACAATCCTCTCTGATGACAATTTCTCAGGAAAATTTGTCGAACTTTAAATAAATCGAAAATGTTATCCCCAAAGCCGATAAACAAAGCATCGAAATCCTTCTGTCTGACGACGAAGGAATCGGACGCTTCAGCAGAATTAAAATTCATCACCGAACTCGGACGCAGTTTGCTTGTCACGGTTCACCCGAAAAAAGTCGCTTCGCGCGTGGCGGAAGCGATTTGCCGTGAAACGTGCGCCGGAGTTTGTGTCGTGGTCGTCGAACTCGAACAGATCGGTTTGGTGAGCGGAACTTTCGCGTTTGAAAATGCTGAAGCCAAACAAAATATTCTGCACCGCCGCCGCTTTGAAAAATGGCTCGAAATTCTGCCGCCGCAAATTTCATTTTGGACCGAAAACAAGGCGGATTTTTTTCTCAAAGACGACGCTCACGAATTTGAATATCTTTCACCTTTGCACATCAACGGCGAAATCAAAGGCGCGGTTATCGTCGGTTTCGCGGCGAAAAAGAATTGCACCGAAACGGCGAAACGCCTGATTGACGCGGCGACGCAGATGGCGGCAATGAGCATCAATCTTTCGGCGCATTACGAATCCGCGATCAATGTTTCGATCAATCAGGCGCGCGAAGAACACCGCAAATTTACCGAATCGGTTCTCGACGCGCTGCCGGTTTCGATTTACGTGATTGACCGCGCTTATCAAATCGTGACGTGGAATCGTCAAAGGGAAATCGGCGCACAGGGAATGCCGCGCGAGGCGGTTATCGGGCGCAATGTTTTTCAGGTTTTTGCGAAATATCCGCAAGGGAGTTTGAAACAGGAATTTGAACGCGCATTTCGGACGGGAAATATCGAACGCATCGAACAACAGACGGTTGACCAGCGCGGTGCAACACAGCATTGGATGGTCAGCAAAATTCCGATGCGCGATGAAAAAACGGGCGAAGTAACGCACGTTATTACGGTCGGCGAAGACGTGACGATGCGTGTTGAGGCGATTCACGCCGCCGGACGCGCCGAAAAACTGGCGGCGGTCGGACGGCTCGCGGCAGGCGTTGTTCACGAAATAAATAATCCGCTGGCGACGATTTCCGCCTGCGCCGAATCGCTCGAATCGCGTGTCGAAGAAGGTGCTTTCGGAAATTCTCCCGAAGCTGACGATTTGCACGAATATCTCGGTCTGATTCGGAGCGAAGCGTTTCGCTGCAAGGCGATTACCAACGGCTTGCTCGATTTCAGCCGCGTGCGGACGAGCAATCGTTTGATGATTGACGTTCCCGACCTTATCAAATCTTCGGCAAATCTCATCGCCCATCAAAAACGCGGCAGCGATATAAAGATAAAATTCGAGCTGGACGAAAATCTGCCGCAGATCAACGCCGACCACGGGCAGATTCAGCAGGCGATCATCGCGCTGGCGACCAACGCGATTGACGCGATGCCAAATGGCGGAGTAATCACTTTCCGCGCTAAATCGGCAAATAACCGCGTAACCATCGAAATTCAGGATTCGGGAGTCGGTATCGAACCCGAAAATTTATCAAAGGTTTTCGAGCCGTTCTTTACGACCAAAGAAGTCGGCAAAGGCACGGGACTCGGGTTAGCAGTCTGTTACGGCATTATCACCGAACACGGCGGACGGCTGGCAGTTCGTTCAAACGTCGGCGTCGGGACGACCTTCACGATTTTTCTTCCAATTCGGAAACAGTGGTAGTCGAGAGTCAAGAGTCGAGAGTTAATTCAAATATATTGGAGAAAATATGGCTGGATTTAAGAAGTTTGAAGAAATTATGGCTTGGCAGAAGGCTCGAAAAGCAACGAAGAAAATTTATGAGCTTACAACCGACGGTAAATTTGCCAGAGATTTCGGATTGCGCGACCAAATCCGCCGGGCGGCAGTTTCGGTTATGGCAAATATTGCCGAAGATCAAGGCAGAAATTCTGACAAAGAATTTGCAAATTTTCTTAATTTTGCTCACGGCTCGATAGCCGAAACGCAATCGCATTTGTATATCGCACTTGATTTGGAATATTTGAACAAAAATGACTTCGGGCAAATTTACGATTTACTTGCCGAAGTTGGAAAAATGACGATGAGTTTAATGAAACATCTCAGAAATTCATAACCGAACTCTCGACTCTCGACTCTTGACTCTCCACTTAAATATAAAATTATGGCAAAACTTTTAGTAGTTGATGATGAAAGCAATCTGCGGCTTGTTGTGCAAAAGGAACTAAGCCGGCAGGGACACGAGGTTGAAGCGGCTTCGGACGGCGAAGCGGCTTGGGAATCTTTGGAGCACGAGGATTTCGATGTCGTTTTGTGCGATATAAATATGCCGCGTCTCGACGGTCTCGGACTGTTACGCCGTTTGCGCGAAAGATCGCAGAACCCGCCCGAAGTCATTATGCTGACCGGACAGGCGACGGTCGAATCGGCAATCGAAGCAATGAAGCTCGGCGCATATGATTACCTGACGAAACCTTACCGCATCACGGAACTCGCCGCGCTCGTTCAGCAGGCAGCTGAAAAACAGAAGCTCAAAATAGACAATCAACGCCTGCGCGCGCAGATCGAGCGCAGTAATCAGGGAATGCCCGAGATCATCGCCGAATCGCCGCAAATGAAGGAAGTTTTACGCCTCGTTCAGCGTGTCGCGGTTTCCGACACGTCGGTTTTGATAACGGGCGAATCCGGCACGGGAAAAGAACTAATTGCGCAGGCGATTCATCGTCTGAGCCGCCGTCACGATAAAAGTTTCGTTGATCTGAACTGCGCGGCTTTGCAGGATAATCTGCTCGAATCAGAACTTTTCGGACACGAAGCCGGCGCGTTTTCGGGTGCGCGCGGGCGAAAATTAGGGCTTTTCGAAATTGCCGACAGCGGTTCGCTTTTTCTTGACGAAATTATGGAAATGCCGATGCAGCTTCAATCGAAACTGCTGCGCGCGCTCGAAACCCGTTCGTTTTTCCGTGTCGGCGGCGTGAAAAAGGTCGAGGTAAACGTGCGCCTTGTCGCGGCGACCAACCGCAGCACGAAACGCGCGGTCGCCGACGGAATTTTCCGCGCCGATCTGCTTTACCGCGTCAACAGCTTCGAGATCAATATTCCGCCGCTTCGCGAACGCCGCGAAGACATCGAACCGCTCGCCAAACACCTCTTAAACAAGATCGCCGGCGCGAACGCGCCCGAACTCGCGCCGCAGGCGGTTGACGCGCTTTGTTCGTTCAACTGGTCGGGCAATGTCCGTCAACTCAGAAATTGTCTGGAACGCGCCGCGCTGCTGTGCGATAACGGTCGCATCACGATCAAGGAACTGCCGCCCGAAGTCGTCTATAAAATGACCGAACCGAGCGTTTCCGTCAGTTATAACGAACCGAGCGATCCGGCGGTCAGTTCATTTCAAAACGCTTCGTCGCCGACCGCTCTGCGTGACATTGAACGCCAGCAAATCATCAACGCGCTCGAAAAGACGGGCTGGCATCGCGGCAAAACTGCCGAGCTTCTCGGCATTTCGCCTTCGACGCTTTACCGCCGTCTGCGCGAATACGATCTGGAAACACGCTAATGAAACAAAATTTTAAAGAAAATCTGAAACCGTTAGTTTTGATCGTCATCGTTCTTGTTCTGACGGCGATTACCGCTTACCCGCAGCGCAAATTCGGCGGTCGGGTTGTCGAAGTCGTGGACGGGAAAACCTGCGTCATTCAATTTGGAAACCGGCAGATCACGGCTGTTTTGCAGTATATCGAGATTCCCGAACCCGAACAGCCGCTCTATCAAACCGTTAAAGAACATCTGCAAAAACTGGTTCTCGAAAAGCAAGTCGAATTTCTGCCGCGCATCGTGATGAAGGACAGAACCGTCGGACAGCTTATGATAAAAGGCGTTGATGTCAGCCAGCAGATGCTGCGCGACGGCGCGGCGTGGTATTCGATTCCCGAAAAAAGCGGGCAGGACGAATCGGAAAGTTTGCTTTATCAAGACAACGAAACGCAGGCAAAAGTGGAAAAACGCGGCGTTTGGAGCATTGAAAATCTGAAACCGTCGTGGGAATTTCGCGCCGAGCAAGCGGCTTTGCAAAGACAAAAGGAAGAGGAAGCCGCGAAGAGTGCCGCTTTTGTGCGGGAAATGCAGAGCCGGAATAAAAAGGTCGTTCAGCGGCGGCAGGTCGCGCCGCAAACTGAAATGTGGGCGGATGTCGGCGGCGCGAATCAATACGACCAGCCTTTGGGCTTAGGCGGTTTGCGGGCGGGTTATAATCCGGCGATGAGAATCGGGCATATTTCAACACCGAGCATTTATCTGGATTTTCCGAATGCCGGTTTTCTGCAAAAGGTCGAGAGCCGTCTTTTTTATCTTTACAAAGGCGATAAGACGAATATCGAAGACAGCGTTTATGTGGTCGGTTTTATCGCCACGTCAAAGGAATACAGGTTTGCGAAATCAAACAATCTGACGATCACGGCTGACGCGCAAAAATTTGCTTTGGGCAAGGCGAAACGTTATTTCCGCACGAACGGCACGGTTTTTCAGGAAATGCTGATCTACAAAATTCCGCGCGCGCAGCTGATGAAAATTGTCGCGGCGGAAAGAATCACCGTGCAGATTGCCAATTACAAAGGCGCGATTTCGAGTGAATCTTTAACGCTTATCAATAATTTACTGAGTGCTTCTTAAACAGTTAATTTGAAAGCGGGGAATTAAAAAAGCGGGACGGACTTTTCGGAGAGTTCGCCCCGCTTTTTTTCTGCAATGGAAGATGAATGCCGGAGAGAAAATTGCGTATTATCCGTTTTCGGTTTTCCATCTTAAAGAATTACCGCTCAAATAAAAAGCCAATGAGTTCAGGAGAAACAAGCAAAGAGAAAACTCATGCAGGGATTCCAAGTCCGATATGAAACAATGCCCTTTCTCTCTGATTTTTTCAGCAATTCCCGCTTCAAAAAAACGTTGCGTTTTCGACAGACGGAAATTTAATATATTTCGTGTTATAAAGCAAGAACTTTTTTAAATTTCAATTATTTTCGACAATTTTTATTTCGTCTGCCGTGAGCGCGTAAAGTTTATAAACCAATCTATCAATCTGACGGTCGAGCGCATTGCACCTGTTCTGAAAAAAGTTTTGTCTTTATCAGATCGCTCCGCTTCCGGTTTTCCGGTTAGTTTTACATCCGGCTAAACTTATGCCCAAACAACAGGTAACAGCGCAACCAGAATAATCTCATTATCTTTTGTAATAATTTCAACCGTTTCACCTAAGTTTTGAAGGTAGATTCCGGTGGCGACAATCAAACGGTCGTGCATTTCGGGAATTGCCGTTAAGCTGAGACTTACTTGCAGAATTTCAAAAGTGAGCGGATAAACTTCGATACGCGGGTCGTTAATGACATCACTTAGCAAGTCGGCGACATTTGGAATACTTGTCCTTCCTTTCTCAACGATAAACGCGGCTTCAGCCAAAGCAATTATCGGCAAAACCAATTGACTTTGCGGTGAATCAATAACGGCTTTAGCTCGTGTGCCGAGCGTCGGTTTGCCTTCGAGATGCCAGACCAGAGCGTGCGTGTCAACAATAAATTTAGTCGCCATCGAGTTCTGCCTTGTTCGGATGCCATTCGGCAATTTTGAAATCATCTTCGGTTGACGGCGGGCGATCCGCATTCCGATATTTCCCGTAAACCAAATATTGCGGCTCGTGTCCGCTTTCATCGGGCGCGAGACTTTCCGCCAAAAACTTGATTAGCTCGATTTTTTGATTCGGTAAAAGTTTTCGGCTCTGCCGTTTGATACTCTCGATTTCTACGGTTGTCATTCTAAAACTCTCCTTCTAAAACAGATTATATCACGCCTTACCCTCGACAATTTCGACTTCTTCGGGCGTGAGCGCGTAAAGTTCATAAACCAATCTATCAATCTGACGGTCGAGCGCATTGCACCTGTCCTGATAAAAAGTTTTGTCTTTATCAGTCCGCGCCGCCTGGCTGTGTTTCTTCGCATCGAGCATCTGTTCGACCAGCGAAACCATTTTATCGTGCGCCACTTTTTCGGCGGCATCGTCGAAATTGATGTTGCGGATTGGTAATTCTCCGAAATATTGTTTCGTGCAAGTAATCCAACCACCTCGAAAAACATTACTCGTTTGTTTTAATAGCCAAAATAGAAGTTTAGAGTTTAATAACCCAAGAATGTAGGTTTCTTTTAAAGGACACTTCTCAGATATTGTAATTGTGAATCCACCACTTGCCATCGGACAAATTTGATTTCTTACTTGCTCTGGGATAAATGCGAATATACCTTTATCAGCAAGTAAAGGAACAATAATTTGAGCAGAAGAATGTAATGCTAAACTTCGCGGTGCGCTATATCCGTACCATTTTGAGTATTGTTTTCTTTGTTCCAGTGTCGAACGATTTGAACTTAAGTATTTGTATGCTTTCGGAAATTTTTGTTCCAATTCTTGCTCATTATAGAGTTCACTCGTTCCATTTTCGATTCGATAAGGAAATATGATTTTCCATCTATTCAACGGCTGAAACAAATATCTTGTGAAGTCTGATGCAAAAATAGGAGTGTATAATATTTCTTCTTCAACTTGATTACTGTCTGATTCAATAACAAATATTTCATCGTTGCCCGAACTGCTTCCCCTACTCATTTCTGCTGGTAAGTCGAGCAATCTACTTGTTTTCTGTTTTAGCTTCAAAAGTAAAGTCTGGTTCGCCTCGTTCATAAATAACCAAGAATTTGAATCCAGAATTTCAGTTCTTAGTGAATCTAGACTTGCTTTTAATAATGAGTCTTGATTTGCTTCAGCTAATCCATAAATAAAGGTATCTGTCGGGTTGCTTGTTAAAAAAAGTAAACAAGTATAAGTAGTAGCTTGGAAAACTTGTGTAGCTCCAAAATCAATTATTTTTTCTAAAGCCTTTTTACTTGAAATAAAATTTCGCAATCCGAAACCATAATCCGTCTTTAAAAACTTATTAGGAAGTATCAAGCCGATTTTTCCATCTGACTTAAGCAAATTAAATGATCGTTCTACAAAGTTTATGTATATATCATAATTCCCTGTTGCAGATTTGTATCTTGTCGCAAAATAATCAAGCTGATTGCGCGGAAATCCTTGAATCCTTATATAAGGCGGATTGCCGACAATCGCGTCAAAGCCGCCGCGCCGCATTATTTCGGGAAACTTGTCTTCGTAGCTCATCGGATTGAGCTTGCGTTCCTCGTTGCGCTCGAAAAGCTGTCCGTCGAGAATGTCGTGGTCAATCAAGGAGTTGCCGCAGACGATATTGCGCGTCATATCGGGCAGAATCTTTTCGCCGAGTTTCGGCTGAAAGGCGCGCGCCGTTGCGGTCGTCGCGTCTTCGAGCAGTTTTAAGGCAAGCGAAAGCTGTGCGACCTCGACCGCCTGCGCGTCAACGTCAACGCCGTAAATATTATTCCGCAAAATCTCGCGCCTTTGCGCGATGGAAAGCATAAAACTGCCGTCGCCGCTTTCGATACAGCCCGCCGCTCGCGCTTCGCCTTTCTTGCCCGGAGAATTGTAATAAGTCGTGTGGTAACGAAGCAGATAATCATAAACGCCGAGCAGAAACGAACCCGAACCGCAAGCAATATCGGCAAATCGCATCTCGCTGATTTCTTCGGGCGTTTTGTCTTCGATCAGTTTGCCGATTGTGTTTTCGACGATGTAGCGCACGATATATTCGGGCGTGTAATAAACGCCGCCCGCTTTGCGGACTTCGGGCTTTTCTTCAACCTTTGCGCGTTTGTCGGTGGCGACAATGACCTTTCCGAGAAAGCGTTCGTAAACACTGCCTAAGATATGAACGGGAATATCGCCCAGATAATACGACGTATATTTATCCGAAAGCTCGCCGCAAATGTCCGTGAAAACCTGTTCGTCGGGTTTGAAGTCGGGCGAATCAATAAAATGCTGTTTGAAAATGATGCCGTTGTAAAAGCTGTTCAGACGCGCGGAAGCGCGGACGAAATCAGACCACGAATCGAATTTGTCCATCATCGTTTCCGGCTCGATCAATTTGTCTTCCAGAAACCTTATGAAAACCAGGCGGTCAAGTGTGCGCGTCACGGCTTCGGTCAAATCCTCGCCGTCGAGTTCGGCGTTTTTATTTTTGAACGAACGAGCAAGCTCCTCGCGGTAATTATCCAAATCATCAAGAAAAGATTCGTCAACCGATTTTTGTATTCCAACAGGGAAAAGTCTGCCTTGCTTCGCGCCTTTCCCTCGTTTCGGTAAGCTGTTCGCATATTCTTCGAGCGATCCGCTAATGACGGCTTCCCGCGAGAAAAGATAATAAACCTCACGGAATTTTTCTTCGTCCGCATATTCTCTGTAACTGAATTTTTTGAGCGCGAAGTTTTCCGCCGTCTTGATGTTCGGTTTGTAACGGCAGTCAACCACGCGGAATTGCTCAAAATCCGTAAGAACCGCAAGCGGCGTGTTGCTCGACCAGCCGTAACGGATTGTTTGAAAATAATCGTCGGCGTTATCGAGATTTCTGCTCGGTTTTTTCGCTTCGACGTAAAACTTTACGTCGCGGAAATTCGGCGCGGCAAAAAAAGCGTAATCCGCCTTTTTCAAACGATTGCTGACCGCCACGCCGCGTTCGACTTTGACCTCTTGACGGTAAGGATTCTTTTCGCGCTCGTGGTTTACATCCCAACCGAGTGCCATCCAAAACTTATCAATAAAATCGAGCCGCGCCTGTGCTTCGGAATATTTTGCTTCGAGAAAAGTCGGTTCGTTAGCGGCAAAGTCTTCGACTAATTGTTTGATGGTTGTATGCGCCGTGAAAAATGTTTGTTCGCTCATAGGAAATTTAACTTTTAAATTGTTGCCTCAAAGTTAAATGATTTATGTTTTTCTGGCAAGTTTTAAATAATCTAAGGCAGATTAGTGTGGCAAATCAAACGATAAAAAGAGCAAGGCTGAATTTTGCTTCGCCTTGCTCTTTTTGCGGGATAAAGAGGTTTGTTTTATTAAAATTTAGTTCGAACCGATCTTCACGCCGCCGTTGGTCGTCACGACTCGAACGAGTGCGCCGCCGCCGTTCAGATCGCGGCTGATGTTCACGCCTTGTTTGCGGTAGCCGTTTTCGTCTTTCTCTTTTTCGACCGCGAGCGCAGGCAGATCGCTTTTGAATCCGCCGTTGACGGTGCGGGTTTCAAAACGC
Source organism: Pyrinomonadaceae bacterium (assembly GCA_022843305.1). Taxonomy (GTDB): domain Bacteria; phylum Acidobacteriota; class Blastocatellia; order Pyrinomonadales; family Pyrinomonadaceae; genus JAFDVJ01. The sequence continues at coordinate 22,124 of JALHNX010000033.1, read as the reverse complement.
GCCGCGTAGGTTTCCGCCATCGAAAGATGCACGCCGCCGTTGGTCGTTTCGACATCGAGACCGCTGCCTTTCCACGTATTTCCCGTTAATTCGATGTGCAGACCGCCGTTGGTCGTTCTGCCTTTGACATCGCCCGCGAGATTGCTCAGATGAATGCCGCCGTTTTTCGCGTCGAATTCCATCGTGCCTTCAACGTCCGAGATCGCGATGCCGCCGTTCATCGTCGTTAATTTAAGATTCGTATTGCGCGGAACGAGAATCTGATAGGAAACCGACCAGCCGGTTTCTTCCGAAACGCCTTCGGCGCGAACCGTTCCGCCGGTTTCAACGCGGATGCTTTTCGCTAATTGCGCGGCTTCTTCCGCCGTCGCTCCCCAGGTTTGCACACAGGCGCGGATCAAAATGTCCGAGCGGTTTTCGCCTTTCACTTTAATTCCGCCGTTACGTTTGCCGTCAACCGTCAGACTTCCGCCCGAAACGGTCGTTTCGCGAACCTCGCTATTTGAAACCTTGTCGCCGTTTGACCAGTTGTTCGAGCAAAACTCTTTGCTGTAAGTTTTATTTTTGTATTTTTCCTTTTCTTTTTCCTGCGCCGAAACGTCCACGCCGCCGAGAACAAAGGCAAGTAATAAGAAGCCGTAAAAGCAGAAACGTATTTTATTTGAATTTAACATCACGAAAATCCCTCCGAAGTTTATAAATTATTTTGTTGCAGAATGTGTCTTCTGTGATGAAAACACCAACACGCGGATTTTTGTGACAAAAAAGTTAAAAGTGAAAAAGTGAAAATGTGCAAAAGTGAAAAAGTCGGCTTGGTAAATCCGAACCAGTGCTTTCCTATAAAAATAAATTGCCTCCAACTTTAGTTGGAGGAACGTAAATCAATAGAAAACAGGCTTTAGCCGAATTCTTAAATTTTATCAATATTCCTTAGTGCTTTAGCCAAATTAAGCTAAAGCACTAAGGAATATCTATTTTTTCAGAAATTCGGCTAAAGCCGTAAGTCAACATCATTTAACCTCCAACTAAAGTTGGAGGCAATTTATTAAATTCTAAAAACATTGAAAATAATGAAGTTTTTATAGGAAAACCCTGAAATCCGAACCAACTTTTTCACTTTTTCACTTTTTCACTTTTTCACTTTGACCGCTTCGACAATCTGCAAAGGCGCGGTCGGATAAACCTTGACGAATTCAAAGCCTGTTTTCTCGAACAGCGCGGCGTATTCCGTTGCGGTGCGTTCGCGTCCGCCGGTCATCACGAGCATATTCAAATCCATAATCTTGCTCAAAGAAGGCGTGTTGTCGTCTTCTTCGACGACGGTTTCGACCAATAAAAGTTTTGAGCCTTTCGGTGCAGATTTAGCAAGATTGCTTAAAATCTCGATTGATTGTTCGTCGTTCCAATCGTGAATGATGAATTTCATCAAATAAATGTCGGCAACGACGGGAATTTCTGCGAAAAAATCGCCGCTGACCGTTTCGGTTCGGTCGGCAACGCCTTCTTTGGCAAGAATATTTCCTTCGAGAACTTGCGGCTGTTCAAACAAAACGCCTTTCGCATTCGGATTTTTCTGCAAAACCTTGGCAAGAAGAATTCCGTGTCCGCCCGCGATGTCGGCGATTGTTTTAGCGTTTGAAAAATCATACGCGGACGAAACCGCTTCGGCGACTGCCGCGCTGAAACTCGTCATTGATTCATCGAAAACTTTGGCGGCGTTCGGATTTTGTGCGAAATACGGAAAAACCGGCATTCCGAATGTATAATCAAAAGCGATTTCGCCCGTGCGGACGCTTTGCATCATATTGCCGTGCGAATTCCAATGTTCGGGGTCGCCCATCATATTGAGCGCGGCTCGCATTGATTGCGGATGATCTGATCGCAAAACGTCGCCGAGCGCGGTGTTTGAAAAATTTTCGCCGTCTTTCCGCAAAACGCCGACGCTTGCCAGTGCGCGAAGCAGACGATAAAGCGACGGCGAATGCGCCGCGGTCAAGGCGGCTAATTCATCGGCGGTTTTCGCGCCGTCTTTTAAGAAATCAGCAATCCGCAAACGTGCCGCAACCGCCAAAGCCTGCGACACGATAAAGCCCATTGCCATCTGCATAATCACCGCTTGCGGCGGCATCTGCGGCGTTTGTTCTAATTCCGGGGAAACTGCGTCCATTGTTGAAAAATCTCCTTGAAAATAAAATTAGTTAAATTGCCGAAAAATTGTCCGGCAATTATATACGCGCAGATTCAAAATGAAAAGTATCATAATAATGGATAGCTGATAATTGAAGAATTTTTCCACTATCAGTTATCAACTATTCATTATCAACTATTCAAGAATAAAGATTCATCGGACGAGTTAATAAATCAATCGGGTCTTCGATGTTCAAAGCCTCGCGCACGAAAAACGGTTCACCCGCTTCGACTCCGATCAGACTTCCGAAATAACGCGAACGATTTTCTAATTCGACGATAAAACTTTTGCTCGTCAGACGAGTTTCCGGCTCATTCGAGTGCGGGTCATAAAATTGCGAAGCGTGTGCGCGAATCGCAGCCGTTTTTTCTTCCATAAAGCCCGAAATATCAACGATAAACGACGGCACGACTCTCTGCGAAAAGATATTATGCGCGACCATCGGGACTTTTACGCGCTCTTGCCCGAAATCGCCGTCATATTTCTGCATCGAAGAAAGCCGCGCCGCTTCGCGGACGAGATGCGCGATGTGATTATGGTCGGGATGCGGGTCATCAATTTGATGCGTTAGAATAACTTTTGGCTTCAAACGGCGCAAAACTCTGACCATTTTTGTTCTTTCGACATCGGTTACGAAAATATGCCCGTCCGGTAATTCGAGATTTTCCCGAACATCTAATTTCAAAATCTTTGCCGCCTCTTCCGCTTCTTTCGCACGACCTTCAACCGTTCCGCGTGTTCCCATCTCGCCTTTCGTTACATCCAACGCGCCCGTTTTATAACCCAGAGATTTCATCTTTAAAAGCGTTCCGCCAACGGTCAATTCAACATCGTCGGGATGCGCGAAAATTGCCAGAATATCAATATCATTTATCATTTATCATTTACCATTTATCAAAATATTTACTTGATGATAAACGATAAATGATAAATGATAAATGTATGAAATTTGTGGTTTTAGGTTCAGGTTCGTCCGTTCCGCATCCGAAAAGAAGTTCATCGGCGTTTTGGCTGGAAACCGCTTCGGGTTCGATTTTGTTGGATTTTGCGGCATCGGCGATTCATCGGATGGCGCAGGAAAATCTCGATTGGGCGAACCTGGACGCGATTTGGATTTCGCATTTTCATCTTGACCATTGCGGCGGACTAGCGCCGTTTCTTTTCGGCACGCGCAACGCGCCCGAAATGCAGTCGCGCACGAAACCTTTGAAAATTTTCGGCGCGAAGGGAACAGAAAAGCTCGTTAAATCTTTTGACGAAGCGAATAATTACAAACTGTTCAAACAGCCGTTTCTGCTCGAAATTTGCGAAGTCGAACCGCTCGAAGAATTTGAAATTTTGCCTGAAACGCGGGCGGTTACGATGAAAACGCCGCACACGGATGAAAGTCTGGCGATTCACATCCGCGATAAAAACGATAAAACGCTTGTTTATTCTTCGGACACGGGCTTTACAAAATCGCTCGGCGCGTTTGCGCGAAATGTTGATCTGTTCGTGATGGAATGTTCTTTTTTCAAAGACAAGCCCGCCGAAAAGCACCTCAATCTTGACGAAGCGATGTTTCTGACGCGCTACGCTAATCCGAAAAAAGCGATGCTGACGCATTTTTACGCCGAATGGGATGCGGTTGATTTCCGGGCGGAAGTCGAAAAATTCGAGCCGCCCTGCGAAATCATCGAAGCGCAGGACGGCTTGAAAGTGGAAATCTGAGTTTTGAGTTCCGCCTTTAGGCGGCTGAACCACCGCGCTTCGCCGACGGTTTTTACACACTGAAGCGCGGACTCTGAACAATTACTGAATCGAAACCGTCATCGTAAAGCGGGTCGCGCGATTGCCGTGATTGTGGATGGTGATATAGACATCGCCGTTGCGGTCAACGTATTGCGAATACTGCGTGTCGTGCATATCGCCTTCCGCAAAATCGCAATCTCCGTTGCCACAGCTTAAAACCGCCGTCAGCGTTTGCCCGCGTCTTGCGCCGAGAACGTATTCACGCGCCCCGTCGGCGGCAATCGTTCCCGAAAGCGTCGCCGAAGTCCGCCCGCGCGCAAACCGAATCCGCGTCTGCGCGAGCGTATCGGATGCCGCCATCAGGCAAACAAGCGCCAAAACCAAAAATTTAACACCGAATTTTTTTAACATTTCATTTCTCCTTAAAAATCGTAAATTAATATAGGTAAAACCTCGACGCAAATGTAATGCGATTTGCCGCGAAATGCAACCGAAAAGCACTAATCTGATTGAATTCAATAAAAATTAACTGCTGCGGCTTGAGAACAAATTCGGTTGAAGATATTTTCTGCCCGTCTAACCTCTTTAACGTTTGGTTGTCGTCGGTAATTTATAAGAGAAAAACGGAAAGACTTCAATGCAAATAGTCTGTGCTTCAATGCGAAAGTTGCTGCACCTTGCTTTTGGAGTCTTGAAACACAAACAACCGTTTAATCCGAATTTGGCTTTTTCCGGTTGATTTCCAAGACAGTATCTCAACTAAAAAGTTTTATCTGCCCACGAAAAATACGAAAATATGCTAAATCATCAAAATTTTTCGTATTTTTCGTGGGCAGATAAAACTTTCTGTAACTTTTTATTGAGGCATTACTGAAAAAGAACAAAAATATTGACACGCGAATATTCACAGAAGCATAATCATTACTATTCAATATTGTAAATAAAAGCGCACATTATTATCTAGTTTAGTGGTGTTGATGTGCAGAATATAGAATATGAACACTGAATTTGGTAACTGGGAAAATCCGAATGTCTATGAAAGTGTCGGGTGTTTCTTACACATTTCGGGAATGAACTTTGATCCCGATGCGCTTTTACATGAATTGAATTTACCGGAAGAAAAAATTCGCTTCAGAGGGGTTTTGGGGATTCCCGAAGAATATAGGGATAAGCTGAAAGTGCCACTGCCGGGCTTTCCTGACCCGCTCAGAGTGTTCGATATGTCAAATTTGTTAATAACCTTGAGTGAAGCAACTGACATATCATCCCAAATCCGGGAAGCCATATTGTTTTTTCAGCAGCACTTGACCGATTTAAAAAAAATAACTTCTCAATCGGGTGTCGAAGACGTAAATCTACGCTTTATCACTGAGTCGGATAAGTCTGACTTTCAGGATTTCCCCCCTGATTTTTACGATTTGACGGCTGAAATTGGAGTTCGCGCTATAAATTGCGGAGAACCCAGTAAAAATTTGAGGGTGTAAGAATTTTATGTTCGCAACTCCTATCAATATCAGTTTAACCTTTATTGATACTTTTCGTGGGTTTGGGCGGAAAACCCCAATTTACGAAAGTTTATTATCTTAATCTGGCTTCAACGTTGTTCGCTTTCAGCGAATTTCCGGTCGCTCTCTGCAGGTCGGCGATTGCCTTGTTGAGTTCGGTTTGGGCGCGGAGTTCGTTGCTGCGCGCCGTGATCAGAGCCGTCTGGCGTTCGAGGACCTTGTAAACGTCCGTCTGTCCGGCGTCGAGCTTGCGCTGCTCGGATTCGTACTGTTTCTGCGAATTATCGCGCGAGATCGCCGCGCTCCGCAGACGCGCTTCCGCCGTGCGGATGCTTTGCAGAGCGTTGCGCACGTCAACCTGAATCAGTTGTTCGAGCTGTTCGCGCTGGGTGTTTATCTGCTGGCTCTGGACGAGCGATTTGCCGAGATTCGCCTTCGCCGTTTTATCGCCGAACAGCGGCAGATTGAACGTCACGCCGGCGCGAAACGTCGGGTAACGGTTGGCGAAAACGTCGGTGATCGAGCTTCCCGTTAATCCGTTTAAGAGAATAATTTGTTGCTGACAGGCAGGCGAGTTCGGGTCGGTCTGGCACGGCGACGGAAACGGACTCGAAAAATCGGGATTCTGACTTCCGCCGACTCCCGATGAAGTATAGCTTGCCGTCAGATCGATCTGCGGTTTCGTCTGTTCGCGCAAATATCTTTTGTCAATTTCGTTAATATCGCGTTGCACCTTGTTGATTTCGATTTCGGGACGATTTTCGAGCGCGAGCGTCAAGGCTTCGGGCAGCGTCGTGCGCGGCGCTTCGAGATCAACCGAATCGGTCGGCACGAGGGCTTCGCGCCAGAGCGCGTCGTCCTTGTTCTGCGCGATCAGGTTTTTCAAAACATTTTCGGCGCGTCCGACGGTTTCAAGCGCTTCGTAAACGCCTTGCTCGATATTGGCGACCTGCGTTTCGGCGGCGACAATATCAATCGGCGCAAGCTGTCCTTCTTCGACCAGCCGCCGGTTATGTTCGAGCTGTTGTTTGGCGTCGCGCACGCCGTCGCGCTGAACCTGTAGATTTCTCAGCGCGTAAACCAAATCCCAGTAAGCGCGCTGAACGTTCGTGATAATTTCAATCGAACGCTGGCGAAACTGCGTGTCGGTCAAACTCAAATTTCGTTTGGCGATCTCGATCACGCGGCGCGGCTGGTCGAACGAGCGACCGCGAAAAAGCGGCTGCGTGACGCTCAGATTAAAGCTCGTGTTGTTCTGCGGGCTTAATATGGAAATCGGGTTGTTGGTCGTCACGCGCTGGTTCGAAACCGTCGCGCTGTAGTTTGTTCCGAAACGCGGCGAACTTCCCGTAAATCCGGCATTGCCGACAATCGAACTGTTGGTCGTCGTCGCATTATTGCTGAAAATGCTGACGTTCGGCGTGGTTGCGCGTTCGTAAAAAGTTTGTCCCGAAAAACGCGGCTCGTAAAATCCGCGCGCCGATTGCAGTTCGAATTCGGCGATTCGCACATTCTGGCGTGTAACTTCGATGTCCTTATTATTTTCGAGCGCGAGCGTGATCGCTTCTTTTAACGAAAGCGGTTTCTGCTCTAACATATCAACGCCGACGCGTCCCAGATCAGGCAGAGATTTATCGTCCTGCCGGTAATTCGGCGCGATGGTCGGAACGCCGTCCAGATTTTCCGGCTGAACGTTTTGCTTATCGTCAACCTTGATTGGAACGGTCGGCAAAGGCGTTGGTGTCGGCGTTGGCGCGACAACGTCCTGCGCCCGCGTTTGACCGAAAGCCGCCAATGTTAAAATTAAAATGAATAAATATAAATGCCGTTTCATAAATCCTATCCTGTCAGAACCATTTGCGGTAGCGAATGGGTTACCCGCCCGCTACCGCAGACGGTTCTGACTTTATATAAAAAACTGCGTATAAATAAAACCGCCCAAGATCAATAAAAATCCGCCTATTTCACCGGCGATTAAGCCATACATAAACAACTTCGGGACGAGATTATGCTCGGCGAACATATTCTCCGTGCGATTCAAAAAGCCTTCCTTGATATAGGCGATGACCGTTAAAACAAAATAAAAAAGCGGCACGCCGACGATCACGATTTGCCAAAACGGACTGAACGGCGAAAACTCGATCAATTTGGCGATGACCAAGCTCGCAAAACTGTAAAAGAACGATGCGCGATGCGCGATGTCAACATAAACCGGCGCTTTGTGCTCAACGCTCGACATAATCCGCGCGTATTTCCAAACGCCTGTCAGCATTCCCGAAAGCAGAAACAAGCCCGAAGCAAGAAGCGCGATTTTTACTGATAAAGCCATCTTTTTTAACCGCGAAATACGCGAAACACACGAAAGAAATTCAAATAATTTTTAGCGTCTTTCGCGTGTTTCGCGGTTCAATTCTTCCCGAACAGCGAGCTTGCCGCCGTCGCAAATTTGCGTTTCAAACCGCCAAGCAGACGCTCTAAAAGATTGTTGGCGCGGCGGAACGGTTTCCATTCGCTGATGTCGTCGAATATCGAATAAAACACGGGAACCGCCAAAAGCGTTAAAAGCAAACAAAGCGATTGACCGCCGACGACGAGAACGCCGATCGAGCGGTTCGTGCCCGCGCCCGCGCCGGTCGAAATGACGAGCGGAATCATCCCCGCGACGAGCGCGATCGTCGTCATCAGAATCGGTCGCAGACGGTCGCGGTTCGCCTGAATGATCGCATCGTAGCGCGACATTCCGCGTTCGCGCAGACCGTTTGTATGGTCAATCTGCAAAATCGCGTTTTTCTTGACCACGCCGAAAAGCAAAAGCAAGCCTAATCCCGAAAAGATATTGACGGTTTGCCCCGCAATCAAAAGCGATAGAATACCGAACGGAATCGAAAGCGGTAATGTCAGCAAAATCGTGATCGGGTGAATAAACGATTCAAACTGCGCCGCCAACACGATATACATAAAGACGAACGACAACGCGAAAGCCAGAAGGAAATAAAATGCGGCTTTGCCCATTTCCTTCGACTGCCCGACATAGCCCGTTCGATAACCCGCCGGAAGTTTTAATTCCTTGACGTATGCGTCAATCGCCGACGTGATGCCCGCCGCCGAACCGCCGGGTTTGGTGTTCGCGAGCAGCGTTACCTGACGCTGGCGGTTAACGCGGTCAACCGAACTCGGTCCCGTCCCTTCTTTGACTTTGACCAGCCGGTCGAGCGTGACCCAGCCGACCGTTGTCGAAGGCACGATCATTCGTTTCAAGCCTTCGACGTCGGTGCGGAAGTTGTTGATCGCCCGCACGCGAACTTCGTATTGCTTGCTGCCCTCGTTAAAGGTCGTCGCTTCCTGTCCGGCAACCAGCGTGTTCAAAGCCTGCGAAACGTCGCTGATGCGAACGCCCAGATCAGCCGCCGTGTCGCGGTCAATTTCGAGCTGAACTTCGGGCTTGCCGCTGATCAAGGTCGAGTCAACGTCAACCGCGTCGGGAATCGTCTTCATTTTGGCGAGAATTTTCTCCGAATATTCTTCCAAGACCTTCAAATCCGGTCCCGAGATCAAAAACTGGACGTTTGCGTTGCGGAAACCGCCGCCCGAAAATGCCTGCACCTGCTGAACACCGGTGCGGAGTTCGGGCGGGTAATTTTTCAAAACCCCGCGGGCATCCGACATCATATCTTCCTGCGATTTCGGACGCGCTTTGATGTCCGAGAGTTTGACGTAAATCGTTCCGTTATTGACGACTTGCGCCTGTCCGCCGCCGACTGTGATAAGCGTATCGGTAACGCCTTCCATTTTGCGGATGTCGGTCGCAATCCGCTCCATCAAAACGGTCGAGGCTTGCAGAGAATAGCCTTCGGGTGTGCGCACCGAAATTTCAAACTGCGATTGGTCATCCACGGGGAGAAAATTTTTGCCGACGAACATAAACAGCGGAACGATGCTCAGGAAAACCAGCACGCACGTCAGAACGATCAGCCAGCGATGCCCCATCGCAAACTTCAGCAGCATCGTATAAACGCTGTCAATCCTGCTGTAAAACCAGCTGTCTTTCGACGAATGTCCCTTCACTTTTTTGTCTTTTCGCTGATTTGTCAGCGGTTCTTCGTAATCCGGCTCGATCATGCCGTCGCCTTTGATTTTCGGCGTTTCGCCCGAACCGACCGGCTCGTTTTCTTCGCCCAAATCGGCTTCTTGTTTCGGTCTTTTGATCAACCGCGCCGCGAGCATCGGCGTTAAGGTGAACGAAACGATCAAGCTGACGCCGACGGCAAACGAAGCCGTCAAACCAAAACTTGACATAAACCGCCCGATAATACCCTGCATAAACCCGATGGGAACGAAAACCGCCATCAATGAAAGCGTCGTTGCCAGAACGGCAAGACCGATTTCGCGCGTGCCTTCGATTGCCGCCTGAAACGGATCCATTCCCTTTTCCTCGACAAAGCGGTAAATGTTTTCCAGCACGACGATTGCATCGTCAATCACGATGCCGACCATCAAAGTCAACGAAAGCATCGTAATCGAGTTGAGCGTGTAATCCATCGCATACATCAGCGCGAAGGTTGCAATGATCGAAGTCGGAATCGCCAGCGCGGCGATAAACGTCGTGCGGATATTCCACAAAAACAGGAAGACGACGACCGATGCCAGAATGCCGCCGACCAACAGGTGTTCTTCGATCGCGTGAAGCGAATTTTCGATAAAAATCGAGTTGTCGCCGATAATCTGCACACGGTAATCTTTCGACAGAGTCGGTTCGAGTTCCTTCAGACGCTCTTTGACTTCATTCGCAACGGCGACCGTATTTTGTCCCGATTGTTTGGAAACGATCAGCGTAACGGCAGGCTGACCGTTGAGCAGAGCCTGCGAACGAAGCTCTTCCGCGCCGTCTTCGACGTAGCCCAGATCTCTGACCTTGACCTGATAATTCCCGCGCGTCGCGACCACGATGTTTTCGAATTCTTCGGGTTTTTGAATTTTGCCCAAAGTTCGGACGCTGGTTTCCTTTTGTCCTTCGTCGAGCCTGCCGCTCGGAAATTCGATATTTTGCAGCCGCAGAGCGGTCGTCACTTCGACCGGCGTGACGTTATAAGAACGCATTTTGTCGGGGTCGATCCAGACATTTATCTGCCGTTCGCGTCCGCCGATGATCGAGATCTGACCGACGCCGTTGACCGATTCGATGCGCTCCTTGATACGCGTTTTCGCCACTTCCGTGACTTCGCGCAAACTTGTCGGCGCGCTGACGACGATGCGCAGAACGGGCGCGGCGTCCGTGTCGAGCTTCTGCACCGTCGGCTGTTCGGCGGTTTCCGGCAGATTCGGAATGACCGTCTGGACACGGTTTTCAATTTCCTGCGCGGCGACGTTGACATCTTTTTCGAGAACAAACTGAATGAAAACCTGCGAAATTCCTTCAATCGAAGTTGAACGCAGTTCATCAATACCGCTGACCGTATTGACAGCTTCTTCGACTTTTTCCGTAATTTCCGTTTCGACTTCCTGCGGCGACGCGCCCGGATTGACAACCGTCACGGTAATCGTCGGAAAATCAATTTTCGGAAAAAGATCAACGCCTAAACTAAAAAACGAGAACGCGCCGACCGTGACCAGCGACAAAATCAGCATCGTCGCAAAAACCGGACGCTTAACACAAACCTCTGCTAACCATTGCATAAATTTTTTGTCCCTTGTTCGTTGTCAGTCGTTCGTTGTTGTCGTCTCTTGTGAAACCAAAAAGCTTCATCAGAAACAGCAACGAACAACGAACAACTGACTACTGACGAACGATCACGCCGTCCCCTAATTTGTCTAAATTACTTGTCGCTACCGTTTCATTTTCCTGAACGCCCTGCTTGACCTCGATCATATCGTTTTCGAGAAAACCGAGCTGCACGAGCCGTTCGTTCGCGACGCCGTCCTTGACGACGAAGACCTTGTTGATTTCGCCTTCCGTGCGAACCGCCGAAGTCGGCACCATCACCGCCGGCGCGGGATTCGACTGCGTGATGCGGACGGTCGCGAACTGTCCGGGTTTGAGCAGCCCGCCGCTGTTTTCAACTTCCGCTTCGACCGTCAGAGTGCGCGAAGTCGTGTTCAGACTCGGCAGAATTCTGACGATCGTGCCCGCGAAATTGCGGTCCGGGTAGGCTGAAACCTGCGCCGAAATTCCCTGACCGACCGAAACCTTGCCGATCGATTGTTCGGGCACGTCGATCCGCAGGCGCAGAACCGCCGTGCGGACGATCGTCGCGACCTTCGAATTCGGTGTGTTCGGCGTGATATATTCGCCCAGATCCGAATTTCTTTCCGCGATGTAACCGCTGATCGGCGCATAAACGATCGTGTCGTTAATCGCTTTTCGCGCCTGATCGACCTGCGTTTCGGCGGTCGCGACCGCCGCGCGGGCTTGACTGACGTTCGTCCGCGCGGTGTTGACCGCCGCGCGCGAAGTGTCGATCGCCTTGATGGCGACCGCCGCGTTCGAACGCGCTTCGTCCATCTGCCCCAAAAGCGCGTCGCGCTGCGATTTACGCTGGTCGTAGATCGCGCGCGAAACGTCGCCGGTTTCCAGCAGCCGCGTCGTGCGCGCCAGTTCCTTTTCGGCGAGATCGAGCTGCGCGCGGATCGATTTGACCTGCGAAAAATCGTTGATGTTAAACGTTTCGCCGTCGCCGATGCCGAGCCGCACCTGCGTCTGCCGCAAAGCGGCGATCGCCTGTTCGACGGCGGCTTCCGCCTGCTGGACGGCGCGGCGCTGCTGCTCGACCTGCGCCTGCGCCTGTTCGAGCCGGATCTGCGCGTCGCGCCCGTCGAGCCGGATCAGTACGTCGCCTTTATTAACGTAGCTGCCGACATCGAAATTGACCTCGACGATTTTTCCGCCGACCGAAGGCGCGACATCCGTTTGCGCGTCGCTTGCCAGGTTTCCGGTCGCTTCAAAATACGTCGGAATCTGCCGTACGACTGCCTGCGTCGTCGTTACTTCAACATTCGGTTTCGCTTCGTTATTGACGTTTACGTTGACCTGTGCGCTGGAACCGTCGCATGATGCCAAAAACATCGACAGTCCGATAGCGGTTATGGCAAAAATTATAAATTTGAATGATTCCATATAAATTTTTACTTTTTACTTTTTACTTTTGCCTTTTTATTTTTGATCCCGCGAAGTAAAATTTCGGCAAACTCGTGTGCCGCTTCTTCGTTGGAAATCTTTAATAATTTCTGTTCCTTGTCCCACAGAATATTGTTCAGCGAATGATGAACGAACATTCCGATAAAAGCCCTCACGACAACTCGCGGCTCGACTTCACGAAACGCGCCGTCTTCCTGCCGCCGGCGAATATATGCGCCCAAAAAATCGTAAATATATGTAATAAAATTATCAAAAAAGACCCGCGCCAGATCGTGTCCTTCGAGTGCCGAATGAAGCATCAAACGCAGAAAATCGGCATCGTCTTTGTGGTGATTCAAAGCGTTTAAAGCCATCCCGTAAAATACGCCGAAATCGTCTTTTTGTTCGATTTTATCGGCAATTTCCGCGAACGGATCGCTCAGCGGATGACTGCACGCTTTATGGTCGAGGATCGAAGCGTAAAGCTCGTCCTTGTTTGAGAAATGCTTAAAAATCACCGCTTCCGAAACGCCCGCCGCGTTCGCAATTTCTTTGGTTGTCGTCCCGCGAAAACCGCGCTCCGAAAAAAGATGCATCGCTATTTTGCAAAGCTGTTCGCGCCGTTCGTCGCCCGCCATCCGGGTATTGGTTGTTTCAAAAAATTTATCCAAATCTGCTCCTTTTAATATATAAGTGAGTGCTTACTAACTTTGCTAGTTTCGCAAACCGCAAACTTTCTGTCAAGTCCTTTGTGAAAAAATTTACAAGAACTTAACCGTCAAAACTTTCGTATCAACTTTTCATAACCAGGCGGCATCAAAAACCGAAACCAGAAGTTTTATCTTGGTTAATTTTTGAAAGGAGAAAAAATAAAATGTCGGAATTTGATCAGGAAGTTAAAAAAGCGGAACAGGAATTAGAACAACAAAGTTTGGTTCCGGTCAGCCCGCAGGGCGAAGAATTCGGAAGTTCTTTAGACGACGAATATTTAGGAGATTTAAAAATGCAGGCACAGGAATATCAACAAAAATTTCAGGACGCGGCAATCAAAGCCAAAGATTTCGCGAGCGAAAAATTCGCGCAGGCAAGCGACAAATTCAAGGAGATTTCAAACAAAGACCCGAAAGAGTTAGTCGAGGAAGCCAAAGAATTTGCGCGTCAGAAACCGGGACAAACGATTCTGATTTCGGCGGCGGTCGGATTGGTTTTGGGATTATTGCTTAAAAGAAGATAAGCAGTAAAAAGTAACAAAGCAACGGTAAAAAGGCGATTCAGTTTTGAATCGCCTTTTTGTTTTATAAATTTTTGTTAAAGTTAATTTTGCGAGTGAATCAAACGCCGCGTTTTATCGCCGAAAAGCACATCAATTTTCTGCGGTTCGATTACGTCCGTAACTTCGCCCTGACCGAAAGTCGAATGCATCATCGCCTGACCTTTGCGGTATTTCCGCGTACGGTCGTAGGGCGAAGCGGTTTTCGATTTGCCCATCGCAACCGAGGTTTTTACGCCGCGGCTGAATGTGCTTGACGTTTCGCAAGCCTGACAAATCGCTTTTGTGATCTGTCCCTGTTTGGTTACACTTTCAACGGTATGATTTTGTTCGACATCGCACGCCGAACACAACATTTTCAGCGTTTGACCAACTTCAAATACTTCTTTTTTCATAAATTTATTTTCCTTTATTTATCTGCGTCGGCGCGGACGAAATGAGCGAAAACTCTTTTTCCCCGCCGAAAAATTATTTGCGGAAGGTTTTACAACCGAGGGCATAACGCCGCCGAAATCCGGTAGTAAAACGCGCTCAACCGTTTGACCCGTCAGCCGTTCGATTGCCCGCATCGTGTGTTCTTCACCGGCTGTTACCAATGTTATGGCACGACCTTTGTTACCGGCGCGACCTGTCCGTCCGATACGATGCACGTAATCTTCCGGCACTTCCGGTATGTCATAGTTTATCACATGCGAAACGGAATCTATATCAATCCCGCGCGCCGCGACATCGGTGGCGACCAAAACTCTGGTGCTGCCGTTTTTGAAACCTCTGAGTGCTGCTTCGCGCTGCGACTGCGAACGGTCGCCGTGAATGCGGTTCGATTTATGCAAACGCTTCTCCAAGATATGCGCGATTTTGTCCGCGCCGCGTTTGGTGCGCGTAAAAACCAGCACACGCTCGAATTTTTCGCGTTCCAGCAAATCAAGCAGCAGAACCGTTTTTGACGCGGCGGCAACCGGATAGACGGTTTGATGAACTAAATCGGTAACTTTACCGCGTTTGGTAACTTCGATAAACTCGGGTTCGATCATCATCGAATACGCGATTTTTTCGATCTCCGAAGACATCGTTGCCGAAAAGAAAAGCGTCTGGCGGTCAACCGGCAAAGTTTTCACGATGCGTTTGATCGCGGGCAGAAAACCCATATCGAGCATTCTATCGGCTTCGTCCAGAACGAGCGTGTGAAGACGCGAAAAATCAATTTCGCCGCGTTCCATAAAATCAACCAGTCGTCCGGGTGTTGCGACGATAATATCGGGTCCGCGCCGCAGAGCGTTTTCCTGACTGCGATAACCTGCGCCGCCGATTAAAATCGCGCATTTGATATTTTTCGGCGCGAGGTCGCGGCAAGCGAGTTCGGTCTGATTGGCAAGCTCGCGCGTCGGCGCAAGCACCAAGACAGCAGTTCCTTTCTGTTTACTTTCAATTAATTTTTGTAAAATCGGAAGCAAAAACGCGGCGGTTTTGCCGGTTCCTGTTTCCGCACAGGCGATAATGTCTTCGCCTTCCAAGACAATCGGAATTGCCTGTTTCTGAATCGGTGTCGGCTCTACAAAGCCGAGCGACTCGCATCTGCTTAAAAGCATCGGATGCAAGCCAAGTTCTTTAAAACTCATTTTAAATTTAATATCCTTTTTGTTTTCTTAACCGAAAACCGCAAAATTTCACTGTGAAACACAAGGCGATCTGCGCCGGACAGAATCTGCTGCCGACCTCACGAATGCCTAAACTTCCTGCGTTTTTCAGAAGTTAAATAGAAGTGTCGAACGAAAGTGTGCTTCAGTGAAACGGTTGCGACAGAAGTGTTTGCGTTTGATAGCTCAAAAAATACTTAAGCTTTGCTTCTAGCTGTTAAAATACGAGCCTGCTCCGAGAACTATCCAAAACGTCTTCACTAAGAATTCTTTCCAAAAAGAATGACGAATTACCGTTGATAAACCAGAGAAGGAAAAATTGTCAAACACTATGATGCACTAAATTCCCGTTTTGTGCAATTTAATTTCTCTTTTACGGTAATGCCTCAATAAAAAGTTTTATCTGCCCACGCAACACACGAAAAACACGAAAATATGCTAAATCATCAAACTATTTCGTATCTTTCGTGTGTTTCGCGGAGCGGCTGGGCAAACAAATCCTTCTCTAACTTTTTATTGAGGCATTATCATCAAGCGGTAAATATTATTGTCTCGTTCGCGGAATTTCTCGCGAAACTGCCGAAGGATTTTCAGCCCGTCTGAACATTTGTCGTATTCGGGTTTGACCTGCCGATGTCTTTTTATTAAAACAATTCGTGATAGAATGTTTAATCAGAACCCGACGAACGTTCTAATTCTTAAATAAAAACCGACAATAAACTCGAAAATCTATGAAATTTTGCCCTATTTGCGAAGCCCGATACGATGAGGAGATTCTGCGTTTTTGCACGAAAGACGGCACGCCTTTAGTGGACGAAGACCAGCCGAACTTCACGGAAATGCCGAGCGAAAGCATCGAAGCCGCCGAACCGGATTTAGGCGAGGAAACCATCGTTCGCTACAAACCGCCGAAGGATATTCTGCCCGAACCCGACCCGCCGCCCGAAATTGACCGAAGCGAAGCACCGCGCATCATTATTTCCACCTCGGAGCAACTAAAAGAGCAGAATGTCCGCGCACGTCAAATTCCGCCGTATCAGGCGATTCCGCCGAAACCGAATACGGGAAAAACCGTGCTTTTAACGATTCTCGGAACGCTCGCGGCACTGGCGGTCGTGCTTGGAATTTTCGTTCTGCTGCGCGACGAAGAACCGGCAAATATGAACGTCAACGTCAACACCAATCCGCCGGATATGAATCTGAATACCAATCTCAATTTCGGCGCGAGCAATGTCAATCTTTCGACCAACGCGAATTATAACTTCAACACGAACTTTAATTTTCCGAATCTCAACACGAACATTAACGCGAATGTCAGAACGCCGACTCCGACACCGAAACCGAGTCCGAGTCCGACTGACGAGGAAGATTCAAATGTCGGCAACACGAATATAAACGGTGCGCCGCCCGCCACGCCGCGACCAACCGCGACCCCGACTCCGCGAACGCCGACTCCGACACCGAACACGACACCGCGAATTTCGCCGACGCTGCCGCCGGGCAGTCCGCCGAACAATTCGAGCGAACAGCCTTAAAAGAGAAAAAAGCTGAAACCGCGAATCATCAAAAACAGTTTTTGATGATTCGCGGTTTCAGCTTTTTAAAACTCTTTATTCAGAAAATTCGAGTGCCTTTTCGACGGCGCGGCGCGGGTCGATAACACCCCAGCCCTGACGATCAACTTCGTAATGCGGCAGACGTTCGGCGGTCGAAATGAGGATTCTTTTGATCTGCTGCGGCGTTAAATTCGGGTTGGCTTCGAGCATCTGCGCAATCACGCTTGAAACAATCGGCGCGGCAAACGATGTTCCGTCAACATATTTGTAATTGCCGCTGATGACGTTTTCGCGCCGGATTTTCAGCGCGATAATCTGCCGGATCGAATGCGCGGGACGGTCAAACGCGGCATCGAGTTCGCCGTCAACGCCTTTATTTCTGCCGATTATTTCGTGCAGTTCGTCGTCAGACGCTTTATCTAATTTATCCAAAAGCGCGGCTTGCTGGGCGGTCGGTGTATTCGGCAAAATCGGCGCGGGAACCCAGATCGAAGGCGCGATGAGTTCGGGTTTCTGCAAGCCGTCAAGCGTCGGACCATAACTTGAGCGATACATTCCGCGCCTTGCGCGATTGATCGAATTGTTATCGTCAAGCCCGCCGACCGCGATGCACGAAGGCGCGGAAGCAGGCGGAAAAACCGGATGATTGGGCAGATGCCCCGCGTTGCCGACCGCACAGACAATTGTCAAACCTTGTTTCGCGCATTCTTCGACCGTCTGTGAAAGAGAATCGTGCAAGTAAGATTGCTCGAAATCGCCGCCCGCCGAAATGTTGACGATTTTAACGTTGTATTTCGCGGCGTTCGCCAAAATCCATTCCAAACCGTCTTCGATATTCTGCTCGGTGATTCTGCCCGTTCTGGCTAATTTCACAAGCACAACGTCGGATTCGGGCGCGATTCCGCGATAAAATCCGTTTGACAAACTTCCGTTTCCCGCCGCAACAACCGAAGTCATCATTCCGTGCCAGCTTGCGACATCAGGCTGAAAAAGCGTGGACAAATCGCCGTCGTTCGCCGTCATATTGCGGTAAGCGACAATCCGGTTATTCGGCGTGGTCAAATCAACGTGCGGGTAAAATCCCGAATCGAGAAAAGCGATGGTTACGCCTTTGCCCGTAAAGCGTTCGTTCGCGTCGAGCCGCAAAGGCGTTGAAAGCACCCGCGAGCCGTCTTTTTGCAGCGCGGCATCGGTCAAAATCCGGTCTTTGGCGCGTTCAAACAGACGAACGCAACGCGCGCAGACTGCCTCGAAAGTTTCCGTGTCGGGCGCGTTGGCGCGAATCAACTGCCGGATGTCTTCGTCCAAAACGAGCAGCGGAACAAATTCTTCGCGCGGTTCGCGGGCGCAGACCGGACACGACCGTTCGCCCGCCGCGATGTCGGCTGAGGTTGTCGGGCGTTCAAATTGCATTGATTCGTGCAGAGTCATTTTAGCGGGTTTAAGTTTTCCATAAACAGCGGTTAAAATCAATTAACCGCGAAATACGCAAAACACGCGAAATATTTTTTCTTTAATTTTTGCGCATTTCGCGTGTTTCGCGGTTTAAAGTTTTATGAAGCGAAAAAAGGTAGGTTTGGCGCTTTCGGGCGGCGCGGCGCGTGGTTTCGCGCATTTGGGCGTGATTAAAGCACTTGCCGAACATCAGATTCCGATAGATTTTATCGCCGGAACGAGTGCCGGCGCGATTGTCGGCGCGGCGGTTGCCTGCGCTCTGAATGTTGACGAAATTATCGAAATCGGTAAAAAAATGAGTTGGTTCAAGGTTTCGGGTTTTCCTTATTCGACACGCGGTTTGCTTTCAAACGCGCCGATGGGCGATCTTCTGAGAAAAAATCTTCCCTTTGAAAATATTGAAGATTTACCGATTCCGTTTGCGGCGGTTGCCTGTGCGCTCGAAACGGGCGAGGAAATCGTTTTGAAAGAAGGCGATTTGCCGGACGCGATTCGCGCAAGCTGTGCGATTCCGGGCGTTTTCGTTCCCGTTCCGTATGAGGGAAAACATCTGATTGACGGCGGCGTGGTTTCGCTCGTACCGACAAAAACCGTCAAAAAAATGGGCGCGGAAGTTGTCATCGCGGTTGATGTCAACGCCGCCGGCGCAACCTATTGGAGTGCGCCGAACACTTTTTTGGGCGTTCTTTTTCAATCGGCAATGCTGCTGCTGCGAACCGCCGGAAAAAGCCAGCATTACCGCGCCGATGTCGTTATCGTTCCGCAAATCGCGCATCTCAGACCCGACGAAATCGGCAAAATGCAGGAATTTATTAAGCTCGGCGAAGAAGCCGCGCAAGCAAAAATGGACGAGATAAAGAAACTGGTTTTTGAAAGCGAGTCCGAACCATCCGCGACCGGGTGATGGTTTATTTTTCAATAACAAACTTCAGCCGTCCGCTTGCGAGAGACGGCTCTGACAAGAACCGTTCGGAAACATATCAAATCTCCGCGCGGCGTGTTATTTTTAATTTAAAAGCTCGGAAAGGTTAGAAAATGTTCGATTTGAAATTGCCGGTTTTCTTTGCGGCGGGAGCGATTCCGCAATATATGACCGAAGTCGTCGCGCTGATCGTCGCGGGCGCGGTTATCGCTTATATCTGTTTTCGTTTCAGATTAGTGCCGATTGTCGGCTTTCTGCTCGCCGGAGTTTTGATCGGACCGAACGCGCTCGGGTTTGTCCGCGATCAGGCACTGGTTGACGCGACCGCCGAGATCGGCGTGATTCTGCTTCTTTTTACCATCGGCATCGAATTCAGCCTCGAAAAACTCGCCAAAATTCAAAAACTGATCTTCGGCGGCGGAAGTCTGCAAGTCGGGCTTTCGATTCTGGCAACAACCATTCTACTCTCGTTTTTCGGCGTTGATTGGCGCGTCGGCATTTTCACGGGAATGCTCGTTGCTCTGAGTTCGACGGCGATTGTCTTAAAACTTTTGGGCGAGAAGGGCGAAACGAATTCCGAACCGGGACAGATCGGTTTGGGGCTTTTGATCTTTCAGGATTTGGCGATTGTTTTGATGGTTTTGCTCGTGCCGACGCTTGCGGGCATCGAGTCTGGAAATTGTCTGGGCGCTGGCAAAAGCCGGAATTATCATCGCGCTCGTTTTGCTGATCGCGCGGCGCGTAATGCCGAAAATTCTCGAAATGGTGGCGAAAACCTGTTCGCCCGAACTTTTTCTGCTGACGGTGATTGCGATCTGTTTCGGCACGGCTTATCTGACGAGTCTTGCCGGAGTCAGCCTTTCGCTCGGCGCATTCTTAGCAGGTTTGATGGTTTCGGAAAGCCGCTTTTCACAACACGCTTTAAGCGAAACGCTGCCTTTGCAGATTCTGTTCAGCGCGACGTTTTTCGTGTCGGTCGGTATGCTGCTCGACCTCGGTTTTCTGGTTCGGAATCTGCCGCTGATTTTGGGCGTGATTGTCGCCGTTTTGATAATTAAAGTTTTAACAACCGCGCTCAGCGTGCGTGCGCTCGGTTATAAAATGTCGGTCGCGGCGGCTTCGGCGTTGATGCTCGCGCAAATCGGTGAATTTTCGTTCGTTCTCGAACGCGCCGGACGCGAGGTTGGTCTGACTCCGGCGGGAATGGCGGCTTCGGGTTCGCAGACGTTTATCGCGGCGACCGTCGTTTTGATGATCTTAACGCCGCTTTTAATGCGCGTCGGAAACTCTCTGTCGGGCAAGCTGACGGAAAGAAACGAACAAAACGCGCTGCCCGAAGAGGCGCAGGCGCAAATTCCTTCGCACGCGGTTGATCTCGAAGACCACGTCATCGTTGCCGGTTACGGGCAGGCGGCGCGATGTCTGGTGCGCGTTCTGAGCGGTTCGGGAATTCCTTACATTATTACAACTTTAAGTCCCGACGGCGCGAACGAAGCCGACGCCGAAGGTTTGCCCGTCGTGCGCGGCGATGCGACGAAGCAGTTTTTACTTCAGCTCGTCGGAATTGATAAAGCGAAAATGATGGTCATTGCCGACGATAATCCGGCGATGGCGCACCGCATCACGATGGTTGCGCGCGCACAGAATCCGACGATGCGAATCGTCGTCCGCACACGCTACACGGCGGAAGTCGAAGAGCTTACAGAAGCCGGTGCGGATACCGTGATCGCCGAAGAACTCGAATCAATCGTTCAGCTTTTCGGCGAAGTTCTGCGCGATTACCGCATCGCGCCCGAAGAGATCGAAGAATACGAGGAATTAGCCCGACAAAACGGTTATTCCGCGCTGTTTAAAGCCGATTTGGAAACGAACAAATCGGTTTTTGCCTGCGAAACCGGCGAAGAATGCAAGGATTCGCGGACGGTCAAAGTGCGCGAAGGAATGCCGGTCGCGGAAAAATCTCTGGCTGAATTACAACTTGCCGAAACGCACGATCTGCACTTAAAAGCCGTCAAACGAAACGGACAGATCATCAAAAATCCGGCTTCCGATTTTATTCTGCAAACGGGCGACGAGATTATTTTAGAGGGTTCGACCAACGCTTTCGCCAAAAATGCCGCGTTGTTTCGCTCGGCAAAAAACGCCGCCGATTTTCAAACCGCCGCCGATTCTGCCGCTTTTACCGGCAATGGAAACGCGCCGATTGACATTGAAAAAGCGATTGAATACAAACCGCAGGTTGACGCGTCCGTTTGCGCACATCTCGAACAGATCAAAAAAGTTTTCCCGAGCGCGGCGGGCTGCGAAGAATGTCTGCAAACGAATGATTCGTGGGTGCATCTGCGAATTTGTTTAACGTGCGGACACGTCGGCTGCTGCGATGATTCAAAAAACAAACACGCGACCGCGCATTTTCACGCGAACCAACACCCGCTCATCAAATCAATGGAACGCGGCGAAGATTGGGCGTGGTGCTATAAGGACGAAACTTACCTGTAATTGAAAAACAAAAGACGCGAATCAATATCGCGCCCTTGTTAATTTAAAGTGAGTTTGGGTTAAGAACGGAACGCCGTCATCTTGACGGCACAGCGTTTGAAAAACGCTCAAGGCTTCATTTATTTGAAAGTTCTAAGAAAATCGAAGCACTTGACGCCGCTTTCCGCGACGTGTGCCGTCAAGATGACGGCGTTCCGTTTGCTGAATTTCTTATTCCGAATTCAAGTTAATTTAAGAAACGTCTTCCGCT
>JALHNX010000032.1 GCA_022843305.1 Pyrinomonadaceae bacterium | reverse complement strand
TTCCTCACTGCGTTTGATAATCTCGGCAGTCAAACTCCGCACCACCGTCCAAGCGCCCCGCTCCCCGCTCATCGCGCTCACCAATTCCCGCTCCTCCGCTTCGCTCAGAATGGTGAAATCTCCGAGCGATTTTTCTTTGTTTCCCGATAAAAAGTCGAGCGTTTTGATCAAATCCTCTCTGATTTGTCTAATTGAATTGTCGCTGTAAAGTTCAGCCTGATACTCGATTTCTCCGACAATCGCTTCATTCGTTTCGGCTAATGCAAGGGTAATTTCAAACTTGGCGCTGGTTGTTTGACTTTCAGCAAGTTCGACATTAAAAGTGTCCTCTGTTTTTTGTAAATTATTTTCCGGCACTCCCTCAGAAATTCTTAGATTCGGAGTATTTTGCAAGGACATCGAGGCTTGAAAGATCGGCGTATTTAACAGACTTCTTTCAGGCTGCAATTCTTCGACCAGTTTTTCAAATGGCACTTCCTGATGCTCGTATGCTTTGAGACAAACATTTTTGACGAATTCCAAATATTCCGAAACCGAAAATTTGTTTTCGGTTTTAATTCTTAATGGAAGCGTATTGATAAACAATCCGATCAGATTTTCCGTTTCAGAGATGGTTCTGCCCGCCAGCGGCGTTCCGATAATAATGTCGTTCTGACCCGAATGTTTTGAAAGTACAAGGGCATACCCTCCAAGCAGCACCATAAAAGTTGTCAGGTTTCCGCCCTTTGTTAATTCTCTTATCTTCAAAGTTAATTCCCTGTCAATTTGAACATTCAAAGAACCTTTGCTGAATTTTGCTTTATGTTTTACATCGGAATCTTTGAGTAAATCCAATTTGTAGGAATGATTTGCCAGATTTTGTTTCCAGTAATCGAGACTTTTATTTAATTGTTTATTTTCAAAAATTTCCCTTTGCCAGACGGCATAATCGTGATATTGAATCGGGATTTCCGACAATTGCGGATTGAGTCCCTGAATTTTTGCCGAATAAAGCGAAAACAGTTCCTTTGCCAAAAGGTTGACCGACCATCCGTCAAAAATCACGTGATGAATTGTAAATAACAGCCAATTTTCGCTTTCACTGACTTTTATTATTTTTGTCCGAAACAGCGGGTAATTATCTAATTCAAAATGTTGAAGCGCTTCCTTATCAATCGCTTCCCGAATTTTTTGATTTCTTTGTTCGGAATTTAGTCGGGATATATCAATGACCGGTAAATTGAAAACAACATTTTCTTTGATTACTTGCTTCGGTTTGGCATTTTCGGAAATCAGGGTGGTGCGAAGAATTTCGTGCCTTTCGACAACTTCATTGAGGCATTTTTCCAAAATTTCGGTATTAATTGC
Source organism: Pyrinomonadaceae bacterium (assembly GCA_022843305.1). Taxonomy (GTDB): domain Bacteria; phylum Acidobacteriota; class Blastocatellia; order Pyrinomonadales; family Pyrinomonadaceae; genus JAFDVJ01. The sequence goes on along the minus strand of JALHNX010000032.1, from coordinate 36,102 downwards.
GCCTTGAATTTTCAAGGCAAACGGCATATTATATGCGCTGCTTTGCGGGAAAAGCTGTTGTAAAAACCAAATTCGTTCCTGCGAAAACGAAAGCGGATAGGCGGTCATTTTCGGACTTTTCCGAATTGACATTCTACTTTCCGGCTTTTTTTCATCTGTTTCTCCCCGAAGTCTTTTTTGAATCAATTCCTTTTGGTCGAGGTTTAATTTTGAACGACGGGTGGCTAAGGCGGCGCGTCTTTCCAAAAAGCTCTTATCCTGTGATTTGCCGGCATCAGCCGATTTAACGCTTTCTCCTGATTTTTTCATTGCACTGGAAACTTCAAAAAGTTGTTCTTTCAATATATTTCCGAAAGAATCGAGCGGAAATTCTTTGACAAAAACAATTTCAATAATTTTCAAATAGTTCGGAAACCTGTTTTCTATAAATTTACCGACCTCGGGTTCGTTTTCCGCGATTATAAAGGCAACGGGTTTTACAATATTATTTGTCGGGAACGCGCCGATGAAAACAGCTTTTATAGTTTCTGATTCCGTCAGAGCGTTTCTTATTTCGTGAAGTTTGATTCGTCTTTGAGCAAAAAAGATTTCTTCATTCGCGTGGTTGATGAATTCGATTTCGCCATCCGAAAATCTTCGGGCAAAAATCCCGGTCGCTTTTAAGCGGTCGAGCTTCATTTTCGTGTCGGAGATTTCTTCATATTTTTCTTTTGAAACATCTTCGAATCCCGCTTGCAAATAAACTTCTCCCTTTATTCCGATTGCCGCCGGAATATTATTTTCAGTCAGTAACCGTGTTTTCTTTTCGTCAATAAATTTGCCTGCCATGGCAAATGGACGGAATGTTTTATACTTCCGCAAATCATCGGGTGATGAAAATGAATTTGTTGAAATTAATTCCGCGAGCTGATTGTTGACGGATAAAATCGTAATTATTTCGTGCTGCGCTTGTTCGCCGTTATTTGATTTATTGACGAAAAATTCCAGCCATTTTTCCAAGGTTTTCTTGTAATGAAATGTTCCGTAAATTACAATTTTTTCATAATTTGCCGCGATGTTTGCAATTTCTTCTTTTGAATATTGCCGGGTAATTTTATCTATAATTGGGGCAGACATTAACAAGACGGATTTTTTCGCGGCATTCTGATTGGCGATTTTTTCCGATTCCGTATAATTTATCGTTACACCCTCGGATAACCCCGCGAGAAATGCCGCGCCGGTCGCTTCAAATTGAGTAACTGTCAGATCGCCGTCAATTTTGAGTCGGAGTAATTTTTTCAGTTTCGCAACCGATTCAAAAAAAACATCGCGGTTTATTTTGTTGATTTTCTCTCCATCTTCTATTAAAACCGCCGGTTGATCAACGACCCTCGGTGCGGCAGGATAGCTTATGTTTTTTCCATCAATATCCGACTTTATTTCAATGCCGGTCGTGTCAATCGGGATTGTCCGAACTTCGTTCCTTATGAAGAAACTTTTATCTGTTTGCTGAGTTAAAACAAATTTTGAGCCTGATTTTTCAATAATTTTCTTGACTTTCCTTTCATCAAAATCCGGCACTAAGAGATACGGCAGATTATGCCTCAGAAGCGAAATAATGCAAATGACGATTTCGATTGCCGAATTTGAAATAATCAGAACGGGCGCATTATCAAATTCGATCTCATTTAATCTTTGACCCAAAGATTCGGTTTTCAACCTTAAATTTCCGAATGTGATTGTTGTGTTTTTATCAATTACGGCTATTTTCGGCTGATTAAATTCAAACTGATGTTCAATTTTTGCCAATAAATCGTCTTCAATGCCGGTATTTTTTTCAATTTCCGGCGCGTATTTTTTTGATGAATCGTTCCAGAGCGTATAGCTTGAAAAGTCTTTGTCCGGACTGTTTATCGCCTCGTCAGCGATATTTTCAAAGGCTGAAATCAAACCTTCCATCGTTTTTTCGTCGAACAAATCCGCGTTATAGACAAAACTGCCGCCGATAGTATTGTTCTCTTCAGCCAGCGAAACGGTCAGATCGAATTTGGTCTGAAAATAACCTTCGCCGGTTTTCTCCGGCGCACCGATTTCTTCGGGCGGTGCGGTTTCTTTGGGCTTACCGGTCAACGGTCCGAGTCGCAAACCGCCGGGCAAGGTGAAAAATTTAGTGGCGGGTGGCTGATAGGAGAATGAAATTTGAAAAATCGGCGAATAACTCAATTCACGGGCTATTTTCATTTCATCCACGATCATTTCAAAAGGTATTTCCTGATTTGAAAAAACTTTCAGATATTTTTCCCGCGTCTGATTTAAAAGTTCCTGAAAATTGGATACGGTTGATAAAGTTGTGCGAAAAACGAGTGTGTTGACGAAAAATCCGATGAGGTTTTCAATCTCCGCTCTGGTTCTGCCGGCGACCGGCAAACCAATCACGATGTCATCATCACTCGTAAATTTACTAATAGTTAAATTCAATAAAGCCAGACAGACGGTAAAAACCGTCGCTTTGTTTTCGTTGCTGATTTTATTTATTTTTTCTGTGAGTTCCTCCGAAAAAGTAAAAGCCAGAGCTTTTCCGCGATTGCTTTGCACGGGTGTTCGCAAGCGATCAATCGGCAGATTTGCAAAAGGTTTGATTCCTTTCAGTTCCTGATGCCAGAAATTCAGTTTTTCCTTCAAAACATCGCCCTGCAGCCAATTCCGCAGCCAACTCGAATAATCGGCATATTGGACGGGCAATTCGGGTAAATCCGGTTCTTCCGCGTTTGAATACGCGACATACAATTTTAACAGTTCATCTATCAGCAGATTTGTTGACCAGCCATCCGAAACAATATGGTGCATCGTAAACAAAATGGCGTGATCTTCGTTGCCGATTTTGATTAATACCGCCCGCATCAACGGTTCGTGCGCTAAATCGAAGGGCAAGACCGATTCTTCGACAGATAATTCATTTAGTTTTTGATCTTGCCGATCCGAAGCTAAATCGCTGATGTCAATGACTTTAAATTCAAACGGATACGCCGGTTTGACGATTTGACGCGGTTCGCCGTCGAGGTCTGTAAAAACCGTTCTGAGGGTTTCGTGACGTTCGATTATTTCAGTCAGGCATTTTTCCAGAATTTCAACGTCGAGATTGCCGCGCAGTCGAATGGCGAACGGAATATTGTAAAGAGAACTGTTCGGATGCAGTTTATCAATAAACCATAATCTCTGTTGGGCAAACGAAAGCGGATCACCTTCTTCGTTCGCGTTTCTTTTAACGATTTTTTCCTCAAAGACATTTCCGCTGCCGGCGAGTTCGCGGACGATTTTCGCATAATCGGCAAGTTTCGGGTTTTCAAACAGTTCGCGCAATCCAATTTCGATTTTCAGCTCCTTTTCGACCCGATTCGTAACTTGTGCCGCAACCAGCGAATGTCCGCCGATTTCAAAGAAGTCCGTTTCGACCGATTCGATTTCGCATCCCAAAACCTCCTCCCAAATCCGGCTGACAAATCTTTCGATGTCGTCCAGTTCAGTTCTTTCTTTGGCAACCGGAGCGGTTGCTTTAACCGTCGTTTCGACCAGCCGGGCGCGATCAATTTTGCCGTTTTCGGTCAACGGAAAATTATCGTGAATTTGAAATGCGGACGGAATCATATAACCCGGAAGGCTTTTCTGTAAAGCCTTTTTCAAATCTTTTTCGTCCGTCCAGCTATCGGAAACGACTAAATGAGCAACCAGCCGTTTTCCCGCGCCTGCGCCTTCGGCAGTTACGACGGCGGCATTAATTCCTTCGCGGCTGTTGAGAACCTGTTCGATTTCGCCGATTTCGATTCTGAAACCGCGAATCTTCACCTGTCCGTCCGCCCGCCCGACAAACTCGATTTCGCCGCCGTCATTAAATCTGACAAAATCGCCGGTGCGGTATAATCTTCCGCCGTCATTTCCGAACGGATCGGGAACGAAATTTTCAGCCGTCAATTCGGGATTATCCCAATATCCTCTTGCCAATCCGTAACCGCCGACAAAAAGCTCGCCCGTTACCTGCGCGGCGACCGGATTCATATTTTCATCCAAAATGAAGCAGTAAGTTCCCTTTATCGGTTTGCCGATCGGCAACAATTCGTTTTCTGTAAATTCTCTGTTTAAATCGGCACAACAAGTAAAAGTCGTATTTTCGGTCGGACCGTAACCGTTTATGAGATTGGTTTCCTTCAATTCCGACACAACCTTGTTGACTTGCCCTTTCGGTAAAACATCGCCGCCCGTCAATAGTTGTTTGACACCGCGCAGGTCTTCGATTCTTTCCTCGACCATCATCTGGAATAAACCTGCCGTGAGCCATAAAGTGCTGACCTTTTGCTTGCGGATCAACTCGCCCAATTCTCTGAGTTCGGTGCGCGGAGAATCGTAGATCACTAACTTTCCGCCATTTAACAAAGTTCCCCAAATTTCCAGCGTTGCCGCGTCAAACGAAACCGGCGCGGCTTGCAAAACAACTTCATCAGCATCGAATTTTACATAATCCTGAGAAATCGTTAATCTTTCAATTCCCGAATGTTCGATTCCGATTCCTTTGGGTTTTCCGGTCGAACCGGACGTAAACATTATGTAAGCCAGTTGTTTTTCGCTCACCCACACGGGTTCGGTCAGTTTTTGTTCCCGACCGAGATTAATCGCTTCCGAAATGGTAATTTCCGGCACGTTCCAATCAAAATTTCCCGAGGATTTCTCGGTGCATAAGATCAGTTTTAAGCCGGAATCCTTTATCATTTCTTTTAATCTGTCCGGCGGCATTGTCTGATCGAATGGCAGGTAAACTCCGCCTGCTTGAATGATTCCCAAAGTTGCGACGATTTGCTCGATCGAACGTCCGGCAAAAACTCCGATGCGGTCTTCGGTTTCGATGCCTTGCGATTTGAGAAAACCGGCTAATTGCGAAACTTTTTCGCCCAATTGACGATAACTCAACTCATTTTGACCGCAAATTAAAGCGATTTTTTCATTTTGTTCGTTGACCTGTTTCCAAAAATGATTCATTAAACCGGCGAATTCCGGTTTCGATTTTGCGACCCCGCTCCATTCGTCCAGGAGTTTTTGTTCTTTTTCACTTTTTATTTCAAGGTTTGAAACAACCGTTTCAGTATCTTTGACGGCTGACTCAAGCAATTTCTTCCAATTTTCTATCCATCTCGAAATAGTTTGTGCGGAAAACATTGCCGACCTGTATTCCCAAACGCCTTTGACCGTTTCACCGATTTTTTGTGCGCCGACCGTTAGATCGAATTTGACTGCCGCCGTTTCAACCCCGACACCTTCGATTTTCAAATCCGCCATTTCCGCCGCGCCGGTTTCAGGACTTTGCTGAACCATCATCACCTGAAACAGCGGCGACAAACCGCTTTCACGCGAAAGCGACATTTTTTCGACGATTACTTCAAACGGAATTTCCTGCCATTCGTAAGCCTCCAAAAATGTATTACGAACTTTTCTGAGGAGTTTTTTGAAGGTATCTTTCCGGTCAATTTCCGTTCTCAGAACAAGCGTGTTGACAAAAAATCCGATCAGCTTTTCGACTTCGAGCCGTCTTCCGGCGATTGCCGTTCCGATGACGATTTCCTTTTCATTGCTCAGGCGTGAAAGCAAAATTTTCAGCGCGGTCAGCAAAACCGTGAATAAAGTCGTTTCTTCTTCGATTGCCAGTTTTTCGAGCTTTGCGACAAGTCCGTCGTCGAGTTCAAACACGATCTTTTCTCCGAGTTCGCTTCCGATTTCTGTTTTTTCACGTCGCGGCAAAGCGATGGACTGCGGTGCGCCCGCCAGTTTTTCACGCCAGTAAGCCCATTGCCGCTCAATCACTTCGCCGGAAAGATACGCTCTCTGCCATTCCGCATAGTCGGCATATTGAAACGGAAGATTTTCCAATTGCGGAGTTTCGCCGCGCTCGAAGACTTCATAAAATTGCCTGACTTCGTCCATAAAGATGCGAACCGACCAGCCGTCCGTGACGATATGGTGAAAGAGGACTTCGACGATATGTTCCGAATCGGAAATTTTTAAGATAACGGCGCGCATCAAGGGCGGCTTTGTTAAATCGAAAATATGCCGCGCTTTTTCAGCCAGTAATTCTTTGATCGCTGATTCCGTAAGATTTTCTTCCGAACTTAAATCAATATAGCTGAGCGGTGTTTCAATTTCCGATTCGATCTGCTGACGCGGTTCGTCGCCGACGAGCTTTATTCCGGTTCTGAGAATTTCGTGACGTGAAATTATTGCCGCTAACGTTTTTCTAAAATTTTCTATGTCGAGCTTTCCGGTCAATTTAAAGGCATACGGAACATTGTAAACCGTACTTCCCGGATTCAAACGGTCAATCAACCACAACCTTTGCTGGGCAAATGACAGTTTGGCATCTGTTTCGATAGTTCTTTTCGTAATTTGAAGTGGTCTTTCGACGTATCTTTTTTCAGCTGTTTTTGATTGAATAAGCGGAGCAATTTCCGCAATCGTCGGACTTTCAAACAGTTTTTTAATCGGTAAATCAATGCCCCAAATGTCTTTTATTCGGGCAAAAAGCTGTGTTGCCAAAAGCGAATGCCCGCCGATCTCGAAAAAGTTTTCATAAATATTTTCAATCCTGATGCCGAGAAGCTCTTCCCAAATTGACGCTAATTTTTGTTCGATTTCACTTTGCGGGCGATTATCTGCACCTGTTAAGTTATTACCCTTCAAATTTTCCGTTCGTTCTCTCAAACGGATTTGTTTTGCCGGTAAATCATCTACTTTTTTGAAACTTACGTCTGAAATCTCGATCGGCAGCAAACGGAGCAGATTTTGACGAATTTCCTCCAAATCAACCATTATTTCGCTTCTGGTTTTAAGATAAATTGTGAGCTTGACGAACTCTTTCTGATATTCGGGCTGGATTTGTATGTTGTTCAGATTTAGTTGTTCGGACAACCATTGTTTAATCTTTTCCGTCCCGAAAAGAAAGCCGTTCGATTCGACGAAGGTTTCGGTTTTCCCGACATATTCAAAATCACCGTTGGCAAACGACCGCGCTTTCAAACCGGTTTTAAAGAGCCGCGAGCCGCCGTTTTCGGAAAACGGATTCGGTAAAAATCTACCGGCGGTTTGCGACGGATAATTCAGAAATCCGCCGCTCATATCGGCACTGACAAAAAGCTCGCCGGCGATGCCGTGAGGAATCGGCTGCAATTCCGAATTTAGTAAATAATATTTCGTTCCGGCTAAAGCCTTTTCGAGAATCGGCGACCGGACTTCAAAATGTTCGGTTAATTTGAATTTTCTTTTCGGAATATATAAACCCGAAAAGTAAATCCCGTTAAATTTTGTAATTTTTCCGTTTAACTGTTGGGAATCGAAACCATTTTTCGCGGTATTTTTCTCCGTTTCGCCGCCGAAAGCAATTATATTTACCGAATTCCAAAATTCCATCTGGTTGTCGGCTTCGATGAATTGCTTTTGTTCCGCCCATAAATTTTCAAAATCGGTGTTGCCGAGAATAATCTTTTGAATCCGGTTATGTTTGATAAATTCAGACTGAAGCGAAGGCGTTTCGGATTCGTCCGGTGTCGCCAAACACAAACTTTCGCCGTTTAGAAATGCCGACCAAACTCCGAGTGAAAAAAATTCCGTGCTGTCGTTTTGAATTATTCCCCAGACAATTTCGGAATTTTCTTCCGCCGCTTCGTTATTATATTTTACAAATTGAACGACGTTTTGGTGCGTTACGCCGACGGCTTTCGGTTTTTCGCCGAATTCATAATTAAATTCGATAAAGACTGTGCTGAGAGGATTTATCCGATGTGTTCCGGCAATTTGATAGCTGTCTGCCGAAATATTTTCCAAATCCGGTTTGAGAATATTGAGACCGCTTTTTAATTCTTTCTCCGAAAAATCCAAATCGGTTATTAAAATTTCGGCTTTAGTTTCCCTGACCAAAGAAAAAATTTCATCAAACTGTTTTTCTTTCTTTAAGAGAACATACGGCACACCGATTTTAGCGGCGGCTAACATCCAAACCACTTGTTCATCAGCCTTTGATAATAAGAGTCCGACCGGATTTTCTCGATTTATTCCGCTTGCGTTTAGATAACCGGCGGCTTTTGCCGTTAAATTTTCGATGTCTTTATATGAAAGTTTTTTCTTTCCGTAAACCAACGCCGTCTTTTCGGGTTTTTGCCGGAAATGCGGTTCGATAAGTTCATATAAACCTTTATTATTATCGAGACCCGTAAAATGTCTGTTCCAGTTTTGGACCAGCGTTTCGGTTTCCGGCTGAGTTATTTCGTTTAATTCGGACAATCTCAAATTCGGATCGTTGACGGCTTTTTCCAAAAGGTGTAAATATCTGACAATAAACTTTTTGATTGTTTCTTTTTCAAAAAGATCGGTATTGTATTCGAGATTTCCCTTGATTCCTTCTTCCTCTTCCCGAATATCGAGAGTCAGTTCAAATTTTGCCGTATCGCTCTGCGTATCAATCAATTCGACATCAATTTCGGAAAACTTCGGTCGTGTTCCTAGTTTATTCTGGACGACGAGCATTACCTGAAAAATCGGCGAATGATTCAGACTTCTTTCGGGCTGCAATTCTTCAACGAGCATTTCAAATGAAATTTCCTGATTCGAATACGCCGAAAGCGCGGTTTCACGGACTCTTTGCAGCAGTTCGCGGAAAGTTGGGTTTCCCGAAAGATCAACTCGCATCACGAGAGTGTTGATGAAAAAGCCGATTAATCCTTCAGTGTCTTTGTCATTTCGACCGGCAATCGGCGAACCGACAACGATGTCTTTCGTGTTTGCGAATTGCCCGAGTAACGCCGCAAGCGATGCCAGCGAAAGCATAAACAAGGTGATTTTTTCGCGGCGGCAGAGCTGATTGAGCTGTTTCTCAAGCTCGGTCGTGAGCTTAAATCTTTCGACATCGCCATTGAAGGTTTGCAGCGGCGGACGCGGTTTGTCGAGCGGAAGTTCGAGAAACGGCGGAATTCCCGCCAGCTGTTTGCGCCAGTAATCCAATTTTTTCGACAGATAATCTTTTTCAAAGATTTCTTTTTGTTTGACGACGTAATCAACATATTGAATCGGCAGCGGATTGAGCGGCGAAGGTTGGTTTTTGACGAGCGACTCATACATCAAAACGACTTCCCGAAACAACACGTCCAATGACCAGCCATCCGAAATTATGTGGTGCATTGTCACCAGCAATAAATGATTGCGGTCGTTTATTCTTAATAATCTAAAGCGCACCAACGCTCCCGTTTCCAAATTAAAAATCCGGCTCGATTCTTCAGCGATTAGTTGGTTTGCTCTTGCTTCCCTGAGATTTTCGGGAATGTTTTCAAATTCGATCAATTCAAAATCAGGTTCGTTCGATTTACCGATTTTCTGCACCGGCTGACCTGTCTTTGAATGAAACGTCGTGCGTAAAACGGCGTGTCTCTGCAATAATTCACGAAACGATTCTTTCAAAGCCCCGACATCTATATTCCCGCGCAATCTGACAACTCCGGGCATATTATAAGTCGCTTTTCCGGGTTCCAATTGTTCGAGAAACCAAAGCCGCTGTTGTTCGATTGACAAAGGATAAGTGTCGGAAAAATCAATATTTATTTTCGGCGCGGAATAGCTGATTCCGGTTTGCTGGCTTGAAATTACTTTGTCGGTCAAACCGCGCACGGTCGGCGAATCGAAGATTGCGCCGATGGGCATCTCGATGCTGAAGGTTTCTTTAAGACGTGCGATAACCTGCGTTGCGATCAGCGAATGTCCGCCGAGTTCAAAAAAGTTATCGTCGTAACCGACTTTTTCACTTCTTAAAACTTCACTGAAGATGCCGCCGACAACGTCTTCGATAGATGTATTTCCGGCAAAAACTCCGAGTTTTTTCTCGGATTCGGCAATCGGCGACGGCAACGCCTTGCGATTAATTTTCCCGTTCGGCGTGAGCGGCATTTCGGCTAAATAAATGAAATATTGCGGAATCATATAATCGGGCAATAATTCGCTCAGATGGGCTTTCAAATCTGCCGTGCCGATTTTCTCGTTTTCCTTTGCGACAATATAAGCGGCGATGCGCTTTTCGGAATCGTTAAATTCACGGGCAACGACAACCGTTTGGTAAACTTGCGCGTAGCCGAGCAAAGCGGTTTCGATTTCTCCGAGTTCGATTCTGAAACCTCTGACTTTGACCTGATGATCCATTCGACCGAGATATTCCATTTCGCCGTCGGGCAAAAATCTTCCGAGATCGCCGGTTCGATACATTCTCGCGCCGTCTGAGCTAAACGGATTCGGAATAAATTTTTCCGCCGTCATTTCCGGGCGATTCATATAACCTCTGGTCAAGCCTTCGCCCGAAAGACAAATTTCACCCGCCACGCCAATCGGAACAGGGTTAAAGTTTTTGTCTAAAATATACGCCTGCGAATTGGTCAACGGTCGCCCGATTTTGGGTTCGCCCGGCAGATTTTTCTGGACTAAAGACCACGTCGAATAGGTTGTATCTTCGGTCGGTCCGTACAGATTCCAAACCTCTTTGACCTGCGGATTTTGTTCGTAAATTTGCTTGACGAGTTTGCCGGAAAGTGCTTCGCCCGCTAAATTTACAACCTGCACGTTTTTCCCGACCGAATTTAAACGAACCAATTCGGTCATTGCCGAAGGAACGGTATTGATCAGCGTCAGCTCATCATTTCTTTCCAGCGAAATCAGTTCGAGCGCATTAAAAACGAGCATCAGCCTGCCGCCGCTTGCAAACGTAACAAACATTTCATAAATCGAAAGGTCGAAACAAATCGAAGTTGAAAACAAAACCGTTTCGAGGCTTTCTTTTTGAAATGTCTGCAAAGCCCAATGCACCATCGCGCTCGCACACGAATGCGGAATCATCACGCCTTTCGGTTTTCCGGTCGAGCCTGAGGTGTAAATCACATAACCGAGATTTTCAGCCGAAACACCTGTTTCGGGCGAAGCGGAAGGATAATTTTGCAATTCTTCGGCAATCTCTTCGAGACAAATTATTTGCCCGTCGTATTCGGCGATTTTTTCGACCAGCGATTTTTGCGTCAGCAAATTTTGGCAGGCGGAATTTTCGAGCATATAGAGAATTCTGTCCTGCGGGTAATGCGGGTCGAGCGGAATATATGCGCCGCCTGCCTTCAAAATACCGAGAATTCCGATCATCAAATTAATGCTTCGCTCGTGCAGAATCCCGACGCAAACTTCCGGTCCGACACCTAAACTTCGCAAATAATGCGCTAAACGGTTTGATTTGGCATTCAGTTCGCCGTAACTGATTTCGTTTTCGCCATTAATAACCGCAATTGCTTCGGGATTCTTTATTGCCTGTTCGGTAAATAATTCGTGCAGTGTCCGGTGTTTCGGAAAATCAACGCCGTTATCGTTCCACTCGTTTAAAATCCGGTGTTTTTCAGTTTCGGAAAGAATCGGGATGTCTGAAATTTCGGTTTTCGGAGAATTCGTAATCTGCCGCAAGATATTTTCGAAATGCCCGGACATCCGTTCGATTGTCGAATGCTCGAACAAATCCGAACAATACTGAAAAGAAAGAATGATTTGCCCGTTTGATTCCGTCGCTTCCAGCGTCAGGTCAAACTGCGCTTCTTTTTTCGAAATCCGAACAGATTCCAGTTCTAATTTTCCGAGCTTGATTCGTGTGCCGCTTTCGCCGAGGGCGAGCGAAGCGATTCCTTCCTCATTGCCGGATTGCCCTTTTTGAAGAATGAACATCGTCTGAAAAAGCGGCGAATAGCTCGAATCTCTTTCAGGTTGCAGCCGTTCAACCAAAAGCGGAAATGGAACGTCCTGATTTTGATAAGCGTCTAACGAAGTTTTTTTGACCTGCGCTAATAATTCCTCAAAAGTAAGCCGGTCGGAAAAAACCGTCCGCATTACGAGCGGATTGACAAAATATCCGACCACACTCGACCAACCCGCTAAAGTTCTGCCGAGCGCAGGCGTTCCGACCAAAATATCCGCTTGCGATGTGTATCTGTAAAGCAATGATTGAAAAGCGGATAACAAAACCATATACAAAGTGGCATCGTTTTCCGCCGCGAGCTTTTTCAAGTCGGCGGTTAATTCAAAATCGAATTTTCTGCCGGTCGAATTTCCTTTGAACGATTGAACCGGCGGACGCTTTTTGTCGGCGGGCAAATTGAGAACGAAATCCGAATCGCCCAATTGTTTCTGCCAGAATTCCAAAGATTTTTTTCCGGTTTCGGAATTAAGCATTGCTTCCTGCCAAACCGCAAAATCCGGGTATTGAAAATCGAGCGGATTTAATAATTTCGTCAGGTCGGAATCGAGGTTTTCGTAAACCATACCGAGTTCGCGTAGTAAAATTCCCAATGACCAAAAATCGGAAATGATGTGATGAATGCCGAGTAAAAGAATATGTTCGCGGTCGTTTCTCAAAAACAAATCGAGTCTGATTAATTGATCGGCGGACAAATCAAACGGCTTTCGCGCTTTTTCCTGAATTAAATTATCGAATTCGTTGACCGCAAGACTTTCGGTTTCGTGAACATTAAACTCTAATTCTCTTTCGGTTATTTTCTGGTAAGGTTGATTGTTTTCATCGTGAAAATTCGTTCGCAGTGATTGATGTCTGGAAAATAATATTTCAAAAGATTTTTTCAGCTTTCCGACATCGAGCGGAGAAACGATTTTTATCGCGCTCGTAATGTTATAACTGACGCTTTCGGGCGATAATTTCTGCAAAAACCAAATCGCTCTTTGCCCGTAAGACAATCTATATTTTCCGCTCGGCAAGAGAAAACTCGAAAGTTCGGTTTCCGTTTTTTCACCGAATGCGCGTTGTTCTGCCAGTTCCGCCAGTTTTTCAATTGTCTGATCCTGTAAAAATTCGGATTGTGAAACCGCGCAGCCTGATTTTTCCTCTAAAAGATGCGCCAACTCAGCGGCTGAAAGCGAGTCTAAACCGTAGCTTATCAAACTGTTTTGCGGGTTTATTTTTTCGATTTCCGCGCCGGTCAGATTGGCGACCTGTTTGATAATCCAATTAATCCATTCTTCCTTTCGCCACGTTTGCAAGCCTGATTCGGCATCTGAAAAAATCGGCGCATTTTCCTCTTTTTCCTTTGAATGCCATTCGGCGAGAATCTTAAACTGGTTGTTTTCAAACATCTCGCGGCACAATTTTCTTTGTATTTTGCCGCTCGAAGTTTTCGGAATTTGGAGACGTGAAATCAGCACGATCGAAGCCGCCTGCAAATCGTGCTTTTCGGCAATTGATTTTGAAATTTCGTCAATCGCCTGTTCGAGCGAATCCTTGTAATGATGATCGGCTTCGATAACCACGACCAGCCGTGGTTGACCTTCCTGCTCGACGGAAAATGCCGCGCCGCTTCCGGCAATCAAAGCCGGATGCGATTCGCCGACCGTCGTTTCAATATCCTGCGGGTAATAATTTCCGCCGCGAATAATTATCAAATCTTTGATTCTTCCCGTAATAAACAAATGCCCGTTATGCAAAAATCCCAAATCGCCTGTTCTCAGATAATCAGCATCTTCATCCGGTCTGATTCGGGCGCGGAAGGTTTCGACGGTTGCTTCGATATTACGCCAGTAACCTTTGGCGACCGATTCGCCTTTGACCCAAATTTCGCCGATCAAACCGTCAGCCTGCAAATTCAGGCTTTCGGGTTCGACGATGACTAAACTCTGACTTCCGAAATTATTTCCGCAGCTCACCAGAGCTTTTGAATTTTCGTCGTTCGCATCGCCTACAACGGCGCGGTTTTCCTTCAAACAACGCTCGTCGAAATAAGTTATTTGCCCGTCCGTCCATTTTCCGCCGGCAACGAAAAGAGTCGCCTCAGCCAAACCGTAACAAGGTGTAAACGCGGTTTGCCGAAAACCGCACGGCGCGAAATATTCGGCAAATTTCACGAGCGTTTTTGCGTTGACCGGCTCGGCACCGTTGTAAGCCGTTTTCCACGAACTCAGATCGAGTTCTGCCAGCTGCTCGGGTTTTATTTTTTTCAGACAGAGTTCGTAAGCAAAATTAGGTGCGCCGCTGGTTGTCGCTTTATATTGCGAAATATATTTGAGCCATTGAAAAGGTTTTTGTAAAAATTCGGTCGGCGACATCAAAACCGCCGTCGCTCCGAGAAAAACCGGCTGAATGACGTTTCCGATCAATCCCATATCGTGATAAAGCGGCAGCCAGCTGACGATTATCGAATTTTCATCCTGCCCGAAAACCTCCTTGATAATCGCTTCATTGTGCAGAAGGTTTTTGTGAGTAACCATCACTCCTTTCGGAAATCCGGTCGAACCTGACGTGTATTGCAGCAAAACCAGCGATTCATCGTCTATTTCCGGAAAACTCCAATTTTCCGAATGATGCGCGTTGATCTGAGCGTCCGAAATTAACTCGGCTTCTTTCAGCCAATCGTTTTCTTCCTTTGCTTTTTCAATTCGCTCACCAATCGGTTCGCTTGTCAGAATAAATTTCGACTGCGAATCCGTCACCAGATTTTCCAGCCGTTTCAAATGACGGTTGCGACGCGGCGGATAAGCGGGAACCGGAATCGCTCCGGCATACAAACAACCGAAAAATGCCGTGATAAATTGAAGTCCGGCAGGAAAGAGCAGTAAAATCCTTTCGCCGGCGGCGTTTCGTGTTTGCAAATAGCCGCCGATTTCACGGCTTCTATCTGCTAATTGTTTATATGTAAGGCTTTCTTCAATATTTGCCGCACCGCTTTGCCGGTAAATAAATGCCGTTTTGTGCGGGTGGTTTCCGGCGCGAAACTCCACCAATTCGATTAGATTTCGAAACGATTGGTCGGATGAATTCTCGGATTGATTCATTATTTTTTGCTCACTTTATGCGGACTAATACTGATAATCAAGGAGTCCGAAGAAAACAGGTTGAAATGAAAGTTATCGAATAAAATCAAAATTTGACTTTTCGTTTATTTAGCTTTGAAATTTTTGAGAATTTAAGTCAAGCCGTTTGGTCAAAGGTTTCTTTGACCATTTTTTCGGCGGCTGCTTTCTGTCGGGGAACTGTTATCAGCGGTTCGGCTTTCACATCCACTCTCCTTCCGAAGCCGCCTCTGTTTCCTATTTGAATTATCGGCTGCAATATCCAACGCTTGTTTGCCGCCGCCTCGTAAATTTTGGAAATATAGCGATAATCCCCACATTTCCAACCATCAAAATTGAATTGTTTTGCCAGACTGTGATGCACCGTAATGCACGGCATCCCGATTCTCCCAAGTTGCGGCGGCTGGTTAAAGCTGTCTTCATCAGGAAGAACAGTGCCGTCCGGGTAACGCATTTGATAAATAATCATATCGTTGGTGAATTGCATATTTTTCACAATTGTTGACGCCGCATTGTTATCTGCAAAACTGTCATCGTCATCTATGATGATTACCCATCCCTCCGTGATTTTTGATAAAACATCATTGAGGTATAAATTGTAGATGAAGCGGTCTCCCGTGTTTGGGTCCGGAATATCAGAACGCGTCATCACTTCCTTTTTGTTGATTTGTAAAATTTCACAACTATCTCCGGCGTATTGAACCGCATAAGCCATCGAAGCCGTATGATCGACGGTGATCCAATGTTTGATGTTCCGATGTGTTTGATTTCCGATACTTTCCACCAGTTTTGCCAACCCTTTCGGGCGATTCGCTGTTCGAGTGATGATGTTTATCAGCGGATTAACTTCAACGGCTGTCGGCTCGGAGGCTTCAACCGAAGACGGCAAAGTTATTTGAGGTTTGACTTCGATTGATGCAGGTAGAATTATTTGCGGTGCCGCTTCGGCAGATAGCGACTGAGGCAACACTATTTGCGGTGCCTGCATTTCGCCCGTTTCCGACTGCGCGGATTGTAATTCGTCTGAATTTTCGATTTCTTCGAGCAGGATTTCCTCAATTGTTAAAGAAAGTTCGGCAATATTCGGCGTGAAAAAGATTTCTCTCAAAGGCAGTTCGATGGCGAATTTTTTATTGATTCTCGAAATAACCTGCGTCGCCAAAAGCGAATGCCCGCCGATGTCGAAAAAGTTGTCGAATATTCCGATTCGTTTTCTGCGGAGGACTTCTTCGTAAATTTCGACCAGAGCTTCGTTTATCGGGGTTTCCGGGGCGACATAATTATCTTCGATCACGAAATTTTCCGGTTCCGGTTCGGGTAGTGCCTTGCGGTCAATTTTTCCGTTCGGACTCAACGGAAATTCTTCAAGCTCGACAAACGCGGACGGCAGCATAAAAGCCGGAAGTTTTTCGCGGATATATTGCTTTAAATCGTTAATCTCGATTTCCTGATCGCTTTCTTTAACAAAATACGCGACCAGACTTTTCTCATTGTCGCCATTTGCCACCGCCGTGACGATTGCCTGTTTGACAGCCGGATAATCCGATATAACTATTTCGATTTCTTCGACTTCAATTCTAAAACCTCTGATTTTAACTTGAAAATCCAGCCTTCTGAGAAATTCAATGTTGCCGTCAGCCCGATATTTTGCAAGATCGCCCGTTCGGTATAATCTGGCGCCGGATTCGGAACTAAAAGGATTCGGGATAAATTTATCGGCGGTTAAATCCGAATTGTTCAGATAACCACGCGCCAAACTCGGTCCGCCGATAAATAATTCCCCGGAGATACCGAGCGGAACCGGCTTCAGAAATTTGTCGAGAATATAGGTTTTGGTATTGACGAACGGCTTGCCGATCGGAATCATTTGCCCCGGTTTCAGATCGTCCGCCTGATCGCTGTAAAAAGTGCTGTCAATCGTGGCTTCGGTTAAACCGTATGAATTAAATATCTTTGCATTTTGACCGCAGAGTTGTTTCAATTTTTCAAATTCTTTGACATAAAAGGCATCCGCCCCGGCAACCAATAATTTGACAGTCTCGAATTTTTTATCGTTTTCTTCCATAAACTCGACGAGCATCCGTAAAATTGCCGGAACTATTTCGACGCAGTTTATTTCGTTTTCGATAAAATATTCATATAAATTATGCGGCGACAACAGCGTATCTTCGGGACAAATGACCAGTTTTCCGCCGGTTCCGAGTGCGCGCACAAAATCGCTCACGAAAACATCGAACGAAAAACTCGCCATTTGCAGGTAATTCCAGGTTTTATCTGCCAATTCGTAATCGTTCACCCATCCGTAATAAGCATTGATAATCGAATTATGCGTTACCTGCACGCCTCGCGGGCGGCGTGTCGAACCGGAAGTGTAAATAAGATAAGCATTATTTTCACCGAAAATTTCGATTGAAGGATTTTCCGACGATTCGTCTTTCAGAAATTCATCTACCGAATCAATTATGAATAAACTTACTTTTTCGGCTTTTTCCGATAAACTTTCGGCTTCATCTCTCGAAACCGTCTGCAAAAGCTGCTGCTGGGTTATCAAAACCGATGCCGCCGAATCTTCCATAATATACAGCAATCTTTCCTTCGGATAATACGGGTCGAGCGGAATATAGGCAGCACCTGATTTCAAAACTCCGAGAACCGCGACCATCATATCAACCGAACGTTCCAAACAAATGGCGACCCGATTTTCCGGTTTAACTCCGGTTTTTATCAGATAATGAGCCAGTTTGTTTGCCTTCTGATTCAGTTCATCGTAAGTCAATTCTTCATCACGGAATTTGACGGCAACCGCACCGGGATTTTTTTCAACGCGGCTTTCAAAAATTCGGCAGAAATTCGCTGAATAATCAACATAGATTTCTCTTTCGTTCCAAGTTTCGAGAATTGTTTTTTCTTCTTCCTTATCCAGTAAAGGAATTTCGGCAAGTCTTGTTTGCGGGTTTACCAAAACCGTTTCAACGATTTTATCCAAATGCCTGACCATTCGTTCGGCGGTTTTTTCGGTAAATAAATCAACACTGTATTCAAATTGTCCGCCAAGCCCGAAACTTCCTTCCCAGAGCCAGAGAGTCAAATCGAAATTAGACCTTTCGATTTTTGTTTCTTCAATCGGGTTCAAACTCAAATTGGTCAGATTAACTTCGCCGGGCGGCATATTCTGCAAAACCATCATTGCCTGAAACAATCGCGTTCGGCTCATATCTCTTTCGGGCTTCACGCGGTCTAAGACCAGTTCAAACGGAATGTCCTGATGCAGATAAGCGTTAAGAGCAATTTCTCTGACCCGTTCGATAATTTCGAGAAACGTAGGGTTTCCGGCAAAATTCGTCCTGAACGTCAGATTATTGATAAAAAATCCGATCAGATTTTCGGTTTCCGTGCGATTCCGGTTGGCAATAAATGAACCGACGCTGATGTCGTCCTGATTGCTGTATCGCGCCAGCAAAGTTTGCCAGATTGCCAGCATAATCATAAAGAGCGTGGCATTTTCCCGTTTAGCCAACTCTTGCAGTTTTTTTAACTTTTCAGGCTCTATTCGAAACTCGATTCGATTACCGCGAAAAGACGGAACGGGCGGACGCGGATAATCTGTCGGCAGTTCCAAAACAGAAACGTCTTTGAGAGTTTTCTGCCAAAAATCAAGATGCGCTTCCAACACATCGTCTTTGAGCCAGGATTTCTGCCAAATCGCATAATCCTTGTATTGAATCGGCAAATCTCTTAACTGTGCGGGTTTTCCGGTTACGAAGGAATCGTAGAGCCTTGATAATTCGGAAATCAGAATTTCCATTGACCAGCCATCCGAAATAATGTGGTGCATCGCCAGCGACACGATATGGGCTTTTTCTTCGAGTCTGATGAGGGTGATTTTCAAAAGCGGGGGCTTTTCCACATTAAAACCGATGCGTGATTCGGCATCTAATATTTTACGGGTTTCGGCTCTTTTTTCCTCTTCATCCCTGATATGCGAAAGATCAATCAGCGGGACTTCAAAATCAATCGAATCGTAAATTACCTGATACGGCTGACCGTTTTTTTCCTTAAAAACCGTTCTCAGGCTTTCCTGCCGCCGGATCATTTCCTGACACGCTTTTTCAAACGATTCAATATCGAATGTCCCGTTCACGGTAACGCCGGTTGACATATTATAATTGCCCGCCGCCGGATTCATCTGTTCGAGCATCCATTGGCGTTCCTGCGCAAATGACAGCGGAAAATCACCTTCAAAATCAGCTTTCACTAACTGCGGAATGCTGAAATTTTTCTTATTCCCACCGCCGTTGGTCACTTCTCCCGAAAGCTCGGAGGATTTTTCCTTATTGACTTTATTTAATTTGAGAAGCAGTAATTCCCTTTGTTTTGGAGTCAGATTTTCCAAAAGATTCGAAATGTTGTTCATCAGCTTACCTCTTCATTTAAGATTGATTTTTCTTCTTGCAGGAGCAGCATAATTTCTTCGTCACTCAGCTTTGAAATTTCTTCCGTCAGTTGGGCTAACGAATCCGTTCCGACGGCTTCGACCTGCATTTTGACAATAAATTCCGATTGTTCGGCAACTGTCGGTTTTTCAAAAACTACTCTCAAGGGCAATTCGACGCTGAATAATTTTTGTATCCTCGAAAGCAGTAAGGTAGCAAGCAATGAATGCCCGCCGAGTTCAAAGAAATTATCCGTCACGCCGACTTTTTCGACGCGCAAAACTTCCGACCAGACACCGGCGAGCATTTCCTGAGTGATGTCGCTCGGCGCAACGTAAACTCCGCGTCGAATGTCGCCTTCTTCCGGTCGCGGCAGATTTTTCCGGTCAATCTTGCCGTTCGGCGTGAGCGGCATTTCTTCGAGTTTTATAAAAATGGACGGAAGCATATATTCGGGCAGCTTCTCGCGGGCAAATTCCCTGATCGCAGTCGAATCAGGAACATTTTCTCCGACCAGATAAGCAATTAAACGTGAGTTTCCGTCCGCCTCACGATCAGCCGTAACGACAGCGCGGGTGATGCCCGAAAGACTTTCAAGCACCGTTTCGATTTCGCCCGGTTCGATTCTATAGCCTCTGATTTTGACCTGATTATCTTCTCTGCCGAGAAATTCGATCTTTCCGTCGGTTCTGAAAAATGCCTGATCGCCCGTCTGATACAATCGTTCGCCTTTGCCTTTAAACGGATTCGGGATAAATTTTGAAGCCGTCAGCGCGGGTCGGTTTCGATAGCCTCTGGCAACGCCTTCGCCGCCGATATAGATTTCACCTGTTACACCATACGGCACCGGCAACAAGTATTTGTCCAAAATATAAACTTCCGTGTTCGTGATTGGCTGCCCGATGGTGATGCTGTCGCCGTTCGTGTCGAGCGGCGCGGTGGTTGACCAGATCGTTGTTTCCGTCGGTCCATACATATTGTGAATTTGCGCACCGGAAATTTTACTTAATTCGTTCACCAAATTTGCCGGCACGACTTCGCCGCCAATCAGTAATCTTTTCAATGACTGCAAATCTTTGCCGGCATTTTGGTCGAATCCGAACATTCGGATAAAAGACGGCGTGCATTGCAGATGCGTTATTTTGTGATTTTTTATTTGTGAAATTACGGTTTCTTCAATTTCCGTTTCGATTAAATCTTCCCGGTCGTCGGTTTCAGTGTTTTTTTGATTAGTTAAATCCATCACCTGTTTCAGGAATTTCAGATTGTTCAAAACGACTTGATGCTCTACTCCGAAATCTATCAAACACGCCACTTCGTCAACCCCGATGGCTTTCAAATCATTAATCACGTCAACGCAATCTTCGACCGTTCCTATCAACGAAGCGGTGCGGAAATAACGATTGAATGAAAATTCTAAAAGTGCTTCGATGTCATCTTCGGAAAAATCGGTTTTGACACCGGCTTTCTCAATGCCCCGGTAAAGATTTTTCATCAAACCAAGTGAACCGCGAAGATAATTTTTGAAAGGCTCGCGGGCATTTTCGGAGACAAAATCAAGATCATCGGAAACAAAAGTATGAATCATCAAAGTAACGTGACCGTCGCCCGATTTTCCGCTGTGCTGTTTCCACGCATCGCGGTAAATTTTGATTTTATCTTCGAGTTCCTGAATGTTTTGCACCAAAAAATGGGTTAAAAGTTTGTGTCCTTTTTCGCCCGCGACCCGAAAAGTTTCGGGATTTCCGCTTGAAGTAATCCAAATCGGGATGTCTTCGTTTGCCGGACGCGGAAATGTTTGAATTTCGATTTCGTTCCCTGTTCCGTTCGTGAACTTCAGTTTTTCACCTTTCCACAACCGTCGGAATTTTTCCAAATCTTCATAAAGCGTCAAATTTCTGCTTTCGTATTTGTCAGGAGCAAAAATAAAGTCGTCAGCGTGCCAGCCCGAAGCGAACGAAATTCCCGCTCTGCCCTCAGAAAGCAAATCAATCACCGCCCATTCTTCGGCGACGCGCACAACATTGTGCAATGGCAAAACGACGCTTCCGGCGCGGAGTTCGATGTTTTTGGTGATCGTCGCTAAAGCGGCATTGGTGATTGCCGGATTCGGATAAATCGCGCCGAACGAGTGAAAATGTCTTTCCGGTGTCCAGACTGCCTTAAAACCATTTTGGTCGGCGTATTTTGCTCCCTCGAGCAACAATCTGTAACCGTTTTTCATATCCTTGATTTCGTCGTTAGCAAAATAAAATAAGCCGAACTCCATTTTTTTAGCTGAAAAAGCGGTTTTGGATTTCGACGATTTACTTACTCCGAGCCGGTCTTTTTGAATAACGACCTTTGCCCCGTGCGAGAGCGTCCAAAATATTTCTAAAACCGAGATGTCGAAAGAAATACTCGTCACCGCGAGCCAAACTTCCGATTTGTCAAAACCTAATTTATCGTCCATCGCCTTGAAAAAATTGACCACATTACGGTGTGAAATTACCACGCCTTTAGGTTTGCCGGTCGAGCCTGACGTGTAAATTACATATGCGGTCAGATCGCTGTTGCGCGCACCGGTTTCAGCAGTGTCCAAAGACTTGTCGCTTTCTTTCCCGATTTCTTCCCATTCAGCTTCGAGTTTGATTTCTTCAATCCCGTTGATTCCGATTCC
Source organism: Pyrinomonadaceae bacterium (assembly GCA_022843305.1). GTDB lineage: Bacteria > Acidobacteriota > Blastocatellia > Pyrinomonadales > Pyrinomonadaceae > JAFDVJ01. Next base: position 14,136 of record JALHNX010000032.1, on the reverse strand, counting down.
GGTGTCGCTGATGACGATTTTCATTCCCGAATCTTCGACCATATATTTCAAACGCTCGACCGGATAATCCGGATCAAGCGGCACATATCCGCCGCCCGCTTTCAGAACGCCCAACATCGCCGCGATCATTTTTTCCGACCGGTTGAGATGAATTCCGATCAAATCTTCGGCAACCACGCCTTTTTTCAGTAAATAACGAGCAATCCGGTTTGTAATTTTATCCAATTGCGCGTAACTGTAACTTTTTTCTCCGCATACCAGCGCAAGCGAATCCGGCGTTTTTTCGGATTGTTTTTTTATCAGCCCGTCAATCAAATCGTTTTTCGGAAAATTGCCGTCCGTGCGGTTCAGTCCATAAACTATTTCTTCGCGTTCGGCTTCATTTAGTAATTCCAAATCTCTAATTTTCCGGTTCGGAAATTTTATGACCGTTTCCGTCAGATTTTTAAAATGATTGCTGATTCTCTCGATGGTTTCCTGATGAAACAAATCGCTGTTGAACTCGACTAAGCCGGCAAAATGTTCACTGCTTTCGAGTAATTGAAAGGTGAGGTCGAATTTTGAAGTTCCCGTGTCGGCTGCCAGCCCTTCGATTCGCAAATCTCCCAGATCCGTCTTTTTCGCATCGGAGCTTATTTCCGCCTGTAGTGAAAACATCACCTGAAACAGCGGCGAATGACTCATCGTTCTTTCCGGGCTTAGTTCTTCGACCAATTTTTCAAAAGGCACGTCTTGATGCGAATAAGCACCCAAACAAACTTCTTTGACCTTCATCAATAAATCTTTAAAGCTGTCGTTTTCGTCAATTGCCGTGCGCAGAACAAGATTATTCAGAAACAATCCGATGAGCGGTTCGGTTTCGTCAAATCGGCGACCCGCAATCGGAGTTCCCAAAACGATGTCGGATTGTCCCGAATATTTATGCAGTAAAATATTCAAAACCGCCGCCAACACCATAAAATTCGTCAACTTCAACTCGTTCGCGTAATTTTTGATCCTGGCGGTAATTTCGCGTTCGAATGAAATTCGCATGGTCGTGCCTCTTAAAGATTGAATCGGAGGTCGTTGAAAATCTGTCGGAAAACTCGAAAGTGTCGGGCTATCTGCGAGGTTCTCTTTCCAGTAATTGATTTCTTCCTGAAGTTTTTCTCCCTGAAGGGTTTCTCTTTGCCAAATCGAAAAATCCGCATACTGAATAGGAAGTTCGGGTAAAGGCGAAGGCTTGTTATTTGAAAAAGCGTCGTATAAAATCGTCAATTCCCTAACCAGAATTCCTAAAGACCAGCCATCGGAAACGATATGGTGAATCATCAGTAAAAGAATCTGTTCGTCTTCTTTTAATTTAATGATTTTGACTCTCAAAAGCGGCGATTTCGATAAACTAAAGGGCTTGACGCATTCCTTATTAATTATTTCATTGATCTTTTCCGCTTTTTCTTCTCCGACTTCGATTCCGGTAACTTCCTCGATCTCTAAACGAATCGGTTCGTAAGGAACGATTACCTGCATCGGAGTTTCGTCAAGAAATACGAAGGTCGTTCGTAAAACCTGATGTCTTTGAAGAATTTCGTTGACGGCTTTTTCAATCGCGCTAAGGTCAATTTTTCCGGTTAATTTGATGGCAACCGGCATATTATATGTCGGATTTCCCGGTTCGAGCTGTTCCAAAAACCAGAGGCGCGTCTGCGCGAATGAAAGCGGTGCCGGAACTCCTTCCTGACTCTTTCTTTCGATATTTCTTTTTTTGATGTTTTCTTTACTTGTCCGACTCATTCTTAGTCTTAACAACTCTCGCTGCGTCGGCGTTAAATCCTTAAAAATGTCTTTTTGCTCTCTCATAATCGGAATTCTCTCTGGCTATTTTGGCTGCAATTGTTTTATTAAAATGTTTTTTTTACCGCTTCGGACAGTCTTCAGTTAATTTGTCGGAATGTTGATTTTACAAATTTCCGCGTCGCAATTGTTCAAATTCGACGGCTTCAAAAAGGGCTTTGATATTTCCCGCACCGAAACCTCTGGCATTATGTCTCTGGATTATCTCGTAGAACATCGTCGGGATTGTTTGCGCCGGTTTTGTAAAGCTCTGCATCAAATACCCCCATTTGTCACGGTCAACCAACAAGTTGTAACTCTTCAGATCGTCAAGCGAAACGTCAACTTCGCCGACTCGCTCTGCCAAACGGTCATAATACGTATTCGGGGGAATCAGAAAATCTATGCCCGCTTTTCTTAAAGTATTGATCGAGCTGACAATGTTGGCTGAAGAAAACGCAATGTGCTGAACGCCGGCACCGGCGTAATAAGTTAAAAATTCTTCGATTTGCGATTTTCTTTTTCCTTTTGCGGGTTCAATCAGAGCGAATTTGATTTTTTCTGATCCGTCCTGCACTACTTTGGAGTTCATCGCGCTGTATTCGGTCGAAACGTCTTCCTGATGCGATTGAAAAAAGCCGAATACTTCTTTGTAAAAATCAACCCAGAAATCAAGCGTTTTTTCGTCGAGACAGATTGCCAAATGATCAACTTCGAATAATTCGGGATTAATCAACTGTTTGAAATTTACTCTTTCATAACCCGGCAAAAGGTCGAAAACCTGTCCTTGTTCTTCGACCAAAGTATGCACGTTTTCACCAAAAGTTTTGACTGTGGCTAAAATAATATGACCTGTTTCCAAACAAAATCTTTGCGGCGGGCTGACCGCCTGTGCGCCTTTATCAATCAGATATTGGAAAGTTTCCTCGCAATTTTTTACTTTTAAGGCAATGTCTTTGACACTATCGCCGTGCCGGTAAATATGTTCGGCAATCGAATTATCTTTTGAAATCGGGCTGGTTATAACGAGCTTTATGTTATTTTGACTTAATATATATGAAGCCCGGTCGCGGACTCCGGTTTCCATTCCCATAAAACCGATCGGTTTGAAACCGTATGCGGTGCGGTAATAATGGACGGCTTGATGCGCGTTTCCGACATATAATTCGATATACGCAAATCCTTCAAATAAAGAATCGTGTAAACCATTTCCGAGAGCGGCTTCGTTAGTATTCTCCTTCATATTTTTATTTCCTTTTTTAGTTTTTTCTAAAGAATAAAGTTGCTGGAAGTTGAAGAAATTATGTTCCTGCCCCGTGCGGATCGTTGTTTAAATATTCAGAGACAGCCATTTTTTGAAAATTCGGGTGATGATTTCAAAATTCAAAAGATTTTGAAATCAAAGTTGAATTGTTATAAATAATGTCCGAGAAAATCATATTTTCCGGCACAGCAACCTGTTTGTTTTCAATTGATTCGGGTAAACCGTAAGTTTGCTCGGTAGCGATCAGTTTTAAAGGCGTGTCTTTTTTCGTTTCGACTGTAAATTCCAAACCTTCCGGCGGAATTGCAAAATATGTAAACAATTTACGGTAAATCGCGTCTTTTTGAGGCGGATATTCATTGGGATTTAAAGTTGTTTTCTTAAACTGAATTTTCTGTATCTGATTTTCCGCCGGAGCAAATATGTAAATAACCGGAGCTTTTCGGGCGGAACTCAGCTTGAATCTCAAAATTCGGATGTCATCTACCGTTTTTTCTTCGAGCAGTTCGACAATCGGCGCGGATTTTTCGATGGTTTGCGCCGATTTGTATAAAAATTGAGAATAATTTGAAGGAAACACATCGGAGATTTTTCCGGTTTCGGGCTTTTCGCTTAAAAACAGCTTTGTCCAATCATTAACTTTCGCGTCAACACTCGACCAGACGGCTTTGTTGGTATCTGCATTTTGGGCAAAAAACAGATTTTTATAAGCCGGAGTTTGTTTGCCGTTGGTGCGGGGAACGATCCCGACTATCAAAAATATTAAAGCCGCGATGCCGAAAATTGCCGGAACGGTTTTTTTCAGGGATTCTGAAATTACAAAACCGAACGAAACCATTGTGGTCATCAGAAGTGTTATCAGCAGCATCACCGGCGAAAGCGAGTTTTCACCGAAAGCCTCGCTCAATAAATAGATCAAAGGGATAAAAACCAGTAATGCCGGAATTGAAAAGAGCAATAAAACATTGAAATTAACGGGATCGGATATTGAATTCGACTTTCTGAGAATTAAAATCAAACAAGCGATCAAGCCGCCCGATACTGCCCAAAGAAATAAATAAGAACCTCCGGGCAGAAGAAAACTGCTGACCAGCAGAATCAGCCACCAACCCGCCAAAATCCCGACGGTTAAATTCAGCCAGAAAATTCTTTTCCAAACCGCACTGCAAAATAAAAAATGCAAACCGACCGCCAAAAAAGCCCCGCCGTAAACGATGTATTCGGTTGTATATTTAGCTTCGTCCGCTTTACCGCCGACAATTAGAAAAATAAATTTTGCCAGAAAACCGACGATCAACGACACAATTAATGAAATCAAGAGAACGGCAAAAAAGGATAAAAATCCGAGAAAAATCCCTTTTGGCGTTAATTTCTTTTTTTTGACTCCAAAAAATAAAACTGCGGCGAGCAGTGCAAAACTCAGGAAAGTTCCCGGCAACACCCAATTTTCCGAATAATTGATAAAAACTCCGGGCAGGCTGAAATAAACACTGTCGTGGGTTTCATCTTTTGATACTTCGCTATTCCCGAAATGACGCGCCAAACTTAAAGAATAATTTCCCTGATGAGCGATACTTTCATGGCTTAAATTTTCTAACGAATCGAGCGCGGAATGATAATTTTCTCCATCACCGATAAAGGCGAAGTTCAATCCTTTGAGATTATTTTCCTTAAAAATTGTAAAATCCGTGATGTTCGGCATCAGCTCGTAGAGATCGGCGGAAACTGAGGTCGCCAGAACATTTGCGCCCGAAGCCGATAAATTTTGAATCAACCAATTGTTATTTTTGCTCGTTTCAAACATTATGGTCGCCCCGGAAGTTCCTCTGGCTTCAAAATTAAAGATCAGGTCGATGTTCTGATAGAGATTTGTCGAGTCTCTGAGTCCGCGCGCTCCGAGCATTGTTTCTTCTTCTCCGTCTGTAAAAATAAACAATAAATCGTTTTTCAACGGATTTCCCGCTTTTATTGCCCTGATCGTTTCGAGCATTGTTCCGACTGCCGCGCCGTTATCGCCCGCCCCGTAACTGTAAGCCGTCGAATCATAATGACTGTTAAAAGCGATTTTGTGTTTTCCATCCGTGCCGGGAATTCTGATAATGATGTTTTTCGTCGTTCCGCCCTTTATTTCATCACGGATTTTTTCGATAGTTTCAGCCGAAATTATTTCAGCCTGCAGTCCCATTTTTGCCGCCGTATCAACGATATAATTCCTGACTTCTTCATTTTCCGTCGTTCCGACCGGACGTTTTTTATTCGCAATTTGCCGAACGTGCGCGAACGCGTTTTCAGTTGAAAACGCCGTATTCTGTGAGTTTGCTGAAACCGTCGAAGGTGTCTTTACGACCGTATATGCCGTAAAAGCGACGATGCCAAGTAAAATAAAGGAAGCGAATGTGAGAAGCGGACTTTTCTTTTGCTCCGCCTTTTCTTCATTTTTTACCAGATCGTCCTTAAAAAATCCGGTAACAAATCCCGCCCCAAGCAGTTCGTTATAGGTTTCTTGTTTCTTTTTGGTTACAATCGGTTTTGCCGTTTTCAGACTTAAATCCGTTTCGGCGAATTCATCCGTTTTGATGTTACTTGCCAGTTCCTTGATTGACCGGCTGCCTTCGATTGCCGGAAAATCAATCGGGTTGATTTCACTGAGTTTGCCGTAATCGAGTTTGACCACCCTATCCGCTAACGAAAAATACCGGTCGTCGTGAGTGATAACCAGTAAGGTTTTTCCTTTTGCCTTTAATTCAGGCAATAATTCTTTGTAAAAAATGTTCTTGAAAATCGGGTCTTGATCAGCCGCCCACTCATCGAAAATATAAAATTCCTTGTTTTCGAGAAAAGAAGTTAATAAAGCCAGTCTTTTTCTTTGTCCCTGTGAAAGATCGAGGGTCGAAAAACTGCCGTTGGTAATCGTAACTTTTTCCCCAAGCTGTAATTTTTTGAGATAATTTGTGGCAGCCTTGTCCAAGAGCGGATTATCCAAACCCAGCAATTTATCGAACAAATAAAAATCCGAAAAAACCGCCGAAAAATATGAACGATACCAATTAAGGTTTTCCTCAGTCAGTTTTTTTCCATTCAGCGTAATCGTTCCCTCATCCGGTAAATAAAGACCTGTCAATAATTTAAGTAATGTTGTTTTTCCGCTGCCGTTGCCGCCGACCAGAAAAACGGTTTCACCCGCCTTGATTGTCAAATCCAGCGGACCTATCTGAAAGCCTTTTTCCTCGTGATCGCTCAGATAGTGATAGGAAGTGTTGCGCAAATTTAATTCCTTGAAAGGAAGATGCGGCTGGTCGGTTTCGCTCTTTTTTTCCTTAAATTCTTCGGATAAGGTTAACCCGAGCGATTGAACCTGCTGCAAAGCGATTTGCGCCCGACCGATATTCGGGAAAAAATTTATCATCACTTCGAGCGGTGCCATAATATAAAGCAAGGCAAGCACGTAGCCCATTAAAACCGCGCTTTCGGTTTCGACGATCAAAGGCAAACCGAAAATGATTAAACCGATCAGGGTAATAAAAAGAAACTGTCCCCAGCTGTCGGAGCCGGCGTAAATTTGCGAGCCTTTCGTACTGAAACCCCGATAGGTTAAAGCCGTCTTTTCGAGTTCCTGCTCGAAAAAAGCCTCGCGCCGGTCTTGATTCAATTTGAGTTCTTTCGTGCCTTGTGTCAACGCTCGAAAATCCGCAAAAAGTTTGTTTTGTGTTTCTCGCGCTTTCTGCAGATAACTCCACGCCATCTTTAAAAATGTGTAATAACTAACGACCCCGATGACCGTAAACAAAATGACCGATCCCAATACCCAGAACGAAAGCCAACCGATATAAATCAAGCAAATTAAAACGGTTGCAAAATTTATACAAAGCGCCGGGATGCCGAGTAAAGTTCCGGCGACAATCTGAACGTCGTCAATAAGCGAGGCGATCAGCCGCGGTCCGCCGTAGGTTTCCAGAAATTTCAAAGGGGCTTCGATGATTTGTTTGCTTAAACTTAAGCGGAGTTCGAAAACAGCCGATTGAGACAACAAAATAAGTGATATTTTCGCAATAATTCCCGCAAACAGCATCACCAATCCGAGACCGATGAAAGCAAACAGAATAGTTAGCTTTTCTTCTTTCGGTGTATTGATTCCTGAATTTATCACCCCGATCAGTGCCGCGCTCGAAATGCCCGAGAGAACTCCGCTGACAATCGCAATTACAACAACTTTCGGAGAAAACTTTAATAAAAATCTGAGTAAATTAAGCAAAATTAAGCTCCTATGATTTCTTTCCTTATTTTCAAAGAACTGTTTTCAAACTATTCGGCTCGCTGTCCGAGATAATCAACGCTTTCAATCGGACCGGCTTTTTTGTTTTCGTAAGTTTCAAATTCGTCCTCACGATTAAAAAACTCTCCGATTCGAAATACGGTCTTTACCCCGGCATTGAGAATTGCCGCTAAAATCCCGATTCCGAAGAATTTTAAAATTCTATTCTGCCTTTTCTCAATCGCAATCGCGTCGGCAAAAGGAATCGTCGTATGCGCCACCATTGTGTATAAAGGCAGCCAGTTGCGCGGAAACAATTTTTCCAGAAAAAAATTGATTTTTTTCATCAAATCAACGCTCGGATAGCGGACTTTGTCTTTCAATTCGACAAAATTCTGCACCGAAAGATCGGCGAGCAAATCGGTATGTTTTTTTCTTAACGATTGATATTCTTTAAAGGCAGCCTGCAAATCGTTTTCATTTTTCTTGATGCACTCAACCAAAACCCAGCAACCTTCCAGCGCCGTGTTCATTCCCTGTCCGTAAAACGGCGTAACCGTATGACACGCATCGCCAATCAGGACGATCCAATCCTGATAAAACCACATCGAGGTTTTAGTTGTAATAAATTCGTTAATCGGGCTGCGTTTGAAACTTTCCAGAACATCGGGAATAAGTTCAAACATTTCCGGGTAATAATTTTTGAAAAATTTCTCGCAATTTTCCTGTTGGTTTATTTTTTCAAAATTTATCTTTCCTTCGTGCGAGATAACGCAGGTGCAGGTAAAACTTCCGTTATTGTTGCTGAGCGCAAGCAGCAGTGTTTCGCCGCGCGGATAAACGTGCAGATATGTCGGGTCAAGCCGGTAATTGCCGTTTTCATCCGGCGGAATTGTCAGTTCTTTATAACCCGAATCCAAAAAGACCTGCGAATAATCAGCTCTCTGCCCGCGTTGCATCTGCTGGCGAACAGTTGAAAACGTCCCGTCCGCGCCGACTAAAATATCGGGTTTGATCGAATATTTTTTGTTTGTTAATTTGTCGAGAAAATGAACTTCCCGGGTTTGTTTGTTAATCTCTTCGCATTCCTGATTAAAAACGAGCTTGATTTCGGGAAACTTTTCCAGATAGTTTAATAAAAAACAATTGAGGTCATTTCTGATTATTGAATAAATCAACTCGCCTTTTTTATTGCCGTAAGCCTGAAACTTCAATTTTCCGTTTGATTTATGGATTTGACGACCTTTCAGACCGATACACATCGAGAAAAGTTCTTCGCGTGAAATTCCGATCTTTTCCAAACCTTGAATGCCTCTTTCAGCCAATGTTAAATTGACCGATCTGCCTTTTTTCGTCGTATCGCAACGACAATCCGAGCGTTTTTCGTAAATCGTTACATCATAGCCTTCCTTTGCAAGTATATAAGCCAAAACCGTGCCGCTCATTCCGGCGCCGACGATTGCAACTTCTTGTTTTGTTTTCTCTTTTTTCATACTTTTAGGATTTCGAATTCTTGCTAATCCACTGTGGATAAACGGGTTGAAAATTTGTGGTCTTTTGATAGTAAGCCGCTTTCATTTATCCAGTGCAGGAAAATTAACTGCAAAATCACGGATATATGCCGGCTGATTTGTTAAGTTGTTTTTTTCTTTTCCGTGGAAGGGATTTTCACGATCAATTTTCTTTATTTACGACGGATTGCCGAAAAAAAAACTACTTGCTCGCTTGCCCTTTTTCGATTAATTTTTCTTTTTCGGCTTTGAGCAATTCCTGTATTTCCGTTTCTGAAAGTCCTTTTATATCATCAGCCATTTCGGCTATTTGTTCATCCGTGAATTGTTCGGATTGGTGTTTGAGAATCAAATCTGCCAGACCGGAAATGGTCGGGATTTCAAAAAAAGTCCGTAAAGGCAATTCGACATCGAAATTTCGCCTGATCCTCGAAACCAGTTGGGTTGCCAGAAGTGAATGTCCGCCGAGTTCGAAAAAGTTGTCGTTGATTCCGATACTTTCGATTCCAAGTAGTTCACACCAGACGTTTTCGATCAATTTTTCCGTATCATTTTGCGGTTCGACGTAGGGTTCCGAAATTTCCGGACGAGGATAAGTGTTCGATTCGGCTGTTTCTGCGGTTTCGCTTTGTTCGGCATTTCTTTCGAGATTCAGCCATAAATTCATTCTTTCCTGAAGATTTCCTTTTGAAACGACAACGTGCCTGAGATTTCCGCTTTCGAGAATTCTGTTAAAAGCCTCCGAACCTTCCTGCGGTGTCATCGAAAACATTTCCAACGGCGATTCGGGAGCTTCTTTACCGATCAGCCAGCCGTCCCAATCAACCGTTATCAAGGGAAATTCGGTTTCTTTTTCATATTTTTCAACGAACGAATCCATAAAACTGTTTGCCGCCGCGTAAGCACCGAAACCGAGACCGCCAAGCACTGCCGACAATGATGAAAGCAATAGACAAAAATCCAAATCCTTGTCTTTGATCGCTTCAAAAAGAGTTTGCAAACCGTAAACCTTCGGTTCAAAATGCCAATCGCATTCGGTTTTTCCGGTTTCGTTGATCGTTCTGACGGAGCGTTCGCCGCTGATTCCCGCGCCGTGAATCACACCGTTTATTTTTCCGATTTTTTCTTCAATCGAAGCAATGGCTGAAACAAGCTGTGTTTTGTCCGAAACGTTGCAGCTGACGACATTGACCGTCGCGCCCGATTTTTCGAGCTTTTGGATTTGTCCGATTTTTCCCGAAACCGCATCCCCCGCCGGATGATTTTCCAACCAATTATCCCATTCGCCTCTCGCGGGAAAATCGGAGCGTCCCATCAAAACCAGATTCGCTTTTACTCTTTCCGCTAAATATTCGGCAAGAATCATCCCGACTCCGCCCAAACCGCCGGTTATCAAATAAACTCCGTTTTCGCGTAAAACCTTTATTTCCTCATCAACCGGCGGAATTTTTATGGCTTCATATTCAAGCAACCACTGTTTTCCATTTCGCAGGGCAATCACTTGTTTGCCGCTCAGATTCTCAAAAAGGTTGGAAAGATAATTTTCAAACGAATCTTCCCTGATCTTCGCAAAGCCGTTTTCACCCGGATCAATGATTTTGCAGACAATATTCGGGTATTCCTGCGAAACGACTTTACAAATCCCTGTTAAAGTGGCTTTTTCAGGCATAATTTTCTCATTACCGTTAATAGTGAAAAGATGATTTGCCAAAATTGCGATATTAACCTGCTTGGTAACATTTACCTTTTCGATTGCCTTCAAAATATTCAGTAAAGGATACAGGAATCTTTCCTGTAAATCATCAAACTTTTCGGGCGAATTCCGTGTGTCAACATACTCGGTTAAGGGCAAGGCGAAAACGATTAAATCCGGAATATCGCCCTGCTCCTGCAATTTCAAAAAGAGTTTTTGACAATCTTCTTTTTGACGGAAATTCACACCGAAATTATTTCTCTCTTTTTGCTCAAATGCAGATGTTTGATAAATCGAAATGACGTTTTCGGCATTTTTTAATGAATTGACTTCTTTATTTTCAGCCGAAAATTCGTCGTAGCAGAGAGCCGTTTTCCGGTTTTTCGAATCCTGACTTTTTCTCTGCGAGAAAGGCGGTATTTGTTTCCAAATCGGAACGGAAAACCATTCCTCGAACGGCATCACACCGTTTCGATTTTGCCGTGACGCGTCCGTATTTTGCCGCGTATTAAACTTGATCCAGTATTTCTGCCTTTCAAATGAATAGGTCGGAAGCATCACGCGCTGCGGATTTTGGTCATTGAATAAAGGCTGCCAGTTTATCTCAGCCCCGCACTGCCACAATCTGCCGAGCGTTTTGAGTGCAAAAACATAATCCTGTCCGGTGTTTTGAAGCCCGCCGAGCATTTGGATAAAATTATCGGTTTGATGCCCGTTTAAATGCTGTTTCGTCAAATTCGTCAGCGTCTGTCCGGGTCCGACTTCGATCCAAACCAAATCTTTTTCCGGCAAAAGCTCTTTCACGTTATCGCTGAATCTGACTGTGTTCCGCAGGTGATTTGCCCAGTATTCGGGACTCACGGCTTCTTCTTCAGTGACCCATTTTCCGGTCAGATTTGAAAGGTAAGGTATTTCGGGTTTTTTCAGATTGACCTTACGCACTTCGTCCGCAAATTCCTGCAAAATCGGTTCCATCATCGCTGAATGAAAGGCGTGCGAAGTGTGCAGTTTGCGACAGATAATGTCTCTTTCCGATAACTGCTTTTCCAAAAGTCCGATAAATTCCGATTCACCGGACAACACGCATAAATTGGGAGAATTGACCGTCGCCAATGAAATTTTCTCGCCTAAAAATGGTTGAACGTCGTTTTCGCTTAAGCTCACCGCCATCATTTCGCCGGGTTCGAGTTTTTGCATTAATTGACCGCGTTTAGCAACCAAAGCCAGCGCGTCTTCAAGGGTGAAAACGCCCGAAAGACACGCCGCGACATATTCGCCGATGCTGTGACCGATCATTGCAAAAGGACTTAAACCGAATTGTCCAAGCCATTTAGCCAGCGCATACTCGATTACAAAAAGTGCCGGTTGCGTGACGCTGGTTTGTTTCAATTTCTCGTTCAATTCTTTTTCATCGCCTTTTTCCGTAAAAAGAACCTCGCGTAAATCGAAACCGAGATGCGCTTTCAAAATCTCGACGCAGTTATCAAGCTGTTCTTTGAAAAAAGCATCCGATTGATACAGCTTTTTGCCCATATTCACGACCTGCGCGCCTTGTCCGGGGAATAACCAAACCTGTTTCGGATTTGCAAGTTGTGTGAGCGAGGTTTGAATATTTTTTTTATCGCCGTTCTCAATGGATTCGATGATTTCTTCTTTGTTTTTGCCAATGATAAATCGCCGACTATTCAGCGATTTTCTGCCTTTGGACAAGGTATAAGCGGCATCAATCAGGCGAACCGGCTGACTTTTGAGAAAATCCTTTAATTCAACGGTCATTCTATCCAAAGAATTCTTATTTTGTGCGGAAAGCAGAACGATTGCCGGTTTTTCGGTTTCCGTCTGCCCTTCAGGCATCGAATATTCTTCCAAAACGACGTGAACATTTGTGCCGCCCATCCCATACGAACTCGCACCGGCTCTTCTCGGAAAACCGTCTGTTTTCCAATCTTTGAACTCGGCGTTGACGTAAAACGGACTGTTCGCAAAATCAATATTCGGATTCGGCTTTTCAAAATGTAAACTCGGCGGTAATTTTTTATGCTTCAGCGACAAAATGGTTTTGATCAAACCGGCGATTCCGGCAGCGGCATCGAGATGCCCGATGTTCGTTTTTACCGACCCCACGCCGCAGAAACCTTTTTTATCGGTTTGACGGCGAAATGCCTGTGTCAATGCTTCGATTTCGATTGTATCTCCGAGTTCGGTCGCAGTTCCGTGCGTTTCGACATACGTGATCGTTTCCGGATTAACACCTGCTATCTGATGTGCCATTGAAATCACCTCAGCCTGCCCGTCAACACTCGGCGCGGCATAACTCATTTTGTTTGCGCCGTCATTATTAATAGCCGAACCTTTGATCACCGCATGTATGTAATCGCCATCATTGACGGCATCGGAAAGCCTTTTCAAGACTACCAGCCCCGCACCGTTTCCGCCGACAGTTCCTTTTGCCTTATGGTCGAAAGCACGGCAATGCCCGTCAGGAGAATTAATTCCGCCCTCCTGAAAAAAATGACCCGACTCTTGCGGGAATTTGACGGAAGAACCTCCGGCTAAAGCCACATCGCATTCGTAAGTCAACAAGCTTCGGCACGCCAAATGAACCGCTGTTAAAGATGTCGAGCAGGCACTCTGCACGACAATGCTTGCCCCGCGCAGATTTAATTTATGTGAAACTCTCGTGCATAGATGATCTTTATCGTTATTCATTATTGCCTGTAATGCGCCCATCGAACTGATGACTTCAGGATTCGAAAACACATTCATCATATAACTGCTCAGATCAACTCCGGCAAATATGCTCACGACACCCGGACAATTAGACGGATCATATCCCGACGATTCCAATGCCTCCCACGCACATTCCAAAAAAATCCGGTGTTGGGGATCCATAATTTCAGCTTCACGATGCCCGATGTCAAAAAACGAAGCATCAAAGTATTCAGCCTCATCAAGCACAGCATTCGCTTTCACATAATCGGGATGACTTTTCACTTCGGGAGAAATGTTTTCCGATAATTCTTCATCCTTGAAGAACCTTACTGATTCTTTACCGGCAGCCAAGTTGTTCCAGTATTGAAAAACATTCTTAGCCTGCGGAAATCTGCAAGCCATCCCGATAACTGCTATTTCTTCGATTGGATTATCAAACTCAATATTTTCCATTCAATTTTCTCCGATTTTGCTTTTAAGCGATTGACAAATGATTATTGAACAAATTCAGTGCTATGTTTTTTGAAAAGATCGGTTTCAAGTTATTAATGAATTGTTCTGAAGCTATTTTACGAGGTAATTTTGCGCAATTATTCTGACTTATTTTCACTTTCCAACCGCGACACCGATTCTTCAATGGACATTTCTTCCAATTCGGTTAACAGCGCATCAATGTCTAGTTCTTCTTTCTCTATTTTTATTTGTTCGACGGCTGAATATTTGGTCGAATCCGCTTTGCTCGCATCTATCAGATTCGCCAGTTCTCTAATCGTCGTGGCTTCAAAAAAGGTTCTTAACGGCAAATCAACCGACCAAATTGCTCTAATGCGTGAAACAAGCTGAGTAACGATCAAAGAATGTCCGCCTAAGAGGAAGAAGTTGTCGTCAATGC
>JALHNX010000031.1 GCA_022843305.1 Pyrinomonadaceae bacterium | reverse complement strand
AAATACTTCATCCTTCACGCGGCGTTGCTGGGTCAGGCTTTCGCCCATTGCCCAAAATTCCCGACTGCTGCCTCCCGTAGGAGTCTGACCCGTTATTCAGTGTCAGTGTGTCCGACCGTCCTCTTAGACCGGATACAGATCGTCGCCTTGGTAAGCCGTTACCTTACCAACTAGCTAATCTGCCGCAAGCTCCTCTTCAAGCGATAAATCTTTAACAACTGTCATCTTGCGATGCCGCTGCATTATGCGGTATTAGCGTTCGTTTCCGAACGTTATTCCCCACTCGAAGGTAGATTACTTACGTGTTACTCACCCGTGCGCCACTTTATGCACCCTCCGAAGAGGGCTTTAATCGTTCGACTTGCATGTCTGAGGCACGCCGCCAGCGTTGATTCTGAGCCAGGATCAAACTCTCGTTAAAAAGTTATTACTAGCTTTCTTTGTTGTTCGTGTTCGTCGTTAAACGAACCGTGTTTGAATTAACACATGGACTCGCATATCTAGTTTTCAAAAATCAAATTTTCTATCGTTTCTTCGTCCCGTTTTTGTTTGGGGCGAAATTATTGATTATACAGAATCAATCTTTTTTGTCAACCGCTCGGCGAAACTTTTTATTTTGTTGTTACCAACCAATTTCCGCGAGCGAAGTTTCTGATTATACAGAACTTAATTCCTTTGTCAATCGCTCACAAAACTTTCAACTTTTCTCTTTTAACTGTCGAAAGAGTTTCACGAGCGAAACTTTTGATTATACAGAATCAATTCTCTTTGTCAATTGCTCTTGCGAATATTTTTATCTTAATCTTTTCCAGTTAAAAAATTTTCGCTAGAGGCAAATATGTATTTTCTATATTTGAGGTGTTCTTGTCAAGCGACTTTCGAGTATTTCACAAAATAATAATTTCATACTTCATTAAAAGAGCCTTTCAAGGGCAATATGCGCCTTCACAAATACATAAATACAAACATTCAAAGAACTTATTTTTTCGATTTTTGTCGAAAATAAAACCCTCTTGCAATTTATTAACCCAAGAGAACTTAATTTCCCAACAAAATTTTGCTTGTTATTTCAAGCGAGCCATTTAAGATGAATTATCTTTCTATCAGGTTGCTCACTTTATTTCTTTAGAATTTCGCTCTCATTTCGAGCGAGCAAGTTAAGATGAAACTGTTTTCTGCTGAGTTGCCCATCTTATTATTTTCAAATCGCTCGGTTTTCCTCTCAATTTGAGCGAGCAGAGTAAGACGTTTATATACACCAAGTCGTTGCCTGTCATTTAAATTAATTTGAAAATTTTTCAAACATTCTTTTTTGCATAAAGTAATAAATCAATCACTTCTCTGACAGCTCCGTATCCGCCCGGTTTTTCTGTCCTATATATAATGTAAGGGAAAATTTCCGTAACGGCATCGGCAACAGCAATTGGCAAACCGACTTTTTCCATTAAGCAAATATCCCCAATATCATCGCCGATATACGCAACCTCATCTACGCGTATTTTTTCAGATTGTAAAATATCTTCAAAATCTTTCGCTTTATCATGCGAACGGGCTTTGATGTAATGTATTCCGAGTTCGGTTGCCCGTTTTTCGACAATTTTTTGCGCATCCCTTCCGGTAATAATTCCCGAACGAAATCCGGCTTTATGCCATAGCGCCAAACCTTGTCCGTCGCGGACGTGAAAAACCTTCATCGTTTCGCCGCTTTCGGTAAAATAAAGCCTGCCGTCCGTTAAAACGCCGTCACAATCCATTAATAGTAATTTGATCTTGCCGGCACGATGCAAAATATCTTCGCTCAGATTTTGTTTATTCATTATTTAAAAGATAAAAGACGCAAAACCTTCCTGCGTCTTTCAAAATAACAACCGTTAGCATCTATCTGACTTCAAACATATCAACGCCGCTCAGTTTCCAATTATTGCCGACCAGAGTTAGCCGATAAACTGCCGTTCCGCTTTCGGGGTCTTTAGTAAGCATTTTGATGCTGAGATTTGTTTCGACAACCGCCTGCGTCGCGCCGGTCTTCTCTATCTGATTGATTCGCGTTGTCCAGGTTTGCGCCTGTCCCGAAATACCGCCGGAAAAACGCGGAATCTCGCCCGCTAAAATCATCGCGTCCAAATCCGCCTTGCGCCCCGAAATGGCAGCTTTATCGAATTGTGCGAAAAACGCCTTTATTCCTTCATCATTATTTAAAGGCGCGTTTGCTTTCGTTTTGCCTTGCCGCGCCGCCAAAGTCGCGCCGTATTCGGCATCGGCTTTGATAGCTTCATTATAAAATTGAATTGCCTGCGCGTTTTGATTCGATTTCAGAGCGACTTCGCCCAAACCGACGTTTGCCCACGCCAGACTTCGCCCCGTCGGGAGTTTTTCGTCCAAAACGGCGCGAAATTCCCTTTCCGCATCTGCCGTCTTGTTTTGCGCCAAAAGTGCGCGCGCCAGCAAAATCCGCACATCGTCAAAACGCGGATTATCGCGCAAAACAAGCCGCGCATTTCTTTCGGCAACCGCAAACTCCTGTTTATCGAAAGGCTTTTTGGTGAATAAAAGCAAATCGCTTTCGTCAATTTCAACCGGCTTGACATCGTTTGAATAATCAATCTGCGGAAAAAGTTTATCGCTATCAACTTCGACGCGGACTATTTTGTTTGCCGTCTTAAAGCTGACTTCACCGAAACCTTTCGCGGCAACGGTCGTCGAAGCCCTTAATTTTTCGCCCTTGTCGGTTGTCGCTATAATGTCAACTTCCGCATCAACCGAACCCGAATTCCGCAAAGCCATCTTCGTATCTCCGCCGACGACCTGCGGCAGACCGATCAACAAATCCATATCGGTTATCTGGTCGAAAGCGTAATCGAGAAAAGTTTTTTGCGACGAGAACGCGCCGCGTAACTTTGCCAGATCAACCGCGCCTTCTTTGAGATTTGCATTTATAATCTTAAAAAATTCTTCCTGCCCGAGTTTTTTCGACAAAAGCCGCCAGATCATCGCGCCTTTGTTCGCACTTGTCGTGTAATAATAATCGTCGAGCGGCGAAACAGTATTTAAAGGCGCGTCGCGTTTAACGACCGCTGCGTATGCCGTGCGCTGGCGCAGACGTTCAACATCGGCGATTTCTTTCCCGAATTTTGATTCCAGAAACTGCGTGGCGATAAAACGCGCCAAACCTTCACGAATTACGCCGTTGCCGTCGCCGTCAACCTTTACCGTGCCGCCAATCCAGGCTTTGACAACGGCTTCCGAAACCGTCATCGCGGTCGGCGAATCAATTTTCTGACGGCGAAAAACATTTTCATCAATCAAAATTGTTCCGCCGCTCGAAAATCCCGCACCGCGCCGGACGGCAACTATCTGCAATTGCAGATCGGATATATTTCCAAGCAAATTCGCAGTAAATGCTTTTGCCTCTGAAGCCAGCGATGCCAGTTCATTAGCGCGTTTTTGTTCTTCCGCGCCCGCGCCTTTCGGCAGCAAGACCGGGATTCCGCCGGTGTTTACAGGGTCCCAGTTTCCGGTTACAAAAAACGGCTGTCCGTTAAGTTTTTGATTGTATCTCGTGGTTGTGCGCCCCGAAGAAAAAATGTCACCGTCGCTTCCAGCCGAAACAGCAGATTGAGTATTTGGTGTATTAACGGTCAAACTAAATGGTGCAAAATCGGCGCCGCGCGTGAAAAACCAACTGTTCGGTGTCGGATACCAGAAAGAAAGCGGCAGAAATTGCGAACTGACGGGCGACAATGCGCCTAACCCCGTATTTTCGTCAACCTTTAATTTATAGGTTACTTCGATCGCCAGATTTCCGTTCGGCGGAGCGGAAACGCCGCGCAGAATGATTCTCTGCAAACTGCCGCTGCCGATTTTTTCTTGACCTTTTGAAAAATCAATCGCCGCGCCGTTTGCTTTGACGCTTGAAACTTCCGCCGACGGGCTGATTCGCAAAGTCAAATTCGAAGCCGCGCTTGCCGAAACATTTCTGAGATTCAGAACCGCGTTGGCATTTAAAAATCTGTCCGTTTCAACGGTCGGCAAAGTCACCGTGATGTCGTATTTCTGCACTTCCCAGATTTTTGAACTTTGCGCGAAAGCCGAAAAGGTAAAAAGTATAAAGGTAAAAATTATTACCGAAAGAAGTTTTTTCATATCTATAAATTAAAAAGGAAATTTCAAGCCCATCTCACGAATCTTCAGAAGAGCTTCGGCGTTGCCTTTCGCGTCGTCAACCGGATTATGCGTGTGAGTCGTCTGCCGAAACTTTTTCCATTTTGATGCGGCAAAAAAATCTTTTTCCAAACCCGCATATAAATCGCCGATGCGCCTGCCGCTGAAACCGAACGGATTACTGCCCGTGAAATAATGAAAATAATAATTTATCCACTGCCAATCAAACGCGAGATTGTCGGAAATAAAAATCGCACTGCCGCTCGCGTTTTCTTTGATCCAATTCTTAAATTGAAGCATCACGGCTTGCGGTTCGTCAAAAGTCAGATGTTCTTCCCGCGAAAAACCGCTGATTGCCAACGCTTCCGGCACGAATTCATCAGAAATCGGTCGCGTTTTGCCGTAAAAAGTCTTTGACAAACTCGGTTCGACGACGACCGCGCCGAAACAAACCATCGAATATTTATGCGGAATCGCACCGTCCGACTCGACATCTACGACAATTAAAGACATTTTATTATTCTTTTACCAATTCGTGAATCTGCTTCAATTTCCGCAAAAGATTTTCCAAACGATTTAACGGCAACTGATTCGGTCCGTCCGACGGCGCGACGCTCGGATTGTCGTGAACTTCCATAAAAACCGCGTCTACACCGCAAGCAACTCCGGCACGCGCAAAATGTTCGATGTATTCGGCTTGCCCGCCCGTTGCCTTGCCGAGTCCGCCCGGAAGCTGCAAGCTGTGCGTTACGTCAAACACGACCGGCACGCCGAACGAGCGCATAATCGGAAAGGAGCGCAGATCAACGACCAGATTATTGTAGCCGAAGCTCGCGCCGCGTTCGGTCAGAAGTATTTTTTCGCTTCCCGCTTGCTGTAATTTCTCGACGATATTTTTCGCGTCCCACGGCGCGAGGAATTGCCCTTTTTTAACATTGACGGCTTTTCCCGACTTTGCCGATTCGACCAACAGATCGGTCTGACGGCAAAGAAACGCGGGAATTTGAATAATATCAGCCACCGTCGCAACCTTTTCAACCTGCCAAGTTTCGTGAACATCGGTTATCACCGGAACGCCGATTTCCTTTTTCACCTGCGCGAGAACATCCAAACCAAAATCCATCCCGCCGCCGCGAAAACTCTCAATCGAACTCCGATTTGCTTTATCAAACGAAGATTTATAAACGAATTCAACGCCGACCGCCTGACAAATATCGTTAATTTCCCGCGCCATAAAAAGCGCGTGTTGCGAAGATTCGACCACGCACGGACCCAAGATAAACGTCAGATTTCCGTCGCCGAACGTAACATTATCTACATTAAAAGATTTCATTACAATAATTTTCGTGATTTAAGATTGTCCAAAAAATTCAATGATTTTTTCTACTGTGTGGTAATCATCAATATACCAATACTTATATCCTTTTTGTTCTCCAATTGAGTTACCGTGTAATTTTTCAATCTCCTTGTCTAAAATACTTGCTGCTTCACTTGTTGTTTGCAATCGAAATCCACTAAATCTTCTTTTAATCCACAAACTACCTTTAACTTTCTTATTTCTAATTCTATCTTCGCCTTGATTTTGCCAGAATTCCAGATTCTGATGCTTTGCAACAAGTATTTTAATAAAGTCAATCATAATATTTTAAAAATTTGTGAATTTTACTTAATCAATTGGAGGAAAAATTCCGGTTAATTTCCAAAACTCTCTCGCTGTTTTCTGCAAATCCCTGTTTAATTGCAAAGCGGAAACCGTTGCGCGTCCGCAATTTGTTCTGCCGATAATTTCGGTTTTGTCTTCGCTAAACTTGAAATGTTCAGCCCAAATTTGTTTTCGCGGATTGAAAAGTCTTACGCGCTCAAAAGTCAGCGCATCAAAGCCGTTAGTTTTTATTCCTTTGCTCAAATTACATTGCCGACACGCGAGCCATAGATTGTCTTCTTCAGTTGCACCGCCTTTGGCTTTTGGAAACAAATGTTCGATTTCGAGTTTATAAAAAACTAGTTTTTGCGGAACAAGACAATAACCGCAACGATTTTTGGCTTGTGCGCGAATTTTCGCGTCCAAATCTTGTTTAATTGCGATCACGCCAATTCTTCCACCGATTTTACCAAGCCGCGCTTCATTGCTTCAACAATTCCGATTGCCTTTCGCAAATCGTTCAGACGGTTGATTTGCATCAATTCATTAAGTTTTACCTTTTCGCCGTCATTTAATTTTCCCTCACCATTTTTTGCCAACAAAAGGCTCAACCGACTACTTTGCTTTTCAGGCATCTGCAAATTAGCCAAGGCTAAGACCTCTTTATCGGAAGAAATTGCCACGCTCTTTTTCAACATTTCAACTTCTTTCTCAAAACGATTTTCAAAAGTTTCTTCGATAACTTCATCAATCGTTCTTTCCGTCATTTGAGCAATACCGGAAACATATTGATAAGCATTTTCCGATAAATTAACCGTTGTTTGCATAAATTTTCTCCCCAAATATAAACACAGATTAGCACAGACAAAAGCAAGTAAAAAGTAAAAGAGCAAAAGCACTTATTATAGTTTCCAATTTTTTGTTCTTTAATTTATCTGTCGCAAATTCCTGCTCGGGTTATTCCGGTTTAAATTTAAACGCCTTCAAAAATGTTCTCAAACTTTATTTTTTGGTGTTACTTTGGATTTGCAAAATTTCGTGAATTGACTTGAGTAGTTTTTGCTTAAAAGTTTTTGGCTGTTCCGCGTCTGAGGCGTGAATGCCGAGCAGAACGTGGATAACTTTGATCGCCGAAAGAACGGTTTGGTCAACGTCTTTTGTGGAATACCACGGATTTACGGCAATGTGAACTTTGTTTTGCGCATCGCGCCACGCTTCGACATTTTCCGCGTCAATCGCCCGCGCAACCAATTCCGTGTCCGTATTTTCGGGCAATTCCAAAACCATCGAACAGCGGTTTTCTTGCGTCGAAAAGTAACTTTCGATTCCGACCGTTTCGAGCAAACCGCCGCGCACGTCTTTGGCGATCGAATCGAGAACCGCCAGCGTCGCGCTCATCAATTGTTCCTGTTTTTGCGGCACAGTCGAGCCTTCGGGAACTGATAAACTCATTTCCTGCAACTGTTTCCAAACCGGCGGAATCCGCCACGCTTCCAACTTTGTCCCCCGCACGGGAGGACCGCCCGTCACGGCAAGCTCTCAGAAATTTTCCCAACGTCCGCGCCAACGGCTCATAATTTAACCGATCTCCTTTCAATAAAACAATTCGTCAGGTTCACCCATTTCAGATTCAGCCATTAAATATTAAAAGTTACGGAAGTCCAAAAACTTTCGTAATCGAAATTGTCCGTGTCAAAATGCGGGCGGATAAAATGCGTTCGGATTTGCCGTCAAAGCCCGCGCAATCGAGATTCGCTGACATTGCCCGACCGAAAGCCGCGTCGGTTTCGTATCCAAATCTACTTCGCTTAAACCGACTTCGGTTAAAATTTTTCGCGCCAGCTCGCGTTTTCCGGCTTTGAAAATCTCTCCGTGAGGTGTTTCGCGTTCAATGGTTCGGTGATTATTCGCCAGATTTTCCAATTTTTATTTAAGCTGCTCAAAGGGTCTTGAAAAACCGGCATCACAAAACCGTTTCGCGCTTTTCGGCAATGCAGTTTCGTCGAATCGCCGTTTGTCGCCAATTCATTTTCAAAATAAACTTCCCATCCCGAAGGCGTTTCGATAGTTGCCAAAAGCCGCAAAAGCGAGATACGAAACGACCAGCGCAATCAGCAAAATTTCTTTTCTTTTTTCCGCGTCGAATGTGAGGCTCAAGGTTTCAATTTGGTTATCGAGTTCGGCATCCGTTACGCCGCCGTAATTTCTTTCGCCTTTGGTCGTCAGATATTCTTGCAGCGCCGAATCGGGCGCACCGCCGTTAGTCATAATGCCGGGCGAATTTATCGCCAAATCCCAATCGGGCGTTTTCAATGCCGCGTTGATGTCTTCGACCTGCCGGATTTTTACGTTAAAACCGATTTCCTGCAAGTTCGCCTGAATCGCCGTTGCCAAAATCACCCAATCCGGCTGCTGCGGATATGTCAGCAAGACGGCGGAAAGACTCGCGCCGCGATTTTCCAATTTTTGCCGCTTTTGACATAAACGATTGTCCAGCGGTATTTCACATTTTCAATTTGGCTTTGCCCGACAGCGATTGCCGTGTTTTTGTTGTAAAAGCGAATTTTTATTTCATCAACCTGCGCCGATTCAATCGTCAAATCGCCCGAAACGAGTGCGGCAAGGCGTTTTGTTTTGTCGTCAACTTGTCCCGAAGCGTGCGTGTGCGTAAAATCTTCGGCGTAAATTTCTTCGAGCGTCTTTTTATCACGCGCCTTAATTGCGTCAACCAATTTACCGCGCAAAACCGTGATTTTCGCTGTTAATTTTTCGTTCGTTTGCGCCGAAATTGCCGAAAAACAAACAAGGCAAAGCGCAATCAACGGTAAAATTTGTTTCATATATCAAAAATGATGCCGTTCAGAAAATATTGCGTGTTACACATATGTAATTCGTAGCACTTAGCATAATGAATTCACCGTCAAAAGAAAAATAAAACCGAACTTTTAGCAAAAAAAGTTCGGTTTTGAAAAATTCGGTTACAAAGTTTGAATTTTAATCTTCGCTTTCGATGATCGCGCGTTCGGGCATTTCGATTTGTTTATTGCTCGAAACGTCGTCTTTCAGATTTTCGCTGTGCAGACGATTTTCGTGCGCGGCGCGGACGAATGAAACGAACAGCGGATGCGCCGCGAGCGGTTTCGATTTATATTCGGGATGAAATTGACAGCCGACGAAAAACGGGTGCTTTTCGCGCGGCAGTTCGATCATCTCGACGAATTTTCCATCGGGCGAAACGCCGCTGATGATTAAGCCTTCCTTTTCCAGCACGGCGCGATATTCGGGGTTGAATTCGTAGCGGTGGCGATGGCGTTCCGAGATTTCCGCCGCGTTATGATAAATTTCCCGCGCAAGACTTCCTTCTTTCAGTTGACAAGCCCACGCGCCGAGCCGCATCGTGCCGCCGAGTTCCTCGACCGCGACCAGATCGCGTAATTTAAAAATAATCGGAAACGGCGTTTCGCTGTTGAATTCGGTCGAATCGGCATCGCGCAAACCGCAGACGTTGCGGGCGAATTCGATGCAGGCAGTCTGCATTCCCAGACAGATTCCGAAATACGGTGTGCCGGATTTTCGGGCGTATTTGATGGCGCGAAGCATTCCCGAAATGCCGCGCTTGCCGAAACCGCCCGGAACGAGAATCGCGTCGTAATCCTGCAGGCGCGACCCGTAATTTTCATCGTCAATCAAACTTTCCGATTCAACCCAATGCACATTTACTTTCAGATTATTCGCCACGCCGGCGTGCGTCAGAGCCTCGCGCAGAGATTTGTAGGAATCTTCGAGTTCGACGTATTTGCCGACGATTGCGATTTTCACAGCGCCTTCCGAAGGTTCTTTGATGGTCGAAACCAGCTCGCGCCATTTTTTCAGATCAACATTCGGAAACTGTTCTTTCAAATGCAGTTCGTCAACGATCAGCGCATCCAAACTCTGTTCGTGAAAGGCGAGCGGAACTTCGTAGATCGTTTTGACATCGAGCGCGGAAATGACGGCGTTTTCCTTTACATTGCAGAAAAGCGCGATTTTCTTTCGTAAATCGAGCGACAAAGGACGGTCTGAACGGCAGAGTAAAATGTCGGGCGCGATGCCGATTTCGCGTAATTCTTTGACGGAATGCTGTGTCGGTTTGGTTTTCAGTTCGCCGGCGGCGGCGATGAACGGAACGAGCGTAACGTGTATGAAAAGCGCGTTGTTGCGACCTTCTTCGTTACCGATCTGGCGAATCGCTTCCATAAACGGCAGAGATTCGATATCGCCGACCGTGCCGCCGATCTCGACGATCAAAATATCGGGCTTTTCCTTTTCGGCAACGACGCGCACCGCCGCTTTGATCTCGTCGGTGATATGCGGAATAACCTGAATCGTTTTGCCTAAGTAGTCACCGCGCCGTTCCTTTTCGATAACCGAAAGATAAATTCTGCCGCTCGTCCAATTATTCGCCTTTGTCAGATGCGCGTTGGTAAATCTTTCATAATGTCCGAGATCGAGGTCGGTTTCCGCGCCGTCGTCGGTCACGAAAACCTCGCCGTGCTGAAACGGCGACATCGTGCCGGGATCAACATTAATATACGGGTCGAGCTTCATCATCTGCACCTTCATTCCCCGCGCTTCCAAAAGCTGTCCGATCGAACTCGCCGCCAAACCTTTGCCCAAACTCGAAACCACGCCGCCTGTTACGAAAATATATTTTGTCATATTTTTTCCTTTGTCAGTTTTCGTTATTAATTTTTTATTTCTTCGCTGTTTTCCTTGCCGTTCGCTTTGCCTTCGCGTTTCTTTTTATTGTAGCGACCTTCTTTTAATTGAACTTTAACTTCTTTTGCCCGCGCTTCTGCCGGATCGAGAATTTCCTGCAAGGCATTCATACTCGCGCCGAGCATCGAAGCGCTTTCCGCCGCGTTGAGTTCAAATTCCGCTTCGGTGCGCGTGACGGGCTTTGCCAGAATTTTCAGCCCGACAATCACGCCGACAATAAGCAGCACGAAAAATATTAATCCAATCCAATCACCCATAAAATTTTCGATTTTCTAAAATCAGTTTAACCCGTTCAAAATCTTCCCGCGTATCAACGCCGATCGAGCTTTCGGCGACTTCGACAACCTTGATCCGCGCGCCGTTTTCCAATGCACGAAGCTGTTCGAGCATTTCCGTTTTTTCCAAATTCGTTTGTTCGAGCCGCGTAAATTTCAATAAAAATTCGCGGCGGTAAACGTAAAGTCCGGTGTGTTTGCGAAAAAGCGAAAGCAGTTCGGATTCTGTTCGCAAAGCATTTTCGAGAGTTCCGTGTTTTTTCACGGCTTCGCGCGGAAACGGAATCGGCGAACGCGAAAAATAGAGCGCGTAACCTTTCGTATCGGTGACGACTTTGACGACATCGGGACTTAAAACATCCCGAAAATCTTCGATTTTCTCGCAGGTCGTTGCGATGTCCGCCGCTGCGTCATTCAAAATCGCTTCGACGGCTTTTTCGATGGTCGAAGGCGGAATCGTCGGTTCGTCGCCCTGCACGTTGACGATGATCGAATTGTCGGGCAAATTCGCGGCGACTTCGGCGATGCGGTCGCTTCCCGATTGGTGATCTTTGCTCGTTAAAACAGCTTCGTTGCCGCTTTCCTGAACGATTCGCAAAATTCTTTCGTCGTCGGTCGCGACGATTACTTCGTCAATATTTTTCGCCTTTTTCGCCCTTTCGAGCGTGTGCAAAATCAGCGGTTTTGCATTTATTTCAAGCAATAATTTGCCCACCAGACGCGTTGATTCGTAACGCGCCGGAATGATTGCATAAACTTTTTGTCGGTGATTTTTCCCGTGTTGCTCCACGGAATTTTAGGTTAGCACTAAAAGTTTGAAGTTCCAAGTTTCGCCTTTCAAGTTTTTCCGGTTTTAAACTTCAAACCAAATTCGCTAAACTCGAAAACGTGCAAAACGAAGAAATTGAACAGCCCTATTACAACGCGCCGCTTGCCAAAGAATTAGCCGCTTTGCCGCCCGAAGACGAACCGCCGATGCCGAATAATCCGCCGTGGAACAGTTTTGTCGCGGTCGGTGTCTGGATTCTGAGCGTGCTGGCGATCTTAATGTTTCCGGTTTTCTTTATCGTTCCTTATGTGGCTTACCAAAAAATTTCGCTGGAAGCGATTCAAACCGACAGCACAGCGATTATTTTAAATATCATCGCCATCATTCCCGCGCATCTTTTCACATTGGCGGTCGCGTGGTTCGTGGTGACAAAAAACCGCAAGTTCTCGATGAACGAAACATTGGGTTTCGGGTCGGGCGGTTTTCGTTGGTGGTATTATCCTTTGGTTCTGATCGCTTTTTTCGCAATTGCCGGAGTTGTCAGTCATTTTATTCCCGAAGGCGACAATCAATTGATGCAAATTCTCCGCAGCTCGCGGACGGCAACATATATCATCGTCATTCTGGCGACTTTTACCGCGCCGCTGGTCGAAGAAGTCGTCTATCGCGGCATTCTGTATTCGGCACTGCAAAGAACGATCGGTGTCGGCGGCGCGATCGCGGTCGTAACTTTCTGCTTCGCGCTGGTTCACGTTCCGCAATATTGGGGAAGCCCGGGAACGATCTTCCTGATTTGTCTTTTGAGCCTCCTGCTGACGCTGATCCGCTGGAAAACCGGTAATCTGCTGCCCTGCATCATTATGCACACGATTTTTAACGGCTTGCAGTCTTTGTTATTAATTGCCGAGCCTTATCTGCCGAAAATTGAACCGGCGGCGGTCGAACAGGCGGCGACGATAATCAGACTTTTTCCGTAAAAAAAGCGGAAGATTTTAGTCTTCCGCTTTTCCTAAATAATTAACCGATCAATTTTTCAACTAATCAATTCTATTGTCTTTGGTTTCCGATCTGGTCGGAGTATTGACGATAACGGGCGTTGACGGCGCGGGCGTTGACGGAAAGGACGGCGTATTGGTTGTTCGAGTGTCGTTTGAATCGCTTCGGCTGTTGCGGGTGTTGTTCCAGTTGCCGCTGTCGCTGTTGTCATTTCTCGAATCGCCGCGCGTTTCGTTGCGCTGATTATTCTCGAATCTTTGAAACGTCGGCGTTTGCATTGTTTGACGGCGTTCCTCTCTGATCTGTGCCTGCTGCGGAGTCATCGGATTGCCCGACGGTGTCGGCGTTGAAGGTGTCCAGTTTACCGGCGGCGTATAAACAACCGGCGGCAGCGGACAATTATAGATGTTAAATCCGTAGCCGTAGCCGTAAGGCGACCGCCAACCCTGTCCGAACGGCAGAAAACACCAGCGTCCGCTGAACGAATCGAAAACCCAAACTCCTAAAGTGCTGAACATATTCCAGCCGCCGAGATTAAAGGAGTTAAGCAAAGAACTTGTTAAAGCGTCTCGCTGTAAGCGTTTGTTGATTTTCGACGCTTCTTTAGCGCGAAGATCGCTCCAAATATCTAATTCGTCTTTGTTGTCGCGGTCGAATTTTGCAATCGTTCCGGCAGTTTTGCCTTTGACGATCGCCGATCTTCCGGCTTTTACTTCGGTTTCTTCATCGCCGGCTAAAAATCTGCCCTTCCAGACCGAGATCTTTCCGCTGCCGTCCGCCAGAACGTCCACGCGGTAAACACCCGATTTTGTCAGTTCAATATCGGCATTCGGCAGATCGAGCGTAACTTTGAATTCTTTGTCGGCATAAACTTCAAAAATCGCGCTTCCGCCGGATAATTTCAGTTTCAGATTATCAAGGTCGGTCGTTTGAAACTCAAACTTCGCATTTGAACCCAAACGAACGAACGAACCCGGATTCAAAAGAATTTCGGCTTTTCCATCCGCGCCGGTTGAAACCTTATCGCCGATTTCAATTTTGTCATTCTTTAGCAAAAGCCCGCTTTTGCCGTCTTTGCGAATAATCGCAACTTTTCCTTCCGTGTAATTCACGCCGCCCGCTTTGGCGGAAATAACATACATATCACCGGCGGCTGAAACCACTTTGTCATTTTGCGCGAACACAATTGTGGAGAACAATAGACCGAAAACGACTATTGAAACGACAAACAACAGATTTTTTTTCATTTTTTTACTCCTTTTGGACTGATTATGAAATTATTTTAAATCTTTTATGATAAATAGACAACTTTTTTCGTCTAAAGGTTGCAGTTGGTCGAAAATCAACTGATTGTTGAAAATAACAGAACAACCTTTCACGGTGGAACGTAATCTAAAACGATGCTTGTGCGGTTTGGCAGGCAAATTGATAAAGAGGCAATTATTATGGCAACTTATAAAGACCCGGTAAAATGTTTCGCACCGCTCGAAGTAGTCGAAAGACTGCTCGAAATTCGCGGCGAATTGGGTTATGCAGAAGTTGTTTATCTGGATAGCTCGATTGAATTGGCACAATTTTTCGATGCCTTCGGTTTTGACGTTTACGCATTATCAACGTCAACCGACAAACTAAACTACGGTGATTATCAAACACCGATCGTGCCGGGCGGCGATGCAGTGCATAATTCGCTGACGGGACACTAAAGAAAAAAGTTTTACAATTTCCAATACAACTGAATAAGGAACGCGGGAAGGTGGTTTGAAAGAAAAACGCTTCCCGCGTTTTTCTTTAATGATGAAGTAGGAATGATGAATGATGAATTTAAATCAAATAAATTCATCATTCATCATTCCTACTTCATCATTTTTCTACAGTGCTTTGACGACAAAAAGCGTTCCGTCATCGTCGAGAAATTTCCGCTCGGTAAAATCGGCGACACCTTTGCGGATAAAATCAATCATTTCCTTTGCCGGCAGATGAATTCCTTCCAAAACTCTTTCAACCAACTTTTCGCGTCCGAATTCTTCGCCGTCTTCGCGGGCGGCTTCGGTGATTCCGTCAGTGTAAAGTACAAGAACCTGTCCTTCTTCAAACTTTATAAAATGCTGGTGATAACGCATTTCGCGGAACATTCCGAGCGGCAGATCGCCGTATTCGACAAAGCGGTGTTCGCCGTTCGGCTTTATGAGCAACGGCGGATTATGTCCGGCATTCGAAAAAACGAAGGTTTTATTCGTCGCGTCCAAAGTTCCGTAGATCGCGGTGATAAACTGATGCGATTCGACCGAATCCCACAAAAGATTGCTGACTTTCGCCAAAGCGATGTTCGGCGCGTAGCCGATCTGCACGGCTAATCTCAAGGACGCGCGCAAAAAAGCCGTCAAAAGCGCGGCGGGAATTCCCTTGCCGACCGCATCGGCGACGACGATTCCGAGCTGGTCTTCGACGGTTTTTACCCAATCGTAATAATCGCCCGAAACTTCTTCTGCCGGGAAAATATACGCGCTGATGTCAAAATCCTTGATCTTCGGGTCGTGATCTGGAAGCAGTTCAAGTTGAACACCGCGCGCGATCTCAAGCTGGGCTTCGAGGCGTTTTTTCTTGACGAATTGCTCGTAAAGCTCGGCTTTTTCGATGATGATCGCAACTTGCGAAGCGAGCAGCATCAAAAGCTGTAAATCGTCGTCGGTGTAGGAATCGAGCGCGTCGCTTTCGAGGTCGAAAACGCCGATCACCTTGTCGTTTGAGATAATCGGTGCCGCCATTTCCGAGCGCGTCTGTTTGCGGGCGTGAACATATCGTTCGTCCTGATGCACGTCCGGCGAAATCACGGGTTTGCCGGTTTGCGCGACGTATCCGATAAAACCTTCGCCCAATTTTATGCGCGGCTCGACCAGCGCGAACGGGATTTTATAGCCGCGTAACGCCTTTGATTTGAAAATATACGGATTTTCCGGCGCGCGTTCCTGATCAACCAGATAAATTCCGGCGGCATCGTAATGGATTAAAGAGCCGAGCGTGTCCATCACGAGCGTTAAAACCTCGTCAACGTCGAGCGAACGGCTGATTTTCTTCGTAATGTCGAGCAACATTCGCAGTTTATCAACTGTTGTTAATTGCGGGTCGGGATGTGAACTTTTTGGATTGGAATCGTTCATTAATGGTTAATTATTAATTGTTAATTGTTAATGATTAATTTTTAATGGTAAATGGTAAATCCTTAATTAACAATTAATAATTAACCATTAACCATTATTCATCAGCCATTTTTTGTAATCGTCCCAGAGGCGCGAAACTTTCATACGGTATTCGACCAGCTCGCGGCTGACATTAAAATGCCGCGCGATCTCGCGTGAAGATTTGCCCTGGAGTACAAAACGGCGCAGCGCGGAATACGGAACCAATGCCGCCGCGCCGACCGAATAGGCTTCTTCTTCAATCTCGGCGTGATAATCGCGGGCGATGACTTTTCCGTCTTTGTTGTAATTCGTGATGGCGAGCCGCGACGGTTTATGACCGAGAAAAACGTGGCTGATCTCTTCCATCAAAGTCGCATTTTGCCGGTTCGCACCGTGCGTCGGATTCAAGATAATCAGCTTTCTGCCGTCGGGCAGTTTTTGCGAACACGCGCCGCCCGACCATTTATCTTTCGCGCCGTTCAAGAGATGTTCTTTGGTTTCGTCGGTCAGGAAAGGTTCGATCTGCTCGAACGAAGCAACCAGAAGATTCGCGTATTTCGCCAGATCGAACGGATTCAAACGCTCGTCATCGCGCCTGAGTCCCGCAAATTCACGCAAGCCGATTGCCTTTATCTCGTAATTTCTGCCTTTATTTGACGGCGGTAAATTTTCGGTGTCCACGACGAAAGATTATACAACAATTTTATGTTTCGGAGTTTTCTTCGATTATTTGAAAAACGAAAATTACCAAGAAAAGTATTGAAAAACCGACTAAAGCAGAAAAGATTTTTGAAAATAAAAAGTTGTCGGGAAAACTTGCAGAAATAAAATCCGTTAAGTTGGTCAAATTATAGCCAAATAGTAAAACAATCATAGAAAAACCCATCTTTTTAAAGAGTTCTTTAAAGTTGAAAGGCTGATTATATTTTTTGTCCAGAATTTGCTGAATTACCAAATAGAGTAAAAACAAAAGGAACAGAAAACCGTATAATTTCCACGTTCCCACAAAAGCATCCGCCAAAAAAGAACCCGAAACAAAAAAAATGGCGGTCGTAAACAAGGAAATTCTATCCTTTACAAAACTTACTTTTTCTTGAGCTTCTTCGTTTTCGGCTAATTCTTTCACAGAAATAAAATACTCCTGTATTATTTGGAAATCAAGAAAAAATACTTTACCTAAGGCTCAAATAATATAACGCCCGAAGCGAGAAACGGGATTGCTGACGCTCACGATTTGCCTCAAATAAAGGCAAATCGTGAGTTTTAGTTATAACCTGAATTTTATCCCAACGGAATCAACTTCCTTGAATTCCGAATCAACGTCTTCGTCTGATAGCGCGACGCGGTAATTTTTCGACTGTTTCTGCTTGGTAATCAGCAAATCGTCCTTAGTTTTGAGCAGATCGGCGCGGTTATAGACTGAGATTTCAAAGTTGTAACCGTGCGTGATCGCGTCTTTCGGACAGGCTTCGACACAGAAACCGCAGAAAATGCAGCGTCCGTAGTCAATGTTGTAAACTTTCGCGTAGCGTTCATCGCGTCCGACGCGTTCCGGGTAAGGTCGGGCATCGTCTTGCGCTTCAATATAAATGCAATCCGACGGGCAAGCCGCCGCGCATAAGTAGCACGCGACGCATTTTTCCTTGCCGTTTTCGTCAACGTGAAGCAGGTGCATTCCGCGGTAACGCGGCTGCACCGTGACCGGCACGTCGGGATACTGAACCGTCCATTTTTCGCGCGGAATTTCGGAAATCGTGCGCCTCATTCCTTTGAACACTGCGACGGCTGATTGAATAACATCTGTGATAACTGACATAGATTTAATTCTAAACTATCTGCTTGCCAAATAGCCAAACCACACGACGGTAACGAGTATCAAACCGATCGTGGCTAAAATTGACAACGCGCCGGTAATGATTCCGCCCAGAGCGAGTCCGCCGCCGCCGTATTGTTCGGGGTCGCGGTTTGCGCGGCTGCGCGCTAAAAATCCGGTAATGATTCCCGCCAATCCCAAAGCCGGTGAGCCAAAGAAACAGAGAAAATTGACAAACGGGATGACCAAACCGACCAGCGACAAAAGGCTGATTCCGCCGCAAACTATCGAAGCGATTGCCAAGCCCTGACTTTTTCCCGCCCCGACGACCGGAGGCTGAAACGGCGTGTTCGCGCCTAATCCCTGATCGCCCCAACCCTGTTCGGGCGACGGCGGCGGATTCCATTCGTTCTGCTGCAGAGGCTGATTCGTGCCGAATCCCTGATTTGCCTGATCGAATTGATTCGAGGGTTCCTGAAACATCGGCGTTTGCGGTTCAAAAGATGCGGGCTGATTTTCAAAAGATGCTTGCGGCGGCTGATCGAATGATGATTCCTTCGGTGCGTCGAACTGCTGATTAAAAGGCGACGACGGCTGATTTCCGAAAGGCGACGGCGGTTCGTTGAAAGACGATGGCGGCTGTTCAAACGAAGATTTCTGTTCCTCGAACGGCTTCGGCGTATCGAACGGTTTATCGAACGGCGATGCCATCGGCGCGTCGTTCGGTTTTGAAAACGGCGAATCGTTCGAATATGGCGACTGCTCGGATTTCGGCGCGTTATCCCACGAATTCTGCATCATCGTCTGCGGCAAATCGTTTTCTTCCTTGGACGACGAATCGCTGAAGCTCGGCGGATTCAGGCTCGGTTCGTTAAACTTCGGCGGTTCGGGCTGAAAAAGCGTCGGGTCGGCAGAATAATCCTTCGGTGCTTCGGGCAAAGGTTCGCTCGGCTGTGAAAAACCGCTGAACGGCGACGATTCGGATTTGATCTCTTCCTTGATTTCCTCGAATTTGGGCGGTTCGGGTTTCGGGTCTTCCAAAATCGGTTTGTTTTGTCCAATCGGCGCGGCAACCATCGTTTTCAACGGGTCAAACTCTTCTTCTTCGGGCAGTTGCAGCAGATCGCCGCTGTCTTCGCGGTTAGACGAACCCGCGACCATTGTTTTGAAAGGGTCTGCCGGCGGAATTGCCGAAGCGATGTCTTCCTGCCGGACAACCGTCGTTTTTAAAGGGTCTTCGGGCTGAGATTCTTCGATCAGCGGAGTTCCGTCGGTCTGGCAAAAACGCATTGTATCAGGAAATTCTTTCTGGCAATTCGGGCATTTTTTCATCTGTTTTTTCGTCCTTGATTTAAAGTTTAGGAAGTTTGGGAAGTTTAGAAAGTTTGGGATGAGATTTACTGCCTGAACTTTCCCAAACTTTCTAAACTTTCTTGACTCTCTTTATAGCTTTTTACTTAAACTAATTCAAGTTTACTAAAGAAATATGCGATCTCGATCGCCGCATTTTCGTCCGAGTCCGAACCGTGAACCGCATTTTCGCCGATTGAACCCGCAAATTCTTTCCGCAAAGTTCCTTCGTCGGCTTCCGCCGGATTGGTCGCGCCCATCAGGCGATTGAGTTCAATCGCCTTGGTTGGACTGTAATCCGCGTTCCCGTAACACAGGGTTTGCCGAAATGAATATTCGGATTGACGGAAATTCTGTCTTTCATATCTATTCATTTTATGTCAAAGGATTGCCGTAAGCGTCGCGGTCAACCGTACACATTTCGACGATTATCCAAATCCACACGCCGATCGGGACAACGATCGTCCACCACAAAAACAAGGTCAGCAAAAGCTGAGTTACGCCTTTTCCGCTGTAACCGGCGTAAAAATTATGAACGCCCAGACCGCCGAGAAAAAATGCGAGTAAAATATAGGTCACCCGGGTTTTCGGCGGATTCATCTGATGCGCGAGCATCGGTTGTTGATAAACCTGCATCGGCTGCCCGTATTGTTGCTGTTGAAAACCCGGCTGTTGATAGGCTTGCGGCTGTTGATATGTCGTTTCAAACAGATGTTTCTGCGAACCGATCGCTTCCCAGTTGAACATTCCGTCCTTCCAGAAAAGCGTGTCATAACCGATTGCGCCTTGCCGCAGCATTCGCTGAATGTCGTGCGCTTCGTATGGTCCCGTTCGTTGTCCGTTGATTGCGAGATAATACATCGTGTTCGTTACTCCTTCAAAATTTATGTCGCATTATTACCGAACCGCCTTTTAAAATCTTCCCCGATTCGCGCCGGACGGAGCGTTTTTCGGTCAATCAAACACCAAATGCTCCGCGCCTTAACCAGTAAATCCGCGCCGCGCCGGATTTCCGTAAATCTTTCCCACGAAACTCTCGTCGGTGTCCCGACCCAGGTCGTGATCGTAACTTCCTCGTCCGCAAAAGTTTGTTTTTTAAAGTCAATCTCGTGCCGCGTCAGCATCCACGTAAATCTTTCGCGTATTTCTTCGGTCGTGACCGAGAGCCAATGCGCGACCGCCGCATCCTGAATCCAGCGCACGTAAGCGACATTATTGACGTGTCCCTGCCCGTCAATATCGCTTTTTTCAACGCTGAAGACCTGCGAAAATTTCATTGCAGATTAAGTTTCAATGCGCCGAGCTGTGAATACATTTTCATAAAATCGAACTCGTTCCAGGCTTCGACGATTTTGCCGTCTTTTATTTTGACGATTGCCAAACCGGTGAATTCGACAGGCTGATTGGTCGGCGCGACTCCTAAACCTTCGCCCGCGTGCGTTGCCAAAACTTTGCACCGCGCGGCAATTTTATCGCCTTCGCAAACCGTGTCTTCGACCGTGATTTTCAAGTCGGGATATGCCGAAAGGAAAGTGCGAAATAGCGATTTAAAGTTTTCCGTCCCGACTATCGTTTCGCCTTCTTCCGATTTTAATCCGTGAGCGATCCCGTCTGCCGCAAACATTTCATCAATCGCCTTTTCGCTTCTTTGATTCCAAACTTCCTCAAACCAGCGATGCATAAAGGTTTCGTATTCCGCCATAAATTTTTCTCCTTTTCGGAAAATTAAACCGCCGCTTTTTGACCCAAAACTTCCTGAATCGCTTTACCGATGTCGGCAGGCGATTCGACAACACGGATTCCGGCTTCGGTCAAAGCCTTCATTTTTTCCGCCGCCGTGCCTTTGCCGCCCGAAATGATCGCGCCGGCGTGTCCCATTCTGCGTCCCGGCGGCGCGGTTTGTCCGGCGATGAAGGCGACGATCGGTTTGGTGACGTTGTCTTTCGCAAACGCCGCCGCATCTTCTTCGGCAGTTCCGCCGATTTCGCCGATCATAATGATCGCGTCGGTATCGTCGTCGGCTTGAAATAATTTGAGCGCGTCGGTGTGCGTCGTGCCGATGATCGGGTCGCCGCCGATGCCGATCGCGGTTGATTGTCCGAGTCCCGCCGCGCTTAATTGTCCGACCGCTTCATAGGTCAGCGTTCCGCTTCGGGAAACAACGCCGATACGTCCTTCTTTGTGAATATGTCCGGGCATAATTCCGATCTTGCATTTTCCGGGCGAGATAATTCCCGGGCAGTTCGGACCGATCATTCGCGTCTGCTTGTCGCGCAAAAATTCACGCACTTTAACCATATCGGCAACCGGAATGCCTTCGGTGATCGCGACGACGAGCGGAACGCCCGCCGCCGCCGATTCCATAATCGCGTCTGCCGCAAATGCGGGCGGCACATAGACGACCGCAGCGTTCGCGCCGGTTTCTTTGACGGCTTCGGCGACGGTGTTAAAAACCGGCACGCCTTCGTGCGTCGTGCCGCCTTTTCCGGGCGTTACGCCGCCGACGACATTGGTGCCGTAATCAATCATCTGCAATGTGTGAAAAGTTCCCTCTTTTCCGGTGATGCCTTGAACAATAAGGCGCGTATTTTTATCAACTAAAACGCTCAAAATTTGATTCTCCCAAATAAAATTTTCTTGAATTAAACAATGTGAAAGTATAGCACGAGTAAGGTTTTAGTTGGCAATTCTCGGAAATAAAACTTTTCCGAAACATTCCCGTTAACAAAAACGTTTCTAACAACGTCTAATTTTTCAGGCATTATTTTAGTTCATAAAAATTCTTCCGGACGTTCTGAGTCCCGCCTTCAGGCGGAAAAAAGGCATCAGTGCCGCGACTTTGTTCAGGACAGCAAAAGCCGACAAAGCGGGACTCAAAACATTAGATTTATGAGGCAATTATATTCATTTTATTCGGACGCTTTCTGGATTGCTTTAAAGTCAATTCTGGAACACAAACTCCGTGCTTTTCTGACCTTGATCGGAATTATTATCGGCGTTGCGGCGGTCGTCGTTGTCGCCGCTTCGATCAGCGGTTTGAAAACCTACGTTGTTGACAAGGTTTCCAAAGTTCTCGGCTCGAACCATTTTATGATCACGCGGATGGCAAACACAGGACGAATTTCCGACGAGGAATTCGAACGCCGTAACCGCCGCAACAAAGATATAACGTGGGAAGAATATCTGTATGTCCGCGACAACTGCAAAATGTGTCTGGCGGTCGGCGCGCAGATGAATGCCGGAACCGAGATCAATCAAAACGGTATCGAAATGCCGTCGGTCAGAATCATCGGCGTAACCGCGAGTATGGTTGACATCGAAGACAAAACCATCGCGCCGGGACGTTTTTTCTCGGATGCCGAAGTTGATCGTTCGGCAAAAGTCTGCGTTATCGGTACCGACATTCAGGACAAATTCTTTCCGAATCAAAATCCCATCGGGCAAACGATAAAAGTGCGCGGTGTGCCGCTGCAAATAGTCGGAATCGAAGAAAAACGCGGTTCGTTTCTCGGAGATTCGATGGATCGGAATATTTACATACCGTTCACGCTTCATAAACAGATTTTCAACCGCAACGGCGGGTTACAACTTCACGGCAAGGCACTCAACGCGGATGTCTTTAAGGAAACCATCGAAGACGCGCGGCAAACTCTGCGCAACCGGCGCGAGCTTCTCGGAAGCGAAGAAGACACTTTCAGCGTCGTCAACACCGACGAATTTAATTCGCAGATGGATCAGTTTACGGGCGCGATTGCGGCTGTGGTTTTACCGATTACCGGCATTATTCTGGTTGTCGGCGGCATCGTCGTGATGAATATTATGCTCGTTTCCGTGACCGAAAGGACTTTCGAGGTCGGTTTGCGAAAAGCCATCGGCGCGACGCGAAAACAGATTTTGCTTCAATTTTTGATCGAATCGGCGCTGCTTTGCGTCGTCGGCGGATTTTTCGGCTTAATTCTCGCGGTCGGCGTAACGCAATTGATTACGATTTTGCTTGAAATTACAATGACCATCGAAATCAAATACATCGTTATTTCAATCGTGGTTTCCAGCGGAATCGGTATTCTCGCCGGACTTTATCCGGCATGGAAAGCGTCCAAATTAGACCCGATTGTCGCGTTGACGAAAAGCTAAGGAGAAGAAAGATGAATATTACAAGCTCTTTACCGAAAGAAGTTTTAAAGATGGCTTTAGACAACATTCTTTCAAACAAATTCCGTTCGATCTTAACGATTCTCGGTATCGTCATCGGCATTATCACGGCGATTGTCGTCGCTTCGATTCTGACCGGCGTGCGCCAGTCAATCGTCGCCATCGTCGAAGAATACGGCTCAAACAACATCTACGCTTTTCACTTTTCGACCGGTATGGGACCGCCGAACCGCGACGAACGCAACCGCAAACCGCTGAACGAAGACGACGCGAACGCGATTCTCGGTCAATCTACGACCGTCGAAGACATCGCGCAGGTCGCCGTCAACATCGGTTCGTGGGGCAGCGGCTTTGACGATAACCTGATCTATGAAGGCAAAAATTATCGTTGGGCTTTGACCGACGGCGTAACGCCGAATTATATGCAGATTGCGAACATCACTCTTCGGCAGGGACGCTGGATTACCGAATCGGACAATTACCAGCGACGAAATGTTCTGGTCATCGGCGTTAACACGGTCGAGGCGCTTTTTCCCGATAACAAAGATGATGTCGTCGGAAAAGTCGTGCGAATGAACGGCACGACCTGGGAAATCATCGGCGTGATCGAAAAACGCAAAGCGGGATTTTTCGGCGAAAACGAAGAAGACCGCAAGGTTTTTCTGCCGTTTCGCACAGCGCGAAAAGTTGCGCCGACACGCGATGCCGTTTTGCAGATCATTCAGGCGAAACAAGGGCAATTAAACGACGCAGTTCTCGAAGTCGAAGGAATTTTGCGCCAGCGGCGCGGCGTAAAATACGGCGAGCCGAACAATTTCGACCTCAAAACCGCCGACAATTTTATCGCGCAATTTGACGGCATCATCGGCGGAGTCGGTTTGGTTGCCATCGCAATTTCGTGTTTGGGCTTACTGGTCGGCGGCATCGGCGTGATGAATATTATGCTCGTTTCCGTCACCGAACGAACGAAGGAAATCGGCATCCGCAAGGCAATCGGCGCGACGAAAGGCGCGATTGTTCTGCAATTTTTGCTCGAAGCGATGACCTTAACGTTTTTCGGCGGGATTATCGGCGTGGTTTTGGCAATCGGCATCAGCAAATTGATAATGCTGATTTTTCCGAGTATGCCCGCGCTGAT
Organism: Pyrinomonadaceae bacterium; assembly: GCA_022843305.1. Classification (GTDB taxonomy): domain Bacteria; phylum Acidobacteriota; class Blastocatellia; order Pyrinomonadales; family Pyrinomonadaceae; genus JAFDVJ01. Next base: position 13,599 of record JALHNX010000031.1, on the reverse strand, counting down.
TCCGCTCTGGGCGGTTATCACGGGTTTGACGGTTTCGGTGCTGGTCGGTCTGGTTTTCGGCGTTCTGCCGGCGCGTAAAGCCTCGAAACTTGACCCGATCGAATGTCTGCGCTACGAATAAGCCAAAACTTTCCTCTGCCACTGCCAATTAAAAAAGACCGCAAAGTTTTTGCGGTCTTTTTTAATTGGCGCCATTTCTTAATCATCAACATCACGGGCGAATATTTCAATTGAATTAATTTAATCTCAATTCGGGATAAAAACGCTGTGCCGTCAGCTTGACGGCACAGCGTTTGAAAAACGCTCGAATGCCTTCATTAACTTCCGAAATTCGCTAAAATCGAAGCGTTTGACGGCGCCCGCGCGCCGTGTGCCGTCAAGATGACGGCGTTCCATCCGGCAAGTTTCTTAACCCGAATTGACGTTAATTTAGTTACCGGTCAAGTTAATTCAATTGTTTGCTCATACTCCGGAACAACGACCTTCCAGCCGAATTCGTCGCGGATATGCCCAGCCATCGCTTCCGCCGCGTCGGGTTCGCCGTGTGTCGTAAAAACGGCTTTTGGCGTGTTCGGCAAACCCGAAAGCCAGCGCAGAACGGCTTTCCAGTCGGCGTGCGCCGAAAAGCCTTCGACGCGTTCGAGATGACAGCGCACGGGAATCCATTGTTTCATAATGCGGACTTCCTTTTCGCCGTTCTGAATGCGCCGTCCGGTCGTTCCCGCTGCCTGATAACCGACAAAGATGAGCGTCGCATTTTCGTCCGGCAAAATCCGCATCGCGTGATGCAGAACGCGCCCGCCAGACAGCATTCCCGAAGCCGAAATGATGATTCGCGCACCTTTCATCTGGTTTAATTGTTTCGATTCTTCACGCGTCGCGGTTGTTTTCATCCAATCGGTTCTGAGCGGGTGAACTTTTTTGGCGAGGATCGAAGCGTATTCTTCGTCGTGTTCCTCGGAAAAGCGGTTGTAAACCTGCGTCGCCTGCGCCGCCATCGGCGAATCAACGATCACTGGCATTGCCGGAATTTTGCCTTCGTCTTCGAGTTCGCGGATCATATAAAGAATTTCCTGCGTCCGACCGACCGCAAACGCCGGAATCAGAATCGGCGCGTCGCGTTTGTGAGCTTCGTTGATGATCTCGGCAAATCTCACGTCCGACGTCACATCGCCGTGCAGACGGTCGCCATAGGTTGATTCGCACATCAGATAATCGCAGGCGGGCGGCGGTTCGGGGTCTTTGACAATCGGCTGGTCGTAATGACCGAGATCGCCCGAAAAAAGAAATTTTATACTTTCGCCGTTCTCACGTGCGTTGTGCATTTCGACCAGCACCATACTCGCGCCGATAATATGTCCCGCCACGCGAAAGCTCGCCGTCATGCCTTCGGCAATTTCGTGCGCTTCGCCCGTATTCGGCACGGGATTCAGCAACTTAAAGGTTTCCCGCGCATCCGTTTCGTCATAGAGCGGCAGAGCGGGCGTGTGCGTTGTCAGATGATGACGGTTGCGGTAATCGGCTTCTTCGTCCTGCAAACGCGCCGAATCCAAAAGCAGAATCTTCATCAGATCAGCCGTCGCCCGCGACGTGTAAACCTTGCCCTTAAATCCCAATTTTACAAGGCGCGGCAAAAAGCCCGTATGGTCAATGTGCGCGTGCGTGATGATAACCGCGTCGAGTTCCAAAGGATCAAACGGCGGGTCTTGCCAGTTGCGCTCGCGCAATGCCCTTTCGCCCTGAAAAAGCCCGCAGTCAACCAGAACTTTTTTGCCGTTTGATTCCAAAAGATATTTTGAACCCGTCACCGAACCGACACCGCCGTAAAATGAAATTTTTGCCATAATTTTAAAAGTAGAAAAGTTATAAAGTTATAAAGTGAAAAAGTGAAAAGGTGAAAAGGTGAAAAAGTTAGTTCTCAAAAATTATCAGAGACTTTTTCACTTTTACCCTTTTTCACTTTTCTACTTTTCTACTTTTCACTTTATAACTTTGCCGAGTCTTTTATCAAAACCAGATCGCTGTTATAGATGGCGCGGACAATGAAAAGTTTTTTGCCGTCGTTCGACCAGGTAAAATTCGAGATATTGCCCGATGTAAAATCGGTGAGCGGCGTTTCCTTGCGGTTTTCGAGCGAGAGATTCCAGAGATTGTCAATTCCGCCGCGATTCAGATAGGTCAGTGCTTTGTTATCGGGCGAAAATTTGAATTCGGGGTTGATATTAGATTCAAATTCCCGCATATTCGCATCCGCTTTTTCGCCGTCAAAGCCGACAATTCTTACTTTCGGTTCGATATTCGGATTGGCGGCATCAAACTCGAAGGTGTGAAAAGCGAGAAATTTTCCGTCGCCCGAAATACGCGGGGAAAATTCCGACTTTCCGTTATCGGGCATAATGGCAGCCGCTTCGCCGCCGTCAATCGAAATCTTCATCAACCTGCTTTTTCCGCCGTCGCTGGTCGCACGCATAAAAACTATGCTTCGGGAATCTTTTGAAACCTGCATCTGCGTATCCATCACGTTTTGATCGTGCGTCAACTGCACCGGATTGCTGCCGTCGGCATTCATTCGCCAGATCGCGTAAGTTCCCGAACGGTTCGAGCAGAAAACGATATATTTTCCGTCGGACGTGGCGACCGGACCTTGATTGTTACCGCTGTTTGCCGTCAGCTGTTTTTCGCCTTCGCCGGTCGGTTCGGACGAAAAGATGTTAATTTCGCGTCCGGTAATTTTGACATACAAAAGTTTTCCGTCCGGCATCTGCGAAATTCCCCAATGACCGAGCAGATTTTTGTTTTCGACGATAACCTGACGCATTTCCTTGGTTTGCGTATCACGCGCCCACAAACTCGAAATCGCGTCAATCCGTGTCGTGACAAGCGTGCCGCCGTCAGCCGAAATGCTTGCCGAATCGTAATCGGTCGTGTCGGTCGTAATCTGCCGCGTTTCGCCTTCGGGATAAGAAACCAGCCAGACCTGCGAATTTTCGCCCGGATTCGCCTTGCCGACCAGCACGATGCCCGTGCCGTCGCGCATCCATTCCAGACTCCGCACGCCGAGCCAGCCTTTTCCGCCGATGTATTCGAGTCTTTTGTCTTTCAACGCAACCGTCGCAAGCCCGAGTTTCTGATTTGAACCGCTCTTGTTTTTGAACACGCCGACGAGCAATTTGTCGTTTTCGGGCGACCAGTCAATGCCGATAAAACCGTCGTAGCCGATTTCCTTAGTCTGCAAAAAACCTTGCGCGTTCGCGCCGTCCGCGTCGGCAACGATGATCGTATCGCCGCCTTCGTTCGGGTTATGGCGGATAAACGCGATGCGCTTGCCGTCGGGCGAAACCGCGACTTTTGAATCAACGTCAACGATGATTTTTTTATTGCCGTCCTCGCCGCCGAGCGCGGGAATCCGATACAGCGTTCCGACACCTTTATCAATCGTTACGTAGTAGATAAAATTGCCGTCGGGGGTAAATGTCGGCGGATAAAAATTCAGCATCGTCGGCGCAACGACCGGAATGACGCTGCCGGTCGCAACCTGCCTGACGACCAGACTCTTTCTGCCGTCCTGCCGGTTGACGAAAGCGACGAGTTTTCCGTCGGGTGAAACTTCCGCCGCCGCCGCCGTGCCGTTATCGGTCAGACGCGAGGCTTGAATTGATTGAAAAGCCGGATCGCCGCCGCCGAAAAGTTTCGGCAGATGATAAAGACCGCCGAAAGCGATTATCGCCACCGAAAGAATTACCGTGAAAGGCAAAAGCCATTGGCGTTTCGATCTGCCCGCAACGGATTTTTCGCCGGTTTTTGAAAAACCGCTCTGTTCGCGCGTGTGATGGTCGGCGGAGATCGTCTGGTGCAGAAGCGTTTCGGTTTTGTCCGTGTCGTGTTTCGGAATCGTCACCGTTTTTGAAAACTGGTTCAGACGGTTTTCGCCCGACTGATGCTCGGCTTCCAGACGCAAATCCTTCAAATCGAGCGCGAAATCCTTGATGCTGTGATAACGTTCGTTCGATTTTTTCTTTAAGGCTTTGCGGACGATGCGCTGTAATTCTTCGGGAACGTCTTCGAGCGGCGCGGGTTCGACGTGAATGACCGCCGCCAGCGAATCGCTGATGGTTTCGCCCTCGAATGGATTTTTGCCCGTTAAGGTTTCGTATAAAACAACGCCGAGACTCCAAACGTCGGTGCGTTCGTCCGTTTCCTTGCCGCGCGCCTGTTCGGGCGACATATAGCGCACGCTGCCCATCACCATTCCGGGCTGTGTTTTCACCAGCCGGACGGTTTCATCTTCTGCGCCGACGCTTTGTTCAAAAATCGGTTTCGCCAGTCCGAAATCGAGAATTTTCACGATTCCGTCCTTGCGGATCATAATATTGTCTGGTTTGATGTCGCGGTGAACGATGTGCGCGTCGTGCGCGACGGCGAGCGCGTCAGCAACCTGTTCGGCGATCCTTACCGCGTCGAGATAGGTCAGTTCGCCCGAATTGACCTTTTCGCGTAAAGTCGCGCCGTCAACAAATTCGGTGGCGATAAAAAGTCTTTCGTCTTCGATGCCGACTTCGTAAATCGTGATGATGTTCGGGTGATTGAGAGCGGACGCGGCTTTTGCTTCGAGCCGGAAACGCTCGGTGCGTTCGGGGTCGCAGCAAAATTCGGGCAGTAAAACCTTGAGCGCGACGTTGCGGTTCAGCTGTTCGTCGTGCGCCAGATAAACTTCGCCCATTCCGCCTGAACCGATTTTTTGGCGAATCTCGTAACGACCGAGTTTTGTTCCTGAAAGCATCCTGGTTTCCTGTTTCCAAATTTTAGCTATTTTCTTTAACGCAGTGAACCGGAAAAAAGTTTAGTTTAGATTGAAGAAATTAATCAAAAATTAATGACCGATTTTCATCTCTAAATGATAAAGTGCGCAAAATAAATTTCACAAATCTGCCGCATCCTTCAATTACCTCGTAAGATGCAGCAACTTTGCAAAATGTTAATTCACTCTCGAAAAAAATTTTCGAGAGTGATTCTTAGACAGACTTTTAAGAACGATTCTTACAATATTTTTTTACTTTATCTGACTTCTGTGCAGAATAAGTAATAAATCGCATCGCCGGGAGCGCAGTCAGCCTTGCCTGCAAGCGTTTGAAAAACGCTCGAAACCACTACTCTTTTTCATTCGATACTAAAGGAATGAAACGTTTTACGCCGCTTTGCAAAACGCCGCTGATCGGAAATTAATTTTAATTAACAAACTCTTTCGGAAACCAGATGACTTTGCTTCGTTCAGCCGATTTGTCCTGTCCTTTTCTGAGAAGCGCGGTTTTGAGTAATTGATTGGCGGTTTCGCCGTCGCGCCAGAAGGTCGCGGTGCCGAAATTTATCGCCAGATTGATGGTTTCGCGTTCCGAAAGTCGAAACGGCGTCAAAACAAAGGCGCGGCGGATTCGTTCCGTAACTTCGGTGCTGATCTTTTCGTTCGCGGTCGGCAGAATCGCCAAAAATTCGTCGCCCGACGCGCGTGTCAGAACGTCCATCTGCCGAAGCTGTTTTTTTATCAAAGCGGCGGCAAACGCCAGCAGACGGTCGCCCGTCGCGTGTCCGTGCGTTTGATTGATTTCCGCAAAATTGCGCACGTCCATCGCCAGAATCGTCAACGGGCGCTCGTCGCGATAACGAATTGACTGCGCGAGCTGATTTTCCAAAACCAGAAAAAAGCCGCGTTCGTTCGGCAGATTCGTCAGCGAATCGGTCAAAGCGTTGGAAACGCTCTGTTCCAGGGCAAAGGAGCTGGCAAACAATGGCGCAACGCGTTCGCCGACCGCCGTTAAAAGCGTTTCCGCATTTCCCTCAAAATCATTCTCCGCCGCGCCGTATAAAACCATCACGCCGAATATTTCGCCGCGATTCGCCAACGGAACAGCCGCCGCCGTCTTGAATTTCTTTAACATTTCGGGCGAAAAAACGCGTTTTTCATTTAAAAGCGTCGTGTCAAACTGCAATTTTCCGCTCAGAAAGGCTTTGACCGCCAAACCTTTGTTCGTGTCGGATTTGAAATCCATAAATTTTCGGGAATTTTCACCGACCGCGTATTTGACCTGCAAAATGTTGTCGCCGTCGCCGCGCAGAAACAAAACGCACGCCGAAAAAGGCACGATTTCTTCGATCCGGCTCGCTACAAGGCGGAACATATCGGAAAATTTGAGCGATGCGCCGAAAAATTCGTTCGCTTCCTCCAAAGCCGAAAGTTTCGCCTCGATTTCTTCATTAAAAGCCGACAGCACCTGTTCCGCCTTTAAATCCGCCGATTTTTCCCTCTGCCAAAAATAAAACGCCGCGCACAAAAATACATACGAAACCGCAATCGCCAGAAAAACCGCCGTTTTCGTTTCAAAAGTAAGATTTGCATTTGACACAAAAAACGTGGCGACAATTACGGCAAGCGAAAAAATGGCGGTCAATACAAAACTGTCGCCGGCAATCTTGCCCGAAAATGAAGAATTTTGCGGAATTTTCATATTTTGCAAAGGATTTTGAAGGTTTCTAAAGATTGAGAAAATGAAGGTTTGCGGGAAAAAGAACCTGAATTTAAAGATAACTGTTCGGCAATAAGAAAGTCAACAGTAAAAAATTCGTCATTTTCGGCATTTGCGGGACGAAAATCTTAAAATATTTTTGCGTTTTTTTTCTCAAAAAATGTTTATTTACCATTTTTTGAGTTGACTTCGGCATATTTGCCTTTTATATTGTCCATTGTTCCAAAATAAGTTTGAGGAACACGACTTTCTTAGGAAGGTCGTTAAACAAATAAGTAAACATACATTCTTTGAAGAAGACAGGAGAATATAATCGAAATGAAAAAAGTAATTGCTCTTTCAGCAGTTTTAACGTTAGGCTTATTGGGTGCGGCTTGCCCGGGTGGTGACAACACCAACACCGCGACCAACAATGCAAACACAAACAGAACGACAACTTCGTCACCGGCATCAACCATGACACCGGCAACAAATATGAGTCCGTCAAACGGCGGCGGCAGCAGCAGCAGCACGACGACGACCAATACAACAACAAACACTAACGGAAACGTTAACAAATCCACCACAACCACGACGAATGCCAACACCAACACCAAACCGTAGTTTTGTGTAAGTATTAGTTAAAAAATTAAGCACGTTGTTTTCGGACAACGTGCTTTTTGTTTAAGTTTTGAGTCCCGCCTTCAGGCGGCTTTCGCGGCTTTAGAGGCAAATGTCTTACTGAACAACCCGCAAAATACAGAAGGCTTTTTGCCGCCTAAAGGCGGGACTCAAAACCTAATTGCTCTCGCAAATCTTCAATTGTAGTTACAGGTTTCTGACACGCGAAATTTTCGCAAACATACGCTGTCGGTTTGCCGTCAATCAAACTTCTCTCTTTAAGAAGCGGAATAAATTCGGCATTTTCGCCTCCATTTTCGGCTAAAACGACAACTTTGTTCGGTAAAAACCCGCGCCAGATCTCGTTTTTCAATTCATCCGAATCGCCCAAAACGACGATTTCTTTAACCGGGCTGAAATAAAATTCCAAAACGGACAAAATTCTGCCGAACCCCTGCGGATAACGGCGAAACTGCGACGCGGCAAGTTTTAAGACCGTGACGGCAAAGCGTTCATAACGTTCGTCGCCCGTTAATTTAGCGAGCTTCAGCAAAACATCCGACGCGACCGAATTTCCCGACGGTGTCGCATTGTCGAAATAATCTTTTTTGCGCACCAAGAGTTCTTCGTGATTGTTCGCCGTAAAATAAAATCCGCCGTTTTCCTCATCCCAAAACTCGGTGATCAGCATATCCGCAAGGCGTTTTGCTTCGCGCAGATATTTCGCGTCGCCCGAAACCTGATAAAGTTCGGTCAAACCGTCCGCAAAATTCGCGTAATCTTCGAGATAAGCGTTCAATTTCGCCTTTCCGTCCTTCCAAGTCCGCAAAAGATAGCCGTCTTTTTGCAGGTTTTCGAGAATAAAATCAGCGTTTTTCTTCGCAATTTCCAGATAATCATTATTATTAAAAATCGCCGCCGCTTCCGAAAAAGTCGCCAGCATCAAACCGTTCCAGGCGGTCAAAACCTTCTCGTCGCGGAACGGTTTGATTCGTTTTTCGCGCTCGGCAAAAAGTTTATCGCGTCCCGTTTCTAGAACTTCCTGCAACCGTTCCGGCGTGATTTTCAAGGCTTTGGCGGTTGCTTCGAGTGTGTAATTGACGTTCAGGATATTTTTCTCTTCAAAATTCCCTTCTTCCGAAGCGTCGTAATAAAAGCAAAAAATCTGCGCGTCTTCCGCACCCAAAACATCTTCGATCTCTTTCGGTGTCCAGACGAAAAATTTGCCTTCAACGCCTTCCGAATCGGCATCCTGCGTCGAATAAAATCCGCCGCGTTCGTCGAGCATTTCGCGTTTAATATATTCGAGCGTTTCAACCGCGATTCGTTTGTAAAAATCGTCATTCGTCGCCTGAAAAATATGCAGATACAGCCTTGCAAGCTGCGCATTATCATAAAGCATCTTTTCAAAATGCGGCACGAGCCAGACGGCATCAACCGAATAACGGTGAAAGCCGCCGCCGAGCTGGTCGTAAATCCCGCCGTGCGCCATTTTAACCGCCGTTTTCGTCACGATTTCAAGCGCGTTTTCGTTTTTCGTCCGGTGATAATACCGCAATAAAAATTCAAGACTCATCGCCGGCGGAAACTTCGGCGCGCCGCCGAAACCGCCGTTCGCCGCGTCGAAATAACGCACAAAACTCTGAAAAGCCGTATCAAGCTGATTTTCCGAAAGCGTTTCCCCTGATGATTCCGCGAGTCCGACGCGCCGCATTTCGCCTAAAACCTCGTTCGCCGAAAGCAGCAGATCATCACGCTTTGTCGCCCAGGCATCCGCCACACTCGTCAAAACACGCCGGAACGACGGCATATTATAGCGATTAACGGGCGGAAAATATGTGCCGCCGAAAAACGGCAATTTTTCGGGTGAAAGGAACACATTTAAAGGCCAGCCTCCTGAGCCGGTTGTCATTTGCACGAAATCCATATAAATCCGGTCAACGTCGGGGCGTTCTTCCATATCAACTTTGATATTGACGAAATTTTCGTTCATAATCGCGGCGGTTTCTTCGTCCTCGAACGATTCGTGTTCCATCACGTGGCACCAATGACACGCCGAATAGCCGATGCTGACGAGAACGGGCTTGTCCTCGGCTTTCGCTTTTTCAAACGCCTCGTCGCCCCACGCATACCAATCAACCGGATTATGCGCGTGCTGAAGCAAGTAAGGCGAGGTTTCGTTAATCAATTTGTTCGTGTATTTCTTTGGACTTTGCATATTGATTATTGTTTCAAACAATTTTTGAAACTCAAAGCGCAATCTGATATATTGTTTTCATCAAATGACTCCGCGTTCGATTGCCAAACTTCGACCGATCAAACAACGCGCCAACCTTTTCGCGGGCGACTAAATTTTGCTTTCTCAAAATTCGCTGACTCCAACGCCGCCAATTTCGGCATTTTTACCTATTTTCAACAAAAATTATTTTGAGGAGATTTTTTTTATGACACCGACAGCAGAATTACAAAAACCGATTATCAAGACCGAACTTCCCGGACCGAAATCGCGCGAAATTATCGAAGCCGACGCGAAATACGTAACGCCTTCTTATCCGCGCCCCGACTACAAACTCGTCGCCGAAAAAGGCTACGGCGTATGGATCGAAGACCCCGACGGCAACATCTTTCTCGACTGCAACGCGGGCGTGGCGGTTTGTTCGACCGGACATTGCCATCCCGAAATCGTCGAGGCAATCATCAAGCAAACGCAAACGTTAATCCATCTTTGCGGCACGGATTATTACTACAAACAGATGCCCGATCTGGGCAAAAAACTGAGTGAAATCTGCCCGATCGAAGGCGACACGAAAACGCATTTCGCTAATTCCGGTGCAGAAGCGATTGAAACCGCTCTGAAATTGGCGATGTATCACACGCGCCGCCAGAAATTCATCTCGTTTTTCGGCTCGTTTCACGGGCGGACGCTCGGCGCATTGTCGCTTACGTCATCGAAAAAAGCGCAGCGTCTCGGATTTATGCGGCAGGCTTTGGACGTTGTTCACGTTCCGTATCCGAACAAATTCCGACACTTTGCCGACGAAATGCCGTGCGATGAAGAAAAAATTTCGCGCGATGTCATCAACTGGATCGAAAACCGTCTTTTCAAAACCACCACGCCGCCCGAAGAAGTCGCCGGAATTGTTCTCGAAGTCGTGCAGGGCGAAGGCGGCTACATTCCCGCGCCAAAATCTTTTGTCAAAGAACTGCGCCGAATCTGTGACGAAAACGGCATTATGCTGATCGTTGACGAAGTGCAATCGGGAATGGGACGCACGGGCAAAATGTTCGCGCTCGACCATCACGAAGGCGTGAAAGCCGATATTATGTGTCTGGCGAAAGGCATCGGTTCGGGCTTGCCGATTGGCGCGTGTGTCGCGCGTGCCGACATTATGGACTGGCACAAAGGCGCACACGCTTCGACTTTCGGCGGAAATCCGGTCTGCATCGCGTCGGCTTTGAAAACCATTGAACTGCTGGAAAACGGGTTGGTCGAAAACTCCGGAGAAGTCGGCGCGTATTTGCAGGAGGGGTTGAACAAACTCAAAGACAAATACGAAGTCATCGGCGACGTTCGCGGGCTTGGAATGATGCTCGGCGTGGAGTTTGTAACCGATCAGGAAACACTCGCGCCGAACGCCGAATTGCGCGATAAAATCGAAATGGAATGTTTCAATCGCGGTATGATTATCCTCGGCTGCGGCACCTCGACGATCCGCTGGTCGCCGCCGCTCATCTTAACCAAAGAAAACGTGGATGTCGCGCTTGAAATCTTCGACGAAGCAATCGCTGCCTCGATTTAACGGAGAATTTCATAAAAATAAAGAAGACCGTAAAGTTTCATAAAAGCTTTATCATCTTCTTTATTTTTGAATCTTTCGGACTTTCGACCGACTCGCCGGTTCGGGTGGCTTTTATTCCCTGACACTAAACATTTATTTGTAAACGTCCGAAAATTCTTTTGTCCGAATGGTTTTTGACAAAGAATTTTCGGACATTTATTTTTGTATGTATGATGAACAAAACAGCTTTGGCAATTCACGGCGGCGCGGGAACGATTCTCAGATCGGAAATGACCGCCGCGCTCGAAAAAGAATATCGCGGCGGGTTGGAAAACGCTTTGCAAAAAGGCTTTGAGATTCTGCGGAAAAATGGCTCGGCACTCGACGCGGTTGAGGCGGCGGTCATCGAACTCGAAAATTTTCCGCTGTTTAATGCCGGTCGCGGTTCGGTTTTTACGCACGAAGGCAAAAACGAAATGGATGCCGCAATTATGGACGGCAAAAAATTAAAAGCCGGCGCGGTTGCCTTTCTTCAAAACGTCAAAAATCCGGTCAAACTGGCGCGGCTGGTGATGGAACGCACCGAACATTGCCTGCTCGCGGGCGAAGGCGCGAATGAATTCGCTCACGAAATGCGCGTCGAATTCGAACCGGACGAATATTTTTTCACCGAACACCGCTATCGCCAACTTTTAACAGCTATTGAAGAAAATCGAATCCAACTTGACCATTCCGCAATCCGCAATCCCAAATCCGCAATCGGAACGGTCGGCGCAGTCGCCTGTGATTTTCAGGGAAATCTCGCCGCCGCAACTTCGACGGGCGGAATGACCAACAAAAAATTCGGACGCATCGGCGACACGCCGATCATCGGTGCGGGAACTTACGCCGAAAACGCGACCTGCGCGATTAGCTGCACCGGACACGGCGAATATTTTATGCTCGGCGTAACGGCTTTCGATGTCGCGGCGCGAATGAAATATAAAAATCTGAGTCTGGAAGACGCTTCACGCGAGACAATCGAACGCCTGACCGAAATCAACGGCGAAGGCGGATTCATCGCGGTTGACGCCTCGGGCAACGTCGCTCTGCCGTTCAATTCCGAAGGAATGTATCGCGGTTTTGTAACGGCTGACGGCGAAATTGTTGTTGAGATTTACCGATAAAAAAGAAAAAAGGAAGAAATTTGTAATACTGACTTTCTCCCTTTCTCCTCTTCTCCTTTTCTGTTTTAGCCTTCCGCTTTCGACTGTAAATAAATATCGCGGTATTCCTGAACATACGCAATATCTTTCGGAACTAAATCGGCAAGTGTTACGACAAGTTCACCTTTGCGGGCGTTTTTGATGGCGTGATGAATCGCTTCGCGGCTTTCGAGGATGACTCGCACTTGCGGTTTGTTTTCGCTTTGGGCGATGCCTTCCTGCAATAATTTAATCATTTCTTCTTCGGTGCGTCCGCGCAGATAATTTCCGCGCCTGATGACCATTCGCTCGAAATGATCGGCGGCGAGCTTGGCAAATTCCCGAATATCGTCGTCGCGGCGGTCGCCCGTGCCGTTGATGACGACGGTGCAGTGTTTGTTCGGAAGTTTTTTGATGAAATTGACCAGTCCGGTCATTCCCGCCGGATTATGCGCGTAATCCATCAGCACGCTAACATCGCCGATTTCGACAAAGTTCAAACGACCCGGAGTTTGCGCCGTTCCCGCGTTGAAGGTCGTCAAACCGCTCCGAATGTCTTCAATCGCTACGCCGTGAACGAAACACGCGAGTGTTGCCGCCAGCACGTTTTGAATCATAAATTCGGCGCGTCCGCCGTAGGTCAGCGGAATGTTGATCGCTTTTTCGATGCGCACTTTCCATTTGCCTTTGAGAATCGTCACGAAACCGTTTTCATAAACGCACGAAATGCGATTTCGTCCGGCTTGCCGTTGAATGTTTTTGTGGTTTTCGTCCATCGAAAAATAGACGATATGCCCGTCAACAAGCTCTTTCATCTTGTAAACATTATCGTCTTCGGCGTTCAGAACGGCGAACCCTTTTCTGCCGACGGCGCGCGGCACGACCGATTTGACACGCGCCAAATCTTCGAGCGTGTTGACATCTTTCAAACCGAGATGATCGGCGGCGACGTTCATCACAACGCCGATGTCGCAGTAATCGAAACCGAGACCGGCGCGGATAATTCCGCCGCGCGCGGTTTCCAGAACGGCGACCTCGACCGTCGGGTCTTTTAAAACAAGCTGTGCCGAAACCGGTCCCGTGTTGTCGCCCGCCACGATTTGCTGATTTTGAATATAAGTTCCGTCGGTTGTCGTAAAGCCGACGGTTTTGCCGCTTCCTTTAAGAATGTGCGCGATCAGCCGCGTTGTCGTCGTTTTGCCGTTTGTTCCCGTAATCGCAAAAATCGGGATGCGCGACGACGTTCCGGGCGGGAAAAGCATTTCGACGACGTGTTCGGCGACGTTGCGCCCGATGCCTTCCGACGGCGCGAGGTGCATCCGAAAACCGGGCGCGGCGTTGACTTCGATAATCCCGCCGCCGCTTTCTTCCAGAGGCTCGCTGACGTTCGAGGCGATGATGTCAACTCCGGCAACGTCCAAACCGATGATCCGCGCGATGCGTTCAAACAAAAAGACGTTTTCGGGATGCACTTCGTCCGTCCGGTCAATCGCCGTGCCGCCGGTCGAGATGTTCGCG
>JALHNX010000030.1 GCA_022843305.1 Pyrinomonadaceae bacterium | reverse complement strand
TCAGTGTCAAAGAACTTTTGTCTGTTTTCGATAATTGTATGATTTGTCGTTTTCTTGGCATTTGATAATGTTACAGAAAACAAATCATTACTACAATATCTTTTGTTACTTAGCACTAGATAAATAAATGAACAAATGAACAAATGAATCAATGAATCAATGAATCAATTTTAATAATTTTTCTCCAAACCGCTTTCCGTGTAAATCGGTGTCCAGCCCGACGCGTCCTGAAAAAGCCGAATCGCCCGTACGGTTCTGGTTTCGTCGAGATCGAACCAATGCCGCGTGCCGCGCGGAACGCGAATCAAATCGCCCGCTGTCATTTTAACCGCCGTCACGTCGCCGCCGTTTTCGGGCGCAATATGAAAAATGCCGCAGCCCTTGACGATAAAGCGAACTTCGTCCTCGTCGTGCCAATGTTCGGGGCGAAATTTTTCGAGCATCGCGTCGAGATTCGGAATATCGGCTTTAATATCAATCACGTCTGCCGTAACATAACCGCCGCTCGTTTTCAATTTTTCGATTTCCGGCTCGTAAGCCGCTAAAATTTCCTCTGCCGAAGCGTCGGGCGAAACATCTTTCGAGTTTCCCCAATACTCGTAATCAATGCCGATCGCCGCGAGATGATTTTTAATTTCGTCCGCGTCGGTTAAAGTCAGATTTTTATCGGGAATTGTTACAACTGCCATATTTTTATTGACTATCTTTAATTTTTTTAGCTGATAAAAGATTTTCCACATCAGTCAAATCTTGTGGTCTGCCCGCTAATTTTTTAGATTTGATTAAATCGTCAAGCGATATGAAGTTTGCCTCAACACCGAAGAAATCGACAATTTGACGATTTTCCCAAGCCTTCGCGAAATTCATCCCGGCGATTGACATCAAAATATCAACTCTCACGGGCGGTCTGCCCATTTGATAAAAACTACCTTCCTGAGAAAAATCGGACGGTTTCAAATCGAATAAAGGCGCATTGAATTCTTTAAGTGCCGCATATATTCTCTGACCATTTTCCTCAGACGCTTCAACCCAGATGTCCAAATCTTTGGTGTAACGCGGTTCGGCATATTCCGAAACCGCATACCCGCCGATTACAAGATACTTAATTCGATTTTCGTTGAAAATGTTCAACAGTTCTTTGAAGTCTGAGTTCATCCGCGCTTCCGCCTTTTCTTAAATGGTGCATTTCGACCATTTCTTCAATTGCCGAAAATCTCTCGCTTGAAGATTGCTTTTGCCAGTATTCAATATCGAAAGATTTGTCCATTTCGGAAATGTTTTTCCCGAAACGCATCATCGTGTTTTCTGTAATGTTTACAATCGCCATGATCGAATTTTATCACAAATATTCCGGCAATCACTGTTTCAAACTTCTTCCCAAAACCTCGAACAAAAACTCGAAAATCTCGATGTGCCGCCGCGCTTCCAAAACGTCTTCGCCCCATGTGTAAAGCCCGTGTCTTCTTAAATAAACGCCGTGACAATTCGGGTTTTCGCGCAGAACGTTGTCAACCACATGCGAGAGAGCGATGTAATCCTGCGAATTTTCGACGATCGGCAGAATTTCGCGGTGTTCGTGCGTTTTCACGCCCGCCAAACCTTTCAGCATCTCGTAGCCTTCGAATTCAATCGCGCCGTCTTCATAGAAAACATCCGAGAGAATCGTTCCCCAAACCGAATGCGTATGCAGGATCGAGCCGACATTTTTCCGCATCCGATAGATCGTCAGATGCAGAAGCGTTTCCGCGGAAGGTCTGCCGAAACCCTGCAAAACATCGCTGTTGTCGTCAATTTCGAGAAAATGCGTTTCGTCGAGCGCGCCTTTGTCGTTGCCGCTCGCCGTGATGCACAGACGCAAAGGCGCGTCCGCCAGCTTCCCGCTGAAATTTCCGCTCGTTCCCATCACCCAGCCGCGCCGGTAAAATTCATAACCGGCAAGCGAAAGATTTTCCGAGAGTTCTTTAAAATTCATCAATAGAAGTCTAACCAACAAAGAATTGCGACGCAAATAAAAACGCACCGACGATTTTTCCCGTCATCCGGGCTTTTTGATTTGATTCACGAAGCATTTAGACGGCACCGGCAAATTCTTCTTCTAAAACCGATTTTTCACCGAAGTTTAAGGTCAGGTCTTTTGAAACGATGCGGTTGCGACCGATTGCTTTGGCTTGATAGAGAGCTTCGTCGGCGGCTTTGATCAGTTCGGATTCCTGCATTCCGAACGTTACGAAAGTCGTCGCCACGCCGACGCTGACGGTTAAATATTCGCTCGTCTGCGATTTGCAATGCGGAACGGCTAAAGTTTTGACATTTTCCATCGCTTGTTCGGCAATGTTCAAAGCGCCTTCCAAATCCGTCCCGCCGAGGACAATGGCAAATTCTTCGCCGCCGAAGCGGGCTAAAAGATCGGTCGGACGATGAATCGTTTCGCGCAGGACAGCCGCGACTTTTTTCAAACATTCGTCGCCCGCCTGATGCCCGTAAGTATCATTGAAAAGTTTGAAATGGTCGATGTCGAGCAAAATCAGCGACATTTCGGTTTTGAAGCGAATTGCGCGATGCCATTCGCCCTGCAGAAATTCTTCAAAAAGACGGCGGTTTCCGACTGCGGTCAGCCCGTCGGAATTGGCGAGATGCTGTAATTCTTCGTTGGCTTTTTTGAGTTCTTCGGTTTTTTCGCTAACCAGATTTGCCAATTTTCTTTCGCGTGCTTCGAGTTGATGAACGCTTATTTTCCAGACGGCGAGCAATCCTAAAACCGCGCCCAAAGAACTCAGCAGATAAAACTCGTCGGTTTGATAAAAGAAAGGCTCGAGTTTGAGAGTCAGATTCGCGCCGGTTTCGTTCCAAATGCCGTCGCTGTTGGCGGCTTTTACTTTGAAGCTGTAAGTTCCGGGCGGCAAGGATGAATAGTAAGCCGTCCGCCGCGTGTCGGCATCAACCCAATCCGCGTCGTGTCCTTCGAGCTTGTATTTGAACTTTATCTGCTTGGATTTTATCAAACTGATGGCGGTAAAATGTATCTCGATATTTTTTTGTCCCGGCTCGATAGTCAAACCGTTTCTGATGTCAACCGGTTCTCTTTCGACGGTTGCCGATTCGATGACGACCGGCGGCGGCATAATATTGTCGGTTTCGGCTTCCGAATCAATCACAGCAACGCCTTCCTGCGTCGGAAACCAAAATCGTCCGTCTTTGTCTTTGATGCTCGACGGCTGCCGCCCGCCGTTGCATTCGTTTGTCAGCATTCCGTCTTCTTTGCCGTAACCGACGCTGTTTATTTTTTCGATTTTCCCGTCGGCAAAATCATTTAATTCCTGACGTTTAACGCGGTAGATTCCGCGATTCGACGAAATCCAGAAATTGCCGCGCGCGTCTTCTTCGATGGCAAAAACGCCGTTGCTGTATAAACCGTTTTCGGCTTTGTAATTGACAAACCGCCCGTCTTTGAAGCGGCTCAATCCTTCGTCGTAAGTTCCGATCCAGAGCGTGCCGTCCGCGTCTTCATACATCGAACGAACGTAGCTGCCGGCTAAACCTTCTTTAATCGTGTAATTGGTGAATTTTCCGTCTTTGAACTCCGACAAACCGCCGAAACCGCCGAACCAGAGTTTTCCTTTGGAGTCTTCAAAAACCAACGTCATAAACTCGTTCGGCAAACCGTCTTTGACAGTTAAAGTTTTGATGAACTTGTAATCGCGGTATTGCAGAATTCCCTTGTTGGTCGCCGCCCAGACAATTCCGTTTCGATCTTCGCGGATGGCGAAAACGTGATGTCCGCGCGAGCGTTCGACCATTTCTGCTTTGCCGTTTTGAACAAGGAAAATGCTGCCGTTCAAACCGACCCACATTTTTCCGTTCGAGTCTTCCCAGAGCGATTGCACCGACATTTTTTCCCTGCGCCAGGTCTCTTCGGGCAGCGCGTTTTCGTCCGCCGGTTT
Organism: Pyrinomonadaceae bacterium; assembly: GCA_022843305.1. Classification (GTDB taxonomy): domain Bacteria; phylum Acidobacteriota; class Blastocatellia; order Pyrinomonadales; family Pyrinomonadaceae; genus JAFDVJ01. Next base: position 34,473 of record JALHNX010000030.1, on the reverse strand, counting down.
CAGTTCGAGCATTTCAAATTTGCCGTCGCGATAAATGCTCAAACCTTTGGTCGTGCCGATCCAGATGTTTTCATTTCGGTCTCGGTAGAGCGGGTAAACTTCCGAATGAGCGATGCCGTCCTTGATGCCGTAACCGCTGACGATCTTTTTCCGCAGACGGCTCAAACCTTTGTTCGTCGCCAGCCAGACCGTGCCTTCGCGGTCGCGGTACACGCTGAAGATCGAAGTTGCGGGCAAGCCGTTTTCTGTTCCCCACGCCTGCAAACGCCCGTCCTTATATTGCAGCAAACCGACGCTCGGGCTTGACGCGCCGCCGCTTGCAAACCAGACGCTGCCGTCCGTCTCTTCCCAGAACGAATGATAGTTTGACTGCGGCAAGCCTTCTTTTTCGCCGAAATTTTGAATTTCGCCGTTGCCCAAACGGTGAACGCTGCTGCCGCCGAGCCAGAGATTGCCCGCGCTGTCTTCAAAAGTGTTAATTCGGAAATTAACCTTTTTCATTTCAAGCGGATAACGGGTCGTTTGACCTTCCCGCATTTCGACGGTTTCGGTCGGCGTAAAAGTCCAGACCGCGCCGGATTTGCCCTGAAACGCGAATTTTTCAAAATTGCTTTCTTCTTTTTCGGAGAAAATAAATTGCCCGTCGCGCAAATAATACCAGCTCTTTGAAGTGCGGTCTTCATCTTCGACCAAAAAGCGTAATTCACCGTTCGCGTCGGGTTCGATCTTATTAATGTAATGTCCGGGAACCTGTTCGGAGGTGTATGAAGAAAAAACGCCGTCGCGGTAGATGGTCAAAATGCCGTCTTCCATCGTCGTCGCGTAAAGCGTTCCGTCCTTGTCGCCGTAAAGTCCCGTGAAACGATTGTTAATAATTCCTTTCGTATTGCCTTTGCCGAAACTCTTAAACCGCACGCCGTCAAAGCGCACCAAACCGTCAAACGTCGTGAACCACAGATAACCGTCAGGCGTTTGCGTAAGCTCGCGCAAACCGTTTTGCGGCAAACCGTTATCCGTCGTCCAGGTATCGAAACGATATTGACCGACGACTTTCGGACATTCGGCGACGCAAAAATAGATTTGCAGAATTAGTAAAAATACTAAGATTCTTGAAAGGGATTTCATTTTCGGAACCGCGGAAGAAAGCGACTTGGAAAGATTAAGGAAAAACTCCAACTATATTAAACAATTATAAACACAAACAGTCAACTTTTTTCTGGCGAGTCGTTCGGGCTTCGCGGATTGAAAAAAAATCCGGCGGCAAGTCTTTGATGAAAAGAAAATCAACCGCCGATGAAGCTCATCGAACGCGACGCCGGGGCGAATTGCGCGTCGTTTATGTAATGACGCGGTTCTTTTTGAAAAATGACTTCGCGGATAAATTCGATAATTTCTTCGCGGGTTGCGCCGCTTCGCAATTTGTCGCGCAGATTATGTTCCGTAGTCGAAAAAAGACAGGTGCGAATTTGCCCGTCAGCCGTCAGCCGAATCCGCGAACACGCGCCGCAAAACATTTCCGTGACAGGCGCAATAATGCCGATTTCGCCTTCGGAACTATCCGCGAAAGAATATTTCCACGCGGTTTCGCTGCCGCGCGTTTGGTCTTTTAATGCGAGCGGAAAAATTTCGTTGATTCTTTTGAAAATTTCCCTGCCCGAAACGACCGTTTTGCGATCCCATTCGTGCGCCGAATCGAGCGGCATATATTCGATAAACCGCATCGAAAGCGCATTTTCACGCGCAAACCGCGCAAGGTCAACGATTTCATCGTCGTTCGTGCCGCGCACGACGACGGCGTTCACGCGAACCGGTTCCAAGCCGGCGCGTTTTGCCGCTTCGATTGCCGCCAAAACTTCGTCCAGTTTATCAACGCCCGTAATCCGCTTGAAATTTTCCTTCTTCAAAGAGTCGAGCGAAATCGTTACACGGTCGAGTCCGGCTTTTTTCAGATTTTCGGCGCGTCGTTCGAGCGAAAAGCCGTTGGTTGTTAAAGCAAGGTCTTTTAATTGATAGATTAACCCGCCCGCTACCGCAGGCGGTTCTGACCTGATTTTTAGTTTGGAAAGTTTTTCGATGAGCTTTTCGACATCTTTTCTGAGAAGCGGTTCGCCGCCTGTCAGACGGATTTTTTCGATGCCCAGAGAAACAAAAATCCCGCAGATTTCGACGATTTCCTCGAAAGTGAGAATCGTTTCCTTTCTGGCTAAAGGCGGCTCGCCATTCGGCAGGCAATAAAAACAGCGGAAATTACAGCGGTCGGTCAGGCTGACGCGCAAATCCTTAATTTGTCTGCCGTAAGAATCTGTTAGCATACTTTAATTTTAGATTTTTAGGAGGCATTTGTCAGTTGTCCGTCGTCAGTTATCCGTTGTTTTTATTTTCAACGGACAACTGACGACGGACAAAGAACAATTTTAGCGATAGGCTTCGGCGATGGTTCTGAGCTGTTGGAGCGTTTTTTCCTTTTCGACGAATTGCAAGCGCGCGACGATCGTGCGGAGTTCGGCGATCAGATTGTTAAATTCGGCGCGGTCGGTAACGTCCGTTGGACCATTATAAACCGTCTTTTGCGGCGCGTCGGCGACGATTGGCGAAAGATAATCGGTCATATTTTTCAGTGCCGCCGCCGAGTTTTTCCCGTTCGGATGCAAATTTAAATATTCGCCGAAGCGCATCCGCATATCGAAAAGATAGCAGTTGACGTAACCTTCGCATTCGCCCGGCAAAGTATTGTTCGCGGCTTCCCACGCGATCGTGTCGGAAAAGCTCGTTTGCCGGTATTTACTGTGCAGATTCCAAAATTCGTTCGAGACGACGAGCCATTCGCCGCCCGGTTCGTTATAGACGATCTCTTTTTCGCGCGATTTGAGAAAATCTCTATACGGCGCGGTTTCGCGTCGTTCAGCCGGAATGGTTTTCAGCGCCGAGCGAAGCGCGAGAAGGCGTTTCAACTCGATTTCGGCTGATTTGTCCGAAACTTCTAATTCGCCGTTGACGCTGCTCAAAAACTCGTAAAATTCCGACGCGGACTGGAAATCCATCTGCGGTTTGTAGTTTCGCTCGACGATCTGGCGGTAAAGCTCGGTTTTGCCCGAAGCATTTAAATCGTTGACGGCATTTGCCGAAATCCAGCCCGTCGAGTTTTTTCCGCCGTCCGAATACTGCACTTTATACCACGCCGGATTTTTCTCGGTAACTTTCAGCACCGTGCCGAGTTTGACGTTTGAAACCATCTGCGCCGACGAGTTTGCCTGATTTCTGACGGGAACAGAAAAACTCGTGACGATGATCTGCGGAAATTCGGTCGTGGTGATTTCTGGCGTTTTTTCAGCCGTTTTGTTCAAATCCGCCGTTCTCGATTTTGTTTCGATTTTCGGTTTCGGAGTTGTTTTGGCTGCCGTTCTGACGACCGACGGTTTAGTAGTTATCGCTGTCGTTGTTTTATTTTTATTCGCTGCCGTCTTTGTATTGCTCGGCGAAGTATTTCTGTTTTTCTCGTTTGTTTTTGAATTCCGGTCGTTCTTTGCGGTTTTTGACGGAATTTTATTGTTTGCCGCTAAAGTTTGTTTCGAGTTTTTGGTATTCGCAGTTTTTGAATTTTTATTTCGGTCGGTCGTTTTCGACGCGGTTTTCGACGATGTTTTTTCGTTTCTTTTGTCGGCAGTTTTATTTTTCGTCGCGGTTTGTGTTGAATTCTTATTCGTTTTCGTCTTGCTCGGCGTCGGTTTGGTTTTCGCCTGCGTCTTTTTATTCGGTGTCGGCGTGGTCTTTTTCTTGGGAGTCGGCGTGGCTTTGGCTTTGTTTCTCTGCGGCGCACTTTCGACCGTCACGGCGATCAAAGCGGACGTGAAAAGCATTAAAAGGGCGATGATAATTCCGTGTACGGGGCGCGAAAATTTGGTAAATCTTAAAAACATTTTTCTCTCCGTTATTTTTTGCGGCTTTTTTTCAAAGCGGTCGCGTTTCTTTGCAGACCCGCGAGTTTTGTTCGTTTCATCGCGCTGCGGCGAAATTTTTCGGCGTATTTTTCGGGCGAAAGCGCGAGAATTTCGTCCAAATCCGCGCTGACGTTTCCCGTGCGCGGCGCGAATCTTTCTTCCATGGTCGGTTTTTCAAAACGATTCCAAGGGCAAACATCCTGACAAATATCACAGCCGTAAAGCCAGCCGTTCAAGTTTTCTGTAATTTCATCGGGGAATTCCGGTGCGCGAAGTTCGATTGTAGCATACGAGAGACATTTTCGGGAATCCACAATGTAAGGCTCGACAATCGCGCCGGTCGGACACGCATCGAGACAAGCCGTGCAGCTTCCGCAATGGTCGGAAACCTTGTCCGTATCGTATTCTAATTCCAGATTCAGCAAAATTTCGCCCAAGAAAACCCACGAGCCGTAGTCTTTCGTAATCAGATTCGAATGTTTGCCGATCCAGCCCAAACCGGCGCGCGCCGCCCAAACCTTATCCATAATCGGCGCGGTGTCAACGCAGATTTTGCCTTCCGCCGCCTCGTTTTCGGATTTGATAAACGCCAGAAGTTCGCGCAGTTTTTCCTTTAAAACGTCGTGGTAATCGTCGCCCCACGCATAGCGCGAAACTTTGCCTTTTGATGAATTTTCTTCGTGTTCAAACGGCGTAAAATAATTTAAGGCAACGACGATGATTGATCTCGCGCCGGGAAAAAGAAGCTCGGGAGCGGCGCGTTTTTCCGGTTCGCGCTCCATCCATTGCATCTCGCCGTGATAATTTTCGGCAAGCCATTCGCGCAGGTGATTTTCTTCTTCCGTCAAAGATTCGACGCGCACGATGCCGGTTTTATGAAAGCCCAATTCAAAGGATTTTTGTTTGATTTTTTCGGAAAGCGAAGCCACAAATAAATTTTGCCACAGAATCCGCGTGATTCACAGAGCAAAGACAAAACTCTGTAAATCGTACGGATTCGGCGGCAAAAAAGTCTGATAGGTTTTGAGTTTCAACTTTCGTTGAAACTCAAAACTTTTGGTTTAGAAGCTGAATTTAGCTCCGAATTGGAATTGACGCGGATCGTAGGCGGCGGTTGAACGGCTGTAATAGCGACCGTTGCCCGCGCGTTGACCGAAAGCGTTGACATCCGTGTAAAACGGCGAAGCCGAACCTTCGTTAAAACGATTGAAAAGGTTGAAACCTTCGGCAATCAAATCGAGACGAAGACGTTCGCCGAACCGGATCGCCCGCGAAATTCGCAGATCAACCGATGCGAACGAATGCGTGCGTCCCATATTGCGTCCCAGATTTCCGGTTGAAAACTCTCCGTTGGTAATCAGCGGAGTAACACAGCCGATGCTTCCGGGAACGCAAAGCGTACCGTCGGGATTAACGCTCGGACGGTCGGTTTGGGTTGATTGGTCGTTGTTCGCATCAACATTAGTGATGATATTGAACGGGCGACCCGACGAAAGTTCGATGATCGGGGCGATGGTGAAATCCGACAGGAATTTCTGCCAGCCGCTTCCCGAACGCCACGAATCCGGCGAGGTCATCACGCCGCTGAAAACGAAACGATGCCGCTGGTCAAACAGCGAATCGGCTTTTTCAAGGTCAAAGCGGCGAACATCCTGCGCGATCAGCAATGTCTGCAAATCGGATGAATCGTCAATCGAATGCGACCACGTATAGCTTGCCAGAAATGTAAAATTATTGGCAAAGCGTCGTTTGAGTTCAACGTTCATCGCGTTGTAGCTCGAATTACCGTCCGAAATCTGCGCGTTGACCGAACCGAACGGCGAAATCACGCCCGGCGTTCTCAAACTTCCCGCGAGCTGCGAATCCAGAACGGCTTTGCTGACCGCGCCGCCCGAAAGCGCCGCCGCCAGAAAATAGTTCGGAGCGTTCGGTCGGAAGAAGTTGGCAATTGCCGGAGCAACCACCCGTCCGCCCGGACATGCCGCAACCATTCCCGGAATGACGACCGCACAGCCGACGCCGGTCGGACTTCCCGGAGCGGTCGTGGCAATCGAAAAAGCAATCGCCTGCTGTGTGCTGGTCGGCAGAGCGCCGCCGAAAAAGCGTTGGAAGTTTTGAATTTGCAGTGCCGTATTCGGCGTATTCAGGTCGGTCGGGTGCGGAAGATGGCGCGCGCCGACATAGATGTATGAAGCCGACAAAGACATATTTCTCGTCAATTGACGCTCAATTGACAAATTTCCCTGAAGTGCCGAAGCATATTGGAAATCTTTTGAAACCGGCAGCGTGAACGGCAAAACAGGTCCGAAACCCGGAAATGTCTGATCGTTAAAACGCTGTCTGCCGAATTGATATTGGGCGGATGCCGCGACGCCCGGGGTCACGGACGCACCGCAAATTGCCGGTGAAGAGCCGACCGCGCCGCAAACCGTTCCCTGGAAAACCTGCGCCGCATTCAAGAGCGCGGTCGGCGAAGGACTTCCCGCCGTCAGAACAGCCTGTTGCTGCTGCGCGGCATCGGCGATGTCGGAGTTGAACGCGACCGCCAGCAGCGGATGGTCGTAATACAAGCCGAACGAACCGCGCAGAACGGTTTTGCCGTTGCCGAACATATCGAACGCGAATCCGAGACGCGGCGCAAAATTGTTCGTATCGCGCGGAAAACCCTGCTGAACGCCGAGCGCGTCCTGCGCCGCCAAAGTGTCGCTCGCCGAGAGATTAATTCCCGAAAGCGGGTCGCGGAAACCGACCGGCGCGATCTCCTGCGTAAATTCAACGTCGTAGCGAATGCCGTAATTAATGTTCAGACGCGGCGTGATCTTCCACGAATCCTGCGCATAAAAAGCGAGCGGTTTGTTTTTGATCTGGCTGATCGGGTCGCCGAAACCTTGAATATAAAGCGAAGGAAGCCCGAGTCCGTAGCTTTGAACCGGCGTAAACGACGGAGCGCTAGCCGGAAAACCGAGATTCGACGCGGCAAATTCGCCGAAATTGAAAAGTCCGGCAAAGTTTAGTTCAAAACGCGCGGCGGGAATTTTGATAAAGTTTATATCGCCGCCGAATTTGAACGTGTGATTGCCGACCACCCAGTTGAAGTTGTCGAGAATCTGGAAACGGGTTTCCTTGCGGTCAACCGGCGAGAAAAGCTCGCGTCCGATGAACGCCGTGCCCGAAATATTGTAAGCGACGGCTTCGCCGTTCTGCGATTTGAAGGTCGTTCCGCGTCTGCCGAAACTGAAACGAAATTCGTTTGCCGTCGTGCTGCTCAAAGTCGAGGTCAAGCCTGCGCTGAACGAAACGTCCTGCAAAGTCGTGATGCCCGTGCGCGAAAAATCGTTCTGTCCTAAAGACTGATTCTGCGATTCGACCTGAATACCCGTGATCTCGCTCGGGTTATAGCCGATGCGCATCGTGAATTGATTGCTGTCGTCAACGTTATAATCGCCGCGCAGCGACCAGTAATTCGATCTTTCAGTGACGGGAAAGATTCTCTGCAAATTATTGAGCGGACGAAAAGCTATCGGCAAACCGTTCGAGCCGGTCGTGCCGACCGGAACCGGCGCACCCGTAATGAAAAATCTCGAACCGACAACCTGCCCCGCCGGAATCGCGCCGCCCGCGCTGATCAGCGGATTTGATCCGGTCAAAGCGGTGTTGCCGCCGCTCGAAGCCAGATAAAGATACTGCACAGCCGCGCTGATGTTCGCCGGAACGCCGGTGGCGATCAGGCTGTTCGCAAATGCCGCCTGTTGCGGGGTAAGCCGGTTAAAGGTTTGCGTAAACGGCAGAATCGGCGCACCGAGCGTGACCGAACTTGTCAGATTACCGACGACATCGCTCGTAAAAAATCCCGATTCGTCGCGTTGGCGGCGTTCAAAGGCGGTAAAGAAAAATATCTTGTCCTTGATAATCGGACCGCCCAGGGTTGCGCCGTATTGTGTGCGGCGAAAATCGGGTTTATCAATCGGCGCAAAAGCGTTGCGCGCCTGAATGCTTTTATCGCGGAGAAAGCCGAAGACATTTCCCGTCCATTGGTTTGTTCCGCGTTTCGTAACGACATTGACCACGCCGCCCGTCGCGCGTCCGAATTCGGCGGTGTAGGAATTGGTATTAACCTGATATTCCTGCACGGCTTCCTGCGAAACGGTCGAACGCGACGCATTGACCGAATTATCCGTAAAATCCGCGCCGTCCACATTAACCTGCGTCGAGCGTCCGCGCTGTCCGCCGATGTTCAAACCCGAAGTCGGCGCAGGACCGATCGGACGACCGTTATCGCGCCCGACGGTCGAAAGCGTCAGCGCAAACCCCGTCGCGCTGCGTTCGTTGATCGGAAGATTTTCAATTCTTTCCTGGCTAATCGTGTTGGCGACCGACGTTCGCGTCGTTTCGACCAATTCGACCGAATCGCCCGAAACGGTAACGGTGACATCCTGTGTTCCGAGTTCGAGTTTGACTTCTAACGAAGCCGATTGCCCGACGGTCAGCCGAACGGGCGAAATTACCGTCTTCTTAAAGGTTGCGGCTTCGACCGTCACCTCGTAATCGCCCGGCGGCAAACCGATTATCGAATATTCTCCCGAATCGTTTGCCGTGACGGTGCGCGTAATTCCGGTTGCGGAGCTGCGCGCCGTGATGGTTGCGCCCGCGACGACCGCGCCGTTCGGGTCAACAACCGTTCCGTTTAAATCTGCGGTGCTGCCTTGTGCCTGGGCAAAAATCGCACTAACGCTGAAAATCAATACTATCGCCGTCATCAAAAAACGTCCGGCGATGGCAGAAATCCTAAAAGGACTCGATTTCATAAAATTATTTTCTCCTTAAAAAACTTTTTCTCTAATCCTGTCGGCGAAAGACAAATGTCGCACGGGGCAAATCCAACTTATTTTTGCAACTAAAGGTTTTCGGACGATTTATTATTGTTAACCGTTTTATTAAAATTTACCGACAGATTTTTCTTAATTAGTTTTAGATATGCTTTGAAATTTTTATCCTAAAACCCGTTGAAAGGCAAGTATTAAGGCGAGTTTTTTATATTTTCACATTACTTTATTTTAATAACGCCCGTTGACCGCGTTGAACGCGCCAGAATTTCACGCGCCGAACGGCTCAAACTCAGTGCGGAAATTAATGTTTTCGCCAGATTCGGAACAAACGCCGCGCGCCGCATCAGCGCACAGATTCGCAGTCTTTTTTGAAATCTTTGCTGAAAGTTTAATTTATAGCTTTCCGCCATTTCGTCGGGCGAAAAACGATTTTCGGCAATGGTTTTCGCCAAGCTTTTCGCGCCTTCCAACGCCATCAGCATTCCGCTTCCCGTGAACGGGTCAATAAACGCCGCCGCGTCGCCGACCGCGAAAAGATTTTCTGCGGGATTCAGATCCTTCAAGCCGAAACCGTCAACCGAAACCGCCAGCCAATCAATCACGGGTTTCGCGTCCCGCATCGTTTCGCGGGCGCGGCGGTTTTCAAAAATCACTTCTTCGACGAGCAAATTGGTCTGACCAATATACTTTTTAACCAAATCGGCTTTGACCAGAAAACAATGATTCGCCAGATTATTTTCAACGCGGCTTAAACCGCCGTAACCGCCGCGAAAAAAATAAATCTCGCATCTTCCCTTTTCAAGATTGGCGTTTTCGAGATGCGTTTTGAATCCGACAAGACGGTTGCGGATTGCGGATTGCGGATTGCGGATTGTAAGTTTTTCTCCTCTTCTCCTCTTCTCCTCTTCTCCTCTTCTCGATTTTGCCGTCAGTTTTCCCAAAACATTCGCCCGTCCGGTCGCGTCAATCGTCAAATCCGCCGCAATTTCAAAAGTTTCGCCCGACTTTGATTTTACTTTCACGCCGCAAACTTTATTATCTTCAAACAAAATCCCGACAACCTGCGTTTCTTCCAAAACCCGAACGCCGATTTCCTTTGCTTTTTCCAAAAGCCGAAAATCCATCTCGGCGCGGCTCAGGCTCAATGCGCCCTGCGCGTTTCCGAACCATTCGCTCGGAACGGAAACGTTTCTTCCGTTCGGCGCATAAAAAACCGTTTCGGTAACGCGTTCGCCGCCGCTTGCGAGCATTTCGTCCAAAACGCCTAACTCACGAAAATGCTCCAGACATTCGGGCGAAATGAATTCCCCGCAGAGCTTGTGACGCGGAAATTTTTCGCGTTCGATCAAAACGACTTCAAAACCGCTTTTCGCAAGGCGAATCGCCAAACTCGCGCCTGCCGGTCCCGCGCCAACGATAACGAATGTGGATTGCGGATTGCGGATTGCGGATTGATTGTTCATTTTTAATGTAAAAGCTATTATAGCTTTTTGCGGTCAGGAAAACGAGATCTTAGAAAAAAATCCGCATTCCGCATTATGAAAATAGTTCCGTTTACAGTTCCGACACCTTTTTATGTCGGCGATGTCAATGTTTATCTCATCCGGGAAGATCCGCTCACGCTGATTGATGTCGGTCCGAAAACCGCGCAGGCAGCGGAAGTTCTGCGCGAAAAACTGCGTCGCGAGCGGGTTGAATTCAAAGACATTCGGCGAATCGTGCTGACACACGCCCACGAAGATCATTGCGGTCTGGCGCGGGCAATCCGCGACGAAGCCAAAAACGCCGAAATTCTTGTTCACGGTTGGGAAACAGGACATCTTTTCGGACGGCTCGCGCGCGAGGAACATCACAAACTGATGATTCGCGCCGGAGTTCCCAATTCGGTTTTCCGGGAAATGCAGTCAATCTACGCGGACATTTCGCTTTTGACCGACGCGCTTTCCGATGGCGAATTTTCGGAACTGCGCGACGAACAGGATTTGGAATTTGCAGGCGGAACACTGAAAGTTCTGCATACGCCCGGACATACGCCCGGCTCGTGTTCGTTTGTCCGCGAAGCCAATCGCACATTGATCGTCGGCGACTGCGTTCTGAAACGCATCACGCCGAATCCGATAGTTTCGCCCGACCCGTTTGACGGTGAAAAACGCTTTAAATCACTGGCTGAATATCTTGTCAGCCTGGCTAAAATCCGAAGCTATTCGCCGACTTTAGTTTACGGCGGACACGGTGAACCGATTTCGGATTTTGAAGAAATTTTTAACCGTTATGTCCGCGCGATTGATGAACGCCAGCGCAATATTATTTCGCTCGTTTCAAAAGACGGCGTCACGGCTTTTGAAACGGCGCAGAAACTTTTCCCGAAAGCCATTGGTCAAGACGTTCACCGCTTTTTGGCAATTTCCGAATCAATCGCGCATCTCGATTACGCCGAATCGGAAGGCAAAATCGCGGTTGAAATGAAAAACGGATTGGAAGTTTACCGAAAACTTTAATTTTGGAGCGCGGACGGCTCGTCCGCCAGCGCTGAAAAGCGCTCGTGCCTTCCAAAATAAACGACGTTATTAGCAGCCGAAAGCTTTTTATCCGGCTCTCACCGGATAGGCGGACGAGCCGTCCGCGCTCCGCCAAAGCAACTAATCTTCCATTTCGGCGCATCTTTTGGATTAAGTTCAATAAATTCAAGGAGAAACTATGAAAAAACTGTCTGTCCTGTTAGTATTTTTCTATCTTTTTACGCATCCCGCTTTCCCGCAAACCGCTTTTTCGCCCGAAGTTAAACGCGTCGCGGTTTTCAAAAACGGCTACGCTTTTACATACCGCGAAGGCGAAGCCCAAATCTCGAACGGCTGGGCTTACACGACTAACGCGCCGACCGGCGTTCTCGGCACGATTTGGGGTTATTCGACCTTGCCGAATGTTAAGGTTACGCAGATGCTCGCTTCGCAGAGCGACAAGAGCGAACTGAAACGCGTCAGCACGACGATGGAAATTCTCTATCTTAACGAAGGCGCGACGATTCGGTTTATGGACGAAAAGATAAAAAATATGAGGGAACTTATCAAATCCTCGGTCAAAGTCTGTTGACCGCGCCCGTCGGAACGATGTTTAGTGCTGAAGCGATGACAATTGCCCTGAAAACCGAAACCGGCACGCTTTTCTTTCCGGTCGGCGAGATGAAAAACGTCGAAATCGGCGGTCAGCCGAAAATGGAACGCACGATGACGACGAAAGAAAACCGTCTGATGATGAAAATTGACGGTGTGCGCGACGGGCAGAACGTAAATCTCGGAATCGCTTCGATGGAACGCGGCATTCGCTGGATTCCGGCTTATCGCGTCGAAGCCAAAGGCACACCCGTCAAAGAAGCGAAACTCGAACTCGAAGCGATGATTATCAACGAACTGACGGATCTGAAAAACTCCGAAGTCTATTTTGTCGTCGGCGTGCCGCATTTTCTTTTTCAGGATTCGATGTCGCCGCTTTCGATGAATTCGGCGTTCGCGGGCGTTTCGAACTATTTCGCGGCGGGCGCGGGCGCGGGTCGCCGCGATTCGATGTCGAACGCGATCATGTCGCAAGTCGCTTCGACCGCCGATTCGAATTATACTCCCGACAATTTCCCGACAATTTCAGAGGAAGAAAAATCGAACACTTTTTCCGCCGACCAGCTTTTTCTCTATCAGGCGAAGGACATCAATCTGAAAAAAGGCGAACGCGCCAGTTTAAGACTTTTTTCGCTGACCGTTCCGGCAAGCGAGGTTTTTGAATGGACGCTCACGGATTCGTCCGACACGCAGAACCGTTATATGGAATACGGACGCTCGACGACCACCGTGCCGCTCGTCCAAGACCTTTCCGCTAAAGTCTGGTACGGACTGCGTTTGAAAAATCAGACCGGAATGCCGTGGACGACCGCGCCCGCCATCAGCTTCCGCGAATGGAAACCGATGGGTCAGGATATGCTGACGTTTACGCCCGTGAACGGCGAAAACATTCTGCGCGTAACGCCCGCGACCGAAATTATCGGCACTAACACGCTCGAAGAAAAATCGCGCGAACGCGTGCAGCTGCCCTACGCCAACAGCACTTATAATTTCGATCTGATCACGGTCGAAGGCACGATCAAAGTCCGCAACATCAAAAAAGAGCCGGTCGAAATCATCATTACCAGAGACTTGATCGGCGAAGCGTTGACGGCAAGCGATGACGGCAAAATCTCGCGGCAGGGATTTAACCTCCAAGCCATCAATCCGAATTCGCTCGTCAAATGGAATCTGAAAATCCCGAACGGCGAAAAGGAACTTCGCTACACTTTCAAGATTTATGTGCGAAGATAAGCAGTCGGACGCTCATTAACAAGAAAAAAAGTCTGAAATAATATCCGTTTCTAATTTTCCATAATTTCAGGCTTTTTTCTTTTGTCTCCAAAATTCAGCGGCGAGCCAAATTTTTGATAAAAAACTTGTTGCTTTTTTGCTTTACAAAAACTATTATCTTTCCGTAACTTAAATCTATTTTCCCTGAAACTTAGGAAAATTATTTGTTTCAGCAATGAAACAGTGTTTCACAAACTCTTTTTTTTGTGTTAGACTCTTTTTTGAGTTGTGAAAAGACACACAAAACAAGGAGAAACATTTATGGCTAAAGAGGCGGCAGCAATGAGTATAGACACCAAAGGCAAAGCAATCGAGTCGGCTTTGTCGCAAATCGAAAAGAAATTCGGAAAAGGCTCGATTATGCGGATGGGCGAGCAGCCGCGCGAAGAAATCGGCGCGATCTCGACCGGTTGTATCAGTTTAGACGCGGCGATCGGCGTCGGCGGATTTCCGCGCGGAAGAGTGATCGAAATTTACGGACCGGAAAGCTCGGGCAAAACGACGCTCGCTCTGCAGGTTGTCGCATCGGCGCAGGCATTGGGCGGCGTGGCGGCATATATTGACGCGGAACACGCGATGGATCCCGATTATGCCGAAAAGCTCGGCGTAAATATTGACGAATTATTAATTTCGCAGCCCGATTCGGGCGAACAGGCTCTGGACATTGCCGAAACGCTTGTCAGGTCGGCAAGCATTGATGTAATCGTCGTAGATTCGGTTGCGGCACTTGTTCCGCGCGCGGAAATTGACGGCGAAATGGGCGATTCGCATATGGGCTTGCAGGCGCGTCTGATGTCGCAGGCGCTCCGCAAACTGACCGGCACGATTTCGAGCACCAACACCTGCTTTATTTTTATCAACCAATTACGCGACAAGATCGGCGTGATGTTCGGTTGTTTTCAATATGGTTCGAGAGTTGTTTTGGCGGACGGCACAACCGAAAAAATCGGCAAAATCGTTAATCAAAAACTGCCCGTCGAAGTTTTGAGCTACAACGTCATCACGGGCGAAATAGAGCCGCGCAAAGTTGTCAATTGGTTTGATAACGGGAATGCCGATTACTTTTTGCAGTTTGAAGTTGAAGGCGGAAAATCGGGCAGACGCAAATTTGCCGTCACGCCGAATCATACGATTTACACGCCGGACGGCGAATGTTCGGCAGATGAGTTAAGTGTCGGCGATGAAGTTTTGGTAACAACTCACGATTTTAATTTGACCGAAGACCAACGCCAACTCGTTTTGGGCAGTTCGCTCGGCGATGGAAATTTGCGAAAAACCGGAACGCACACAGCAAGTTTTCGCGTCGGACACGGCGAAAAACAAGCCGCATATACCGGGTGGAAATATGAAATGCTTTCACCTTTAACAAGAGAATTCGGCAAAGTCGGAAACGGACAAGGTTTTGATACATTTTCGACCGCGACATTTGCCGATTTCCGCGCCCATCTTTACAACGAACAAGGCAAACGCACAATTACCGATGAAGTTCTAAACGCTTTGGACGCAAGAGGTTTAGCCGCTTGGTATAGCGATGACGGAACTTTTGCGGGTAGTTATGAGCGTTGGGGAAACGGCAAATCGTCGCTTTATAATGCTTCGCTGAAAGGTATCGACCGCGAAAAAGTAATTAATTATTTTGAACGCATCGGCATCGGCAAACCGCAGGATTTCGGGCGCGGTTTTCGCTTCAACAGCGAGCAAACGCGCCGTCTGCACGAGATGATTGCACCTTTTATTCATCCTTCGATGGAATATAAAATTCATCCAAACCAACGCGGAAAATTTTGTTGGCTGCCGTCTAATGAAAAATTGACTCGTGAAGATTTGAAATATTTGCGGGCAGTTCCGGCGCGCATTACGAAGATTTATAAAAAACCGCCAACCCGTTCGATGAAGCGTTTCGATTTGGAAGTCGAAGGCAATCACACATATTTGGTTGATGGCGTGGTCGTCCATAATTCGCCGGAAACGACGACCGGCGGCAAGGCTCTGAAATTCTACGCTTCGGTCAGAATGGACATTCGCCGCATCGGCGCGATCAAAGAAGGCGACAAGGTCGTCGGCAACCGCACGAAAGTGAAATTCGTGAAAAACAAAGTCGCGCCGCCGTTTCGTGAATGCGAATTCGACATTATGTATGGCGAAGGCATTTCGCGCGAAGGCGATCTGCTCGATCTGGCGGTTAATAACAATATCGTCGAAAAATCGGGCGCGTGGTTTTCTTATTCGGGCGAGCGGCTCGGGCAAGGACGCGAAAACGTCAAAAATATGCTCAAGGAAAATACCGAAATGTGTGACCGCATCGAACACGATGTCAAAGTCAAGCTCGGTTTGATTAAGGAAGAAGCCGCTGCCTAAAGCATTAAAGATTTTACAAAGGTACGACAAACTTCAGTTTGTCGCTCACCGCGCTTTTTTTTCCGAGCAAGCGGCAAACTGAAGTTCGCCGCACCTTTGCGGCAAGGTAATTTTCGGGAAAAGTAAAAAGGCATCGGCAAAATTTTGCCGATGCCTTAAATTTTGCCGATGCCTTGAATTTACTGATTCTTACGAACGGTTTTTAATGTGTCGTTAACGGTTTTTTCCAATTGCTTTTCATTTTTCGGCAGCTGCTTCATCGAAACATTCGCGTTATTGAGCGTCCGGTTCATCTGCTTTTTCAATTCTTCCGGCGGCGGAATTCCGGGGGTCGGTGTCGCGCCTTTCGGCACCGGCGTTTTATTAATGGTTTTCGGGTCGGGAATTCCCGGGGTCGGTGTCGCGCCCTTCGGCTGACTGTTCATATTAACCGAACTCGGATCGGGAATTCCGGGCGTTGAATTTCCGCCCGGCGTAATCGGCGTGGTCTGAAATTCGGGCGGAATATTTGCCTGATTGGCTGAATTCGGATTGCTCGCCGAATTTGAATTTCCGTTCGGGGCGGTCGCCGTCGAACAAGCCGAAATAATTGCGATTATAAAAATAAATGTAATAAACGTTAGTTTTTTCATTAACATAAAACCTCAAAATTTAAAATAGCTGTGCCGGTTTGAAGGTTGCGCCTCCGGAGGGCGGCGACGGCGTTCAAACCGGCACGGGCAGGTATCAAACGGAATTCGGAAGGTATTAGCAGCCGACATGGGCAACGCGACTACTAAGATGTGATTATAGTCTTATAACCGATATTGTCAATACCTTTTTGAAATTTTGCCGATATTTCTTGATATTTTCCGCTTTTTGCACTCACGATTTGACATCAAAATTCGGTTTATTTACACTAACAAATTCGTGCTGTTTTAATCAGACCGAAAAACGGCTTGGTAGCTCAGTTGGTAGAGCAGCGGACTGAAAATCCGCGTGTCGGCAGTTCAATTCTGTCCCAAGCCACCAGTTTTATTGAAGAAAAGCGCATCGGTTGATGCGCTTTTTCTCGTTTGGTGCAACATTGGTGCAACATTTTTATTTTTTCGGCTTCTTAAACAATATTCCTTCAAGTTTATCCGTCGCGCTCTGTTGCATTGAAGGTAGAACGTGCGAATAGGTATCAAGTGTTAAAACTATTGTCGCGTGTCCTAATCGCTCAGAAACCACTTTCGGATTTTCACCTTCAGCCAGAAGTAGTGTCGCGCAAGTGTGTCGTAAATCATACAGCCTGATGCTTTCCGGCAACTTAGCATCTTTGAGAATCGGCTTGAAATGTCTTCTCGTTAGGTTGCTTGGCAAAATCGGTGTGCCGATTTCCGTTGCAAAAACAAAATCAAAATCCTGATAACTTTGTCCTAACTTCATTCGTTCCTCAAGCTGTTTCTTGCGATGCTTTTTAAGTGCATTTGTTACAGGAACAGGAAGAGGTATAGTTCGGCGACTTTGCGACGTTTTTGGCTCTTGTAACGACCAACCGCCCCCCTTTCGCTTCCAAACTAAAGCCCGCCTGACAGTTGCCCGATGTTTTTCAAAATCAATATCCTTCCATTGCAGACCGAGATATTCTTCGGGACGCATTCCGGTTGTAATTGCCAAAGAAAAAATAACAAACCAATTATCTTTCTTCGCGGCTTCGAGAAACCGCTTTGCTTCTTCCGGTGAAAGTGCCTTCATTTCTTTTCGGTGATTCTGTGGAAGGTCAACCATCTTTGCCGGATTTACCGGAATAATTTGCCATTTTACGGCTTGTGTTAATGCGGAAGATAAAATTGAGTGAGCAAAACGCACCGTTCTCGCGGATAGTTTATTTTCAAGCATCAAAGTATAAACTGCTTGAATATCCAAAGGTTTAAGTTTTGACAGAAGCAAATTTCCTATTTTTGGACGAATATATCTTTGAAGATATTGCTCGTAATCTTCAAAGGTTCGCTCTTTCAGTCTTGGCTTTGCGGCAACTTCCAACCATTTATCAAGATATTCGTCAATAGTTGTTTTGGAATGCTCAAGCACAACGCCTGATTTTAGTTCCGCTCTTTTTTTTGCCTCAAACGCTTTTGCATCGTCCTTCTTACCTTGAAAAATTTCATTAAAGAACTTGGTTCTTCCGTTCTCATCCCGACCAATGAAAACCCGAACCAGCCATTTATCTTTCCCTTTTTTAACGACTGGCATAAGTTCCTCTCTTGTCTTCAATGAAAATTACAGCGTCGGTCAGAACGCGAGTTAAAAATGCTTGGTCTTCCCAATCTATTTGCTGATATTCGGCGTGGACTATTTTGATTGTTTGCTGCAAATCTAGGTCGAGCGAGTGCTTCGGCTCAACGGGAATAAATTGCCTGTTCGCTGAAATTTGTTTATTATTCATAGTGTTTAGTTCCTTTATTACTTTGTTAATTTAGGGATTTTGGAGGCTTAGAAATGTTGGTAGCATTCCTAAGCCTTTTGCCTTTTATGCCGTCCGGCGTTGCCGCGCCAAACCGATGTGCAAACTTAAAGCCGATACTGCGTGATAACAAACAAGCCCGCGTTCCGCACCTTTGCAAGTGCATTCAATCAATTTGAAACCGTTATCCGATTTCTTGCAGATCACGGTATAAAATCCGCCTTTCGAGCCGCTGACGCGATAACGTCCGAAATGGTCAAACTTGACGGTTGGGCGCATTTTTTTAGCTTTTTCAATCGCTCTTTCGAGTTGCGTTTTGTCTTTCAAAATAAACATTTTCTTTTTCCATCCTTTTAGTTGATTGGTCATTTCTGACCTACATATATATTAGCGCAATCGCTAATACTTTTCAACTAAAATCTTTGCTTTTACGCTAGGATTTTGATAATATTTTCGTGATGCTTGAAGGATATATAACAACCAAAGAAGCCGCTCAAATTCTGAATATATCTGAGGGGCGAATCCGCCAGCTTGTCGCCGATGGTCGTTTGCCAGCCGTTAAGGTCGGTCAAACGAACCTTGTCAAAGAATCTGATTTAGAACTTGTCCGGGAAAGAAAGCGGACAGGCAGACCCCCCAAATCTAAAGATGAGAATTGATTTCCTTTCAGCCTTGCGCCGTCGGTTTCTTTCGCGGTCTGCCAGCCTTTCGATCTCTCGCTGCTAAAACGTCCGGTTTTCTCAAAACAAACTGTCTGCCGACTCTTTCCGCCGGAATGGTTTTCAGATTTATCAATTGCAGAACTCTCGTTTTTGAAATATTCAAAATCTTTGCTGCTTCCGATGCTGTTATTTTCTGTATTTTCTGTGTCATTTCTTTTCTTAGGTGGTCAACTTAATTACCAAAATTTCATCAAAACTTGATTGCTTTTTCATATAATCAAAAGAGGCTATTTTGATACCTTTTAACAAGCCTCAAACTCAATAAACATAAGAGTTTCAATAGTGCCTAATGCTCTATTCCGACAAAGGCTCAAAATACTTATCAATTGCCAACCGTTTCGCATAGGCTACTTCGGACTAACCGAAAAAGGATTATGTAAGACTATCGAAGGCTATCTTTTTAACGTCATTTCGAGCATCCCAAACGGGAAGATGTCTGAATAAGTATCCGATTCAATATTTGAAAGAACTTCGATAACTTAAAAATACTTTTCAATCAATAATGATTTCGGAGGTTTAGAAAACACTTATTAAAAACCAAGTGATTGAAAAACGTAAAAACAATACTTAAAAAGTGGCTTCCCTGCCGGAAGTAAGCAATCATCAACTTTTCGCATTTAATATTTTTATATATTTATTCCTTCGATCTCCCGTCTTCCCTGCATTTTGGCATCTTTCGACGCAAAACGATTTCCTGTTTCGGATGCCTTCGGAGTCAATACCTTTTTCGCACTCGTTCAGCTTGAAGTCTGTAAGAATCTCGTATTTTTCTTGAAGCGTAACAAGGTTTGTCTTTGTATTTTTTAGCTAAGCATTCCGCCCGGAAATATTCAACCGCTTTCGTTTGAGAATAACTGAGCGTTTTAGTTTCGGCATCGAACTGCTCACGAATGGCTCTAATTTCTTCGTAGTTTGTTGATTCAAAAAGTCTGCTCAAAAGCTCGCACGGCTTTTTGATTCGCTCCCTGTCCTCATCCGTAAAATCCTTGCACCAACGTTCATATTCCTCTTGCATTTCCTGCCGGTTGATTTCAAACTCCTCCGGCGTTATATGATGGTCTGACCAGACTTTCTTGTAAATACTATCTACAATCGCTTTTACGTTCATTATCTTTTGCCTCTGTCTTCTTCATCCGCTTTGATCATTGCCTTCACGTCTTCAAGTTTTTCGAGAATGTCGAGCGTTTCGACACCTTTTACGGTCTGCTCTAAAATCGCAATCGCGGCGCGGTTCTCTGCCGCCGGATTTCCGCAGGAAAGATTTTTTCGCAATGCTTCGACTGCTTCACCGGCTAACGATTGAAGTCGGGCAACCGTATTTTCGAGAATAGCGTTCCGGGCTTGGCGAAATTTGTCCACAAAAGCCTTTTCACCGAGCCAACGGTAATAGGTTGCCGCGCCGATTCCCGCCCGCTTGCAAGCCGCTTCGATGCTGTTTTCCGTCAGCAGATACGGGATTAACTTATCCTGCCTCGCTGAAACCTCTTCGGCTTTTTTTATTTCTTTGGATTCTGTCATTTTCTCTCATTTCCTCTTATTTCATTCAATTTAGTTAAACGACAAAAACGACATTGACGACAAAAGGCATTTAGCTAAGAGCTTTTATCGTTTTTGTCGTAGTGCCTTGCTTTAATAATTTCTTTTGGTCTGCCTTCCGTTTTTTCCTGAATTATTTCTACCCGACCGAGTTCAATCAAAAGTTTGATTGCAGAATTGATTTGTGCCGCTGTGGCATTTCGCTGAAACAAATCCCTAATTTCTGTCCTCGTCAATCCATCTTTCGTGCCTTGTAATGCTGCATAAATAGCGTCAGCAGTTTTATTACCCGTTTGATTGCCAAAGATGTAACGCGCCGAATCTTCGCAATATTGCCACAGGGCAAGTGCCGCTTCGAGATGTTTAAGGCTGATTTCTTCGGCATATTCCAGTAAGGCATACAGGCAAGCTAACCGCATCACTTGAGCTTCGGCTCTGGACGTTACCGAGCCGAGTAGTCCCGTATGACCATCTGACAGTTTAGGATAAATTTCGATCCATTTTTGTCGTGCTTGTTCATCCCGCTTCAACTCGCTTGTCATTCCGGCATAAATTACAGCTTTATGCAGTTTTTCGACCAAAATATTGATTTCCGAATCACGCAGATTTCCACCTTCGGGCAAGTATTTGCTCCGGCGCGTAAACACCCAAAGAAACCGATTGGCAAAACCATTAGCGGTTTCCGTTTCGTCAAGATTCCGCCGTAATTCGTCGCTTGTTATATGTCCGATAATCGAGATATGGCAATCACTGGCTTTAATCGGATTTTTGGTCATAACCTTCAAACGGTCGGAATCCCACGATTGGCGAATGATGCTTGAAAGTATATTGCCTTCTCTCTGCATCGCTCTTAGCACCCGTGCAAATTCCGGCTCAACGACAAACAATCGTTTTTCTGTTGCGCCTTCATCTACAATTTCGTCTTGGTAATCAACTATTCTGCCTTTTTCTTTAACAGGAACTTTTTTTGATTGAGCATCGCGGACGTGGTAAATCAGACCTTCACCACTTGAAAGACCGTCATGGATGCAATTGGCGAAAGTTTCATCAACCCGGCAAAGTAGCTGCCGAATATGCCCGAACGAACTTCCTTTGCGTCCTTTGCTCGATGCGCCGACGACAACACCAAAGATTTTTGTATTGTGAAAATCAGCTTCAGCACGAAAGTAAGCGGTTCTACCGATCAAACAGCCGAAACCCGCCAAAAGTTGTAAAAGCAAAGCGGCATTATCGGCTTCCGTATGTGGCTCAATCGTGCGAACGATTTCACCCGCCAAACCATAAAGTGCAGTATCGGACAAAATCGGCAATGATATATTGTCATCTACCAAATCTTTTTGGTTTTGCCCGGTAACACCATTTAAGAACTGAATATCGGGCGAATTACGAACAAGCTCAAGCAGTTCGCCAAAGCTATAACTCTCAAGGTAATCTGATACATCCTTACCGTTTTTCTCCGGCAAAGGCTCATCTGCAAAGCAATCTACGATCTTGATAGCTTCGGCATCGGGATAAATTATCTGTGCCGCTTTTTCAGCCAACTCAATTCCACTTTTATCGTGGTCTTGGAAGATAACAACTTTTTTTCCTTTTAACAGGTAATTAAATTCCGGTCGCCAATTTTTGTGGTTCGTTGCAATTAAGCCGTGCATTTTTAAGGTATCGGAATCCTTTTCGCCTTCGACCAATACGAAATTGTAATGTGGCTGTAAAGCAATAAGCTCCAGCAACCTATACGGCACACGACGAACGCCGTCCAAATTCCAAACCTCACGCCCGTTTTTATCAAAATGCCGTTGACGAAAATCTTTCGGCTCAAATCGCACATTCTGAAAAAGCAGATTGCCGTTTTCGTCGGTGTAATCATACTCGGCGACAATTTTTCGGCTAGAATTACTGCCATTCCCGTTCATTGAAACTCCGAGTGCCGCCAAGATGTCGCCATAGGCGCAACCGGCGAAGCAGTTAAGTAAAATCTTGCCGCCCTTTTCCGAAATGCTGAGTGAACGCTTTTGATCGTGATGTGCCGGACATAACGCCGTCCAACCATTCTGCGTAGCCTTGAGATTTCGGAGTTTTGGTAATATCTCATCTTTGGTCATTTTGATTTACCAAAATCTTGAACCCCATCAATTTGCTCGCCAATTTCTTTTTGCGTTCCGCCGCTGTTCAAAAATTCTTCGATTGCTTGTGCAGAAAATCTGTATTGTCGTTCACCTAACCTGATAAAAGGTATCTGGTTTGTTCGGACAAGTTCATAAACCCGTTGTTTATCAACTCTTAAAACCTCTGCCACTTCATCAACAATTAAAATCTGTTTATTCATAATCCTTTGCTCCAAAGTAAATAATCTCGATGAAAACAAATTCATCGAGATTAGCATAAACTGCCGGAAAAACGGCTTGCAACATTATTTTTTTGCCAAAAATTTTGGCGGAGTAATTCGTCCGTTTTACTCCGCTAAGTTTGGATTTTTGGCGGAGTAAAACCCGCGAATTACTCCGTTAATTGTTTGGTTTCTGGTGGAGTATTTTCTATAACTTGTTGGGTTTTAAGGAATTTTATTATGTCCTTACCTTCTTCATAGTATTTGAAAAGAGTAGATTCTGAAAACCCGGAAACTTGGATACCATTCTTTCGCATATTAAGTATTTCCTCATTCTTATTATCCAAATTTACCAGACCAATTCGACGCGCGGCGTGTTCTAACGCCTTCAAACTGCATCCGCGATGGTGAGAGCCTTTTAGTTCAGAAAGCAAGTCGTCGGGTGTATCTTCAAAACCCGGCATTTTTGCATAACCCTCAAAATCTTTTTTGGCTCGATATAGCAATGAAATTGTTTCCCAATGTTTTTTGAGTATTTCGTATTCTTCCGCAAACTTCATTTTTTGATAATTTTCAAATCTTTTCTTTTCGCCGTCCCAAATATTTTTAACCTCATTGCTATAATCTTTAATTATATTTTGACGATTTTTTTTAACTTGCGGCTCGTTGCTTGGAACAAAAACCCCTTGGCGGCTATTGTATTCTCTATAAAATTCATTTTCTTGCCGATACCATTCGTTTATGGTTTCTTCTGTAATGGATTGCATTGTCGCTTCAATTCGCGAATGAATGTTTCTCAGCATAATACAAAACATTCTTACCGCTTTATCAAAAGATAATTGTTCAATTGTTTCGGGCGTAAAAGTTGTTCCGGGCGTGTTGAAATATTCCCGCGCCGTGTCAAGAAATGACCAAACAGCCTCAATTGGAAAGAAAACAACACTTGCTAAAGGGGTTTCATCGCCCACGAATCTAAAAAAAACACAAGAGAGATCATCGCTGAACTTAAAGGCGCAAATCCTTTTTGTCATATATTCTTTGTATTTTTCTTCATTAGGTAAAGCCATAAATTCCTCATCCGGCATTAACGGCTGAAGATTCATGACTTCTATTGTTTTCTTAATAATTTCGAGAATTATGTAAGCATCTTTTTCGGGAATAGAACGCGACATCATTTCGACAGCTTCTTCTTTATTCATAAAATTCCTCCATCAGCTAACCGCCAAGTAAGAAACATTGTGCCATATTTAATACATCTTATTCAAACTTTTTCAAATACAATAAATTGATGTAAAATCAACCAACCTCAAATCAGTATGGATAGTTAAGCAGGAGTCCTATTAAATTCACAAAATTTGTTATGAGAGATTTCACCCAAAATGCTTTTGTTAATCCGGTAACTACGATTGACTCTCCACTACTAATTATTGCCGGTCCCGGCGCGGGGAAGACTTGGACGCTTGTTGAAAGAGTTGCCCATCTGGTCAAAAACGGCGCGAAGGCAGAGAATCTAATGGTTGCGACCTTTACGGAAAAAGCGGCGAAAGAATTGACAACGCGTGTTTCAAACAGAACGCTCGAATTAAATCTCAAGGTAAATTTGAATGAAATGTATATCGGAACGCTTCATTCAATTTTCCTAAGATTTTTGGAAGAGCATCGGGAATTTACGCGACTTAAACGAAATTACCGAATCCTTGACGATTTTGACCAGAAGTATTTTGTTTTTCGATATATTGACGAGTTTTTGGCAGTCGAAAACTCTGCTCTTTTGGTTGGCGATGCAAAAGGCGCGAAATGGTATAAAGCGGGTAGAGTTGTCGGGCATCTTTCAACCGTCAGCGAAGAATGTCTTGATGCCGATGAACTCGTGAAATCGGACGTGCCGACAATTAAGACGTTAGGCGAATTTCAAAAAATTTATCAAGCGAAACTCGCGGAAGAAAACTGTCTTGATTTCTCGAATATTCAAACCGAAATCCTTTACCTTCTCGAAACTCAGCCGCAAATACTTGAACAATTGCAAGACAAACTCGAATACATAATGGTTGACGAGTATCAGGACACAAACACGATTCAAGAAAGAATCTTGCTTTTGCTCGCCAAAAAACATCGAAGAATTTGCGTGGTCGGCGACGATGACCAAGGATTGTATCGGTTTCGAGGCGCAACAATCCGCAATATTTTGGAGTTTCCAGACAATTTTGCCGAGGGCGAATGTAAATTTGCACGGCTTACTACAAATTACCGTTCGCATCCCGACATTATTGATTTTTACAATCGCTGGATGGAAGAATGCGATTGGGAAAAGGACGGCAAAGTTTTCCGTTTTCGCAAAACCATCATGCCGCGTGAAGCCGAATTCCCCAAAAACCCTTCGGTTATCAAAGTAAGCGCGGGCGGAAATCAACAGAATTATTTCGAGGAAGTTTATCAATTTATCAAACGCCTTTCCGATAGCAGAAAGATTACTGACTACAACCAAATTGCCTTTCTTTTTCAATCGGTCAAAAATGAAAATGTTCAGGCTCTCGCAAACTATCTGGAAGAAAAGGACATTAAAGTTTTCTCGCCGCGTTCGGCTCTCTTTTTCGAGCGCGAAGAAATTAAGTTGCTGCTTGGATCGTTGATTTTTATCTTTCCGAAACTCTTTGAAGATTTGAAATGGGCGGACAATGCCCAACTTGATGTTTGGAACACCTACCAACAATGGAAAAAAGAATTTGCCGAAGCAATCAAAGCCAACCCTGAGAAACACGCCGAATTGTTGTCTTGGTGTCAAAGACGCGCTAAAGAACATCTGACGATTACGAGAAATACAAATTACGCTTTTGCCGCTTTGCTTTATCAACTGCTCGAATATCCGATGTTTGCAGATTTTTTGCGGGTTGATTTGAACGATAACAAAGTAAATCTGCGGGCTTCGTATAATATCGCTCTGCTTTCAAAACTGCTCTTCAAATTTGAATATATCTACAACATTTCGGTTTTCACGCCGGGTAATATGAACAAAACCTTGCGCTATCTGTTCAATCAATTTCTTCGATTTATCATCGAAGGAGGAATCGAAGAATTTGAAGATTTCGATGAATACGCGCCGTCGGGCTGTGTTTCATTTATGACGATTCACCAATCGAAAGGCTTGGAGTTTCCGGTTGTCATAGTTGATTCGCTTTGGGGCAGACCGCGACGGCAATTTACCGAAACCGATAGAATTTTGCAAGCGCGATATTTCTCAAAACCGCCGTTCGAGCCGCTTGAACAAACTCAGTTTTACGATTTTTACAGACTTTTCTACACAGCGTTTTCGCGCCCGCAAAATTTGCTTGTGCTTTCTTGTAATGAGCAAAGAAGAAAAGACGGCGAGTTAAAAGTTCCGACACGGCATTTTCAAAACCTTTATGCCGAACTTCCGTCTTGGCGCGATAAATCATTTGACATTGAAAAACTCGAACTCGAACAAGTTAAGCCGATAA
The DNA here is from genome assembly GCA_022843305.1 of Pyrinomonadaceae bacterium. Taxonomy (GTDB): domain Bacteria; phylum Acidobacteriota; class Blastocatellia; order Pyrinomonadales; family Pyrinomonadaceae; genus JAFDVJ01. The sequence continues at coordinate 8,481 of JALHNX010000030.1, read as the reverse complement.
ATCTGAAACACGAATACGCTTTTACATCTCACGTTTTGCTTTACGAAAACTGTCCGCTTCAATACAAATTCTACAAGGAACTCGAATTTGTCGAAGTCCGCGCGGGCGGCGTTCTCGGCGGCAGTTTGCTTCACCAGACGATTGAAGACATACATCGTGCCGTTCTCCGCAAAGATGAACACCTTTTGACGAATGAGAACATCGAAAATTGGTATAATCGCAATTACGAACTGCTTTCAAAACAGCAACGCGCTTATCTGCACAAAGCGCAAATCGCCGCTTTGCTCGAACAGATTTTGCGTTATCGTGATAGAAACGCGGACAAATGGCATCGGATTGTCGAAGCGGAAGTTGATGTTTCGCTCGTCAAAGAAGATTATATTTTGAAAGGCACGATTGATCTTGTCGAAGGCGAAAACGGGACGGTTGAAATTGTTGATTTCAAATCGGGCAATAAACCGGACGTTAATTCAAACGAGCCGATTGTCCGCAATATGCTTGACCGTTACAAACGCCAATTACAGATTTACGGTCATCTGGTCGAAGAACGCACGGGCTACAAAGTAAGCCGTCTTCATCTTTATTACCCGAAGGAAGACGATTCAAGCCCGTATATCTCGTATAAATTTAACCACGAAAAAGTGTTGCAAACAATTGAAACCTTTGATAAAGTTGTCAGAAAAATAGAAAAGAAGGATTTCGATATGTCAGATACATTAAAATCCGAAAAACTCTGCGGTGATTGCGATATGCGATTTCATTGCAATCCGCGAACTTATTAGGGAAATGTAATGAATTTTACTGGTTTCCAAAAAATTTGATTATCTCAGGTGATGAAGTAACACAGTGTTGAAATACTTTTGCTTTACTCGTTTTCCCACACTGTAAAATCACCCATATTCAATAATTATAATTTGAAATTCGTCAAAAGTTTTCAATCAGAAATTTGTTTGAAAATCTTTTCCGGCTTTTTTCATTTAACGATAGTTACTTTTAACTGAGGAGAACTACAAATGGGAGTAAAACATAATCACTGTAAAATTGAAATTCCAATTAAAAACTTAATTAAAGAAACTGATTCTGCGGCGCAACGAACCCGTTGGACAATAATTGCCTTAATTCTTGTTACGGGAATTGTCGGAATTGGATTTTACAACTCAACATATTGGTCGTTCACGACTGAAAGACTAAAGGCTCTCAGCAGTTTTGAAAATACATCAGTAAATAATTCTGTCGGTTCGTCAGAAAAACCTTTGCTTGATTCTTATTTTGGAGAGAACGACTTTAAAAATACTCATTTTCCTGTTGGCTTTTTTGAGTTTTATCAAACTAAGAATTTTAGCGGATTAAAAGGTTTCGTCTGTGATGATATTTATAAACACAAAGACTCGACTTCCCAAAATGGCAAGGAAGCTATAGGCAAATATTTATATGACAGCTTAAATTCTGAAACTAAGAATTTAGTAGAAACAGAATGTAAACCGAATCCAAACAAGCCGGAAGAATTCGTTTTTGCAGATTATATGTATTTCAGATTTTTGACTAATGATCTGAATAAAATTCTTAAAGATAAGTATCTGTTTAACCGGGAAAGATTTGATTTTCTTTTTTCGATTGATTCACCTAACCAAACTATAACCAATTATGAAGAACTTAAAAATATCCTTAATTCTTGGGAAACTGACAAAAACCCCAATGATAGTGAAATGGAATCTTCACAAAAGAAAGTTGATATTGTTCGACTAAATCGTTTGCTTTTGGAAGCCGCTTTTCACGATAAGATACTTCCAAGTAAAGACATTATTCCTTCTCACGAAGCGATTAAGGCAAAGGAGTTTTCAAAACATTTCGCTTTTGATGATAATGTGCAGTTTATTGACTTACCTTTTTTCGGAAGTGCTATTGACGTAAACGATCTAGGAATTGTTGGCGGAATTTCGCTGATAGTCGTTTTATTACTATTAAGATTTAGTTTATCGCGCGAAATAAAGAACCTTAATTTATCTTTCAAACAAGCCTTTTATAATGAGAAGCTCGACTATTTTTATCATTTGTTAGCAATGAAACAAGTTTTGACTATTCCCGAAATGGCGGGAGAAGAAAAAAACCAAACTTTAACCGCTAGCTCAAAATTGATCTTCTTGTTTCCCGTGATCGTTATTTCTTTTGGTGTCGGCTACGATTTTTATTCTATTTTCTACTATCGCTTTTTTGATCCGAGATTCGTTCTAACACACCTTATTCTCGAATCAATATGTGTCGTAATTGTTATTTATTTATCAGGCAGATGTTTGGAAAGACAAATGCACATTGACGAAATTTGGGAAGAATATGATGAAATATTAAACTATTACAGGAAACACAATTCTACCGTTAAGGCGGTTGAATCAACTGATGACAGTGCGGAATCAGAAAAACTTACATTTGAATTTTGTAAAGAGATAGCGGAAAATCCCAATAAATTGCTTAGTGAGGCATTTAGGGATAAAAGAGAAAAAGATTCTGATGCCTTAATAGTTCACGGAGAGAATAAAGAAGTATTAGAGATTGTCAAAAAGCGTTTCGCAAATGTTCCTCCACCTGACAAATCTTTGATTGTAAGTCTTTTTCTTCCCCAAAATCTTGCGAGACTCATTCCATCAAAACGAATTGCACAAAAGGTCGCCAGATTTGATTTAACGGTCTATCGTAAAGTTTTTATTGCATCTCTTTGTCTTTTGTTAATCTCACTGATCGTCCAATATTTTGGGAAGCCATTATTCTCGCAAAGTATGGTTGCTGATGATATTAAAGACCTATTTATTATAATTGCAGCTATCGGAACATTTTTTGGAGGTATTGGCACTATTGTATCGGCTTATGTAAATTTTAAAAAAGAGAATAGAGAAAAAATCAAAGATAATTTGCCGCCAGCAGACCCTCCTGATGAAAACGGGAATCAGGCTACGCCCTCCGATTCCGACAAATCCGCTTTGCCAAGTCCAAAGGAAGCGGAAAATGAAAAACTTATAAAACGAACGAAATCGAAGCCGAAGAATCGGAAACCGGGCGAAGCGGAAAATAAATCGAATGAAGAAGAAAATAAAGTAGAAACAAAAGATGATTGATAGTGATTTTAATCAAATAAAAACATGACCGAACAACACGAATTACCCGCAAAATTTCAGCCGGACATCGAGACGGTTGAAGAATACCGATTTGAGCCGATCAAAGGTTATCCGATGCTTCATTGGCAGGGGAAGCGTCCGTTTGAATCAACGCAGTATTATCCGGCACAGCTTAAAGAAACTCACGGCGAAGAAACCGACGGTTGGTTTAACCGCATCTATTGGGGCGACAATCTGCAAGTGATGTCGCATCTTTTGAAGGAATTTCGCGGCAAGGTAAATCTCATCTACATTGATCCGCCGTTCGATTCCAAAGCCGATTACAAAAAGAAAATCTCTCTGCGCGGCAAACAGGTCGAAAACGATCAGACCGCTTTTGAAGAAAAACAATACACCGATATTTGGACGAATGACGAATATCTGCAATTTATGTATGAAAGACTTCTGATAATGCGGGAATTGTTGGCTGATGATGGTTCAATTTATCTTCATTGCGATTGGCATAAGAATCATTTATTACGTTCGATTTGTAATGAGATTTTTGGAGAAAATCACTTTAGAAATGAAATTATTTGGGCATATTTTGGTTTCAAAAGAGCAACTTCAAAAAAGTTTCCGCAAAAACACGATACAATTTTATCGTATGTTAAGTCAGACGAATACATCTGGAATGTTCAATTCACTCCTCATAGCGAAGAATATGTTAGAAGATTCAAAGTTGAAAAAGAAACTGAAAGGCTTTATAGGGATGATGTTAATCCTACTGGAGGCGGAACAAGAATAATCTACCTAGACGAAGTTGAAGGAGATATTGTTGATTCGGTTTGGGAAGATATTGACGATGAATCAGTCAATGTTGTTGCTCCATTATGGAATGATATACCTCCCGTTAATCCTGTGGCAAAAGAAAGGCAAAACTATCCAACTCAAAAGCCCGAAGCATTACTTGAACGAATAATCAAAGCCTCATCAAATCCGAACGACATTGTTTTCGATTGTTTTATGGGAAGCGGCACGACGCAGGCGGCGGCGATGAAACTTGGCAGGCGTTTTATCGGCGCGGACATCAATCTCGGCGCGATTCAGACGACAACCAAGCGTTTGATCGGTGTAGCGGATGAATTGAACAAAGCGGAAAAGAAACTCGATTTCGGTGAAGACGCGGACGAACAAACGCCGGAAAAATTCTACACCGGATTTCAGGTTTATAACGTCAATTATTACGACTTTTTCCGCAACGAACTCGAAGCCAAAGAATTGCTGACAAAAGCGTTGGAAATCCAACCGGCGATCAACAATTCGCTCTACGACGGTGAAAAAGACGGGCGAATGGTCAAGATTATGCCGGTCAACCGCATCGCTACCCGCGCCGATCTCAACGAACTGATTACCAATTTTGACCGCAAACGCGCCGACGGGATATTAAAAGAAAATCCGGGCGCGACGGTTGTTCATCTTCAATTGATCTGTATGGGACACGAACCCGATCTGGCGGCGCATCTGAAAAAAGAACTTCATCCGTATAAAATTGATGTCGAAGTCGTTGACATCCTGCGCGACAAATCGAAACTCGAATTCAAACGCGATTCCGAAGCCGAGATTGTCCGCGAAAACTCTCAATTAGTTATCAAACAATTTTACCCGATGAATCTTTTGCAGAAACTTTCCATCGAAAAACAAAACGTCGAAAACTGGCGCGAACTTGTCGAATCCGTGATGATAGATTTCAATTACGGCGAACCGATTTTCGAGCCGAAAATGCTCGACATTCCCGAGCGTAACGAACTCGTCAAAGGCGAATACAAAATCCCTTCGGATGCTGGAACGATCAGGGTAAAAGTTACCGATCTTTTAAGCGAATCTTTGGAAGTGACAGTAAAATAAGTTATGCCGCAAATCGAATTTCCGTTTTACACATATTTGAAACTTTTTCTCGACGAGGAACGGCGGCAGATTTACGCCGCGTTTAAACCGATGACGAAAAAGTTTCTGCAATTTAACAGCCCGGAAAACGCCAATTCATTTTTGAGAAGACCGCAGTTCGAGGCGTTGGAAATCTATGTTTTTCTAAAGGAATTTTGCGAAAATAAACCGCTTCATACGATTTTTGAAGAATGGTTTGAACGGCGCGGCAGATTTGAAAACCGTTCGGCAACCGGAATCACGCCAAGCGGACAGTTGACATTATTCAACCCGATTGAAGGACAAAACACCGGGGAAACCGAATTGTTCCGCGAAGTCTTCAACCAGATCAAAGAATTCGAGCAAAGCTATCCGAATTACATTTTCGCGCTGACAATGGGACTCGGCAAAACGATTCTAATGGCGACTTCGATCTTCTACGAATTTCTGCTCGCCAACAAATACCCGAAAGACGAAAAATACTGCCACAACGCGCTCGTTTTCGCGCCCGACAAAACCGTTCTGCAATCCTTGCGCGAAATCGAATCGTTCGACAAATCAAAAGTCGTTCCGGCGGAATACGTCAGTTGGCTCGAAACAAATCTGAAATTTCATTATCTCGATTCGACGGGCGACGCGCTCAACGCGATTGATAAATCGAAATTCAACATCATCGTTTCAAACACGCAGAAAATTATTCTCAAACGTCAGGCAAAGGAAAAATCGCCGTCGCAAAAACTCTTTGAAGACACGGGCAAAATTTACGAGGCGAAAACGCTGAATGAAGATTATCTCGATCTATACGGCTTCGAGATTGATACCGAAACCGATTTGATTACGAATCAGCGTTTTGCCAAATTGACGCGATTGAAACAACTCGGAATTTACGTTGACGAAGCGCATCACATCTTCGGCACAAAGTTAGCAAAAGATTTCGGAACGCAGAATTCGGCGACAAGCCTGCGTCTGACGATCAACGAACTCGCGGCGAATCTGGCGGAAGCCGGAACAAAGGTTGTCGGTTGCTACAACTACACCGGAACGCCGTATGTTAAAAGCCGTCTTCTGCCCGAAGTCGTCTATTCTTACGGCTTGCGCGATGCGATAGACAATCAGTATTTAAAAAAAGTCAAAATCTCAGGATTTGAAAATATCCAAGATCAAACGCTTGCTTTTGTCCGTCTGGCAATCAAGGAATTTTGGGAAACCCACAACGGCAAACGCTACGAAAATCTTCTGCCGAAAATTGCGTTTTTCGCTTCAACCATAGCCGAACTTCAAAATGAACTGCGTCCGGCAGTCGAGAAAGTTTTGGCGGAAATGAATATTCCGCATACTAAAATTTTAGTCAATGTCGGCGATGAAAAAATCACGAACAATGACGACCGCCGCGAATTTAACGATCTCGACAAACCGAAATCCGAAAAGCAGTTCATCTTGCTCGTCAACAAAGGCAAAGAAGGTTGGGATTGCCGTTCGCTGTTCGCCGTCGGTCTGCACCGCCAACCGAAATCGAAAATTTTTGTTCTACAGGCTTCGATGCGCTGTCTGCGGCAAATCAGCGAAGTTCAGCAATCGGGCAAAGTTTATCTTTCGCAGGAAAACGTGCAGATTCTCGAAAAGGAATTGGAAGAAAACTTGCGGCTTTCGATTACCGATTTGAACAATGCCGGAGATAACCGTGAAACCGTCGAAGTCCGCATTGTTCCGCCGCCCGTCAAAATAAAACTAAAACGAGTGCGAAGGCTTCATCAGTTAATCGAAAAAGAAATCGAAAACGAGATTTATTTCGGCTTGGAAAAAATTGATACGAGCCGTTATGAAATAATCCGCCGCGAACGCGACATCAGAAATCTCGAAAAAGTCGTTTCAAAAGTAACTGTCACGGAAATAAAAGAAACCCGTGTTTTTTCGGAACTGACTTTAGTTGCGGAAATCGCCCGCTATTTGTATCTATCACCGCTAAAAGTGCGCGAATTATTAAATTTCTCAACCGAAGGAATTGAAGAAATAATCAAATCCGTCAATAAATACAACGAAATTCTTTACGACCACTTAATTCCGAAATTATTCAACGAGCTTTATCGTCTTGATGAATACGAGAAGAAAGAAGACATCGAATTAGAACTTATCAAACAGCCCAAAGACAAAGATTATTACCAAGTCAAAGTCAAAAAAGGCTTGCGGGCAAACCGCGACGACGCGATGTTTAAGGCATTTGCTGACAAATCTTTTCATCTCGATAATTATTGCTTCGACAGCAAACCCGAAAACGATTTGTTTTGGAATCTTCTGACAAGCAAAAAAATCAAAAAAGTCTGGTTCACGGGAATGCTCACGCACGGACAAACCGATTTTGCCATCAACTATATTGACCCCGAATCACACGCTTTGCGAAGCTATTACCCGGACTTTCTTGTCCAAATGCTTGACGATTCATACACCCTAATCGAAGTCAAAGGCGACAATATGATTGACAACGCCATCGTCCGCGCCAAAGCAGATTATGCCAGCCAATTAGCCGCTTCGAGCGATATGCGTTACAAGTTGATAAAAAGCTCGGAAGTTTCCGAGTCTTTTGTTGATGGTTGATTTTATTGATAAAATCGGGGCATCGCTTGTATGAATATGTCTCAAAGGAGGGATTTATGACTGGAGAAGAAATACGACGAATTATTACAGCGGACTACGAAACCGCCAAACATTTGCTCGAACAGAGTCGTATCTTTCGCGTTACCGCGATTGACGAAAACGACAAAAGCACGGAATCCGATTTTAAGACTTCGACAGAAGCGATTCAGTTTTTCGAGCATACCAGAGATAACGCCAAAGAATGTTTTCTTGATGTATTGGCGGATGAAGTAGAGTTCAAAGGAAAAGTTTTTCCGCTGATGCACAACGAAATCGCCAATCATCTTGACCAACGATTAAGAAAAGAATCAAATTACGTCCCTGTCCAACAATTTAACCGCGCATTTATCAGCAATCTGCTGGAAGACCGCACCGCAAAAATGACCGAGCAGGAAGAGAGAATTACCAATAAAATTGTGAAAGAACTTTTGCAAATAGATTATCCGCTTTAGAAAATTAGAATTTCTACCCAACCCAATCATCAGTTTCGATCACAAGCGGCGATTGGTTTAGAAAGTCCACGTCAGAAATTGTTTGAGCATTACTTTTAGTTCACTACAAATATTAAAATATTATTGCAAATCCGTTCTGCTTTACTTCATAATCTTCGTGCAACTTTAGTGCAACAAATCATCCAATTTTGAACAAGATACACCGTTTTAGCCAAATTCAGGTAATCTAAAACCTCCATCAATCAAGCCATATCCGCCCAAAGTAAACTCAAGCATTACAATATTTAGGACTGAAAATCCGCGTGTCGGCAGTTCGATTCTGTCCCAAGCCACCATTTTTATTGACTTAGGCGATTCTTCGGAGTCGCCTTTTCAATTTCTGGGTGAAA
>JALHNX010000029.1:35749-39625 GCA_022843305.1 Pyrinomonadaceae bacterium | reverse complement strand
CCGTAATAAATAAAATATCCGATGACGATCAGACCGCCGAAAAGGATAAACGCGGCGTAGCTTCGGACGAAACCGACCTGCACACGGCGCACGATGTTGCCGAGTTCGGCGACGAAATAGCCCGCGCCGTTGACGATGCCGTCAACCACGCCGAGATCGAAGCCCTGCCATAAACCTTTGGTCGAAAATCTGGTCAGCGGGTCAACGATATAACCGTTGTAAAACTCGTCCACGCGCCATTTGTCTTCGAGAATCTTCGGCATCCGCCGGAGCGGGTTTTTAGTGAAAACGAACCAGCCGATGCCGATGCCGAGCATTGCCAGCACGACCGACAAAAGCGCGAGCCAGCGTTCTGTGGCAATCGCCTCGGGCGAATGCGAATCGGCGGCGGGTTTGGTTTCCGAAACTGCCGGAACTTGTTTGGTTTCGCTTCCTTCCGGCGAATTTAACGCCGACATTGACGGAGTTTTCTCCGCCGGACTTTGTGCCGGGCGTTGATAGATCACGGGGTCGAGCGTGTGTTCAAACGAGTTGATGTCGCCCGCGCCGACCAGCGAACTCAGGGCGTAGGGAATTCCGACAAGTCCGCCGACGGTCGAAAGAAACGCCAAAACAATCAGCGGCACGGTCATCGTCCACGGCGATTCGTGCGGTTTGAAATCCTGCGGCAGTGCGTGATGATGTTCTTCGTCATCGTCGTGGTCGTCGTGTGCCGAATCGTGTTCCGCGCCGTCGTGCGCGTGCAGTTCGTCATCATGATGATGCGCGAGCGCGTGCGGGTCGTCGTGCGGCACTGCCGCGTCCGCCGCATCGCCCGCCGCAAACGCATTTTCCTCGGCGTGTGCCGCATCGTGCGGATGATCGCCGTCGGGCAAAGCGAGATGAAATCTTTCTTCGCCCCAGAACGTCATAACCATCATTCGCGTCATATAAATTGCGGTCAAAATCGCCGTCACGACAGCGACAACCCACAAAATCTCATTGCCCGGAAAAGGTCCGTTCGGGAAATACTTGTCGGCGGCGAAGGTTTTATAAAGAATCTCGTCTTTTGAAAAGAAGCCCGCAAAGATCGGAATTCCGGCGATTGCCAGTGTGCCGATGCCCATCGTAATCCACGTTACGGGCATATATTTTTTCAAATTGCCCATCCGCCGCATATCCTGTTCGTGGTGCATTCCGTGAATCACCGAACCCGAACCGAGAAACAAAAGCGCTTTGAAAAACGCGTGCGTCATAACGTGGAAGATCGCCACCGTGAACGCGCCGACACCCGCCGCCAGAAACATAAAGCCGAGCTGCGAAACGGTTGAATAAGCGAGAACTTTTTTAATATCGTTCTGCGCAATGGCAATCGTCGCCGCAAAAATCGCCGTTGCCGCGCCGATCACCGCGACAATCCACATCGCTGTCGGCGCGTTCTGAAAGATCGCGTTCGAGCGGACGACGAGATAAACACCCGCTGTCACCATTGTCGCCGCGTGAATCAAAGCCGAAACCGGTGTCGGACCCGCCATCGCGTCGGGCAGCCACGTCAAAAGCGGAATCTGCGCCGATTTTCCGGTCGCGCCGATAAACAAAAGCACCGCGATCGAGGTTAAACCGCCCATCGTAATCGCGCCCCACGTGAACGGATCAGCCGCCGAAATATTGTTTGCAACCCACGTGAAAACGCTCTGCACCTGTGTGCCGTCAACGGTTTTGTCGAAAAACGAGATCGAACCCGTTAAGCTGAACATCAGAAAGATGCCCATCAAAACGCCCCAGTCGCCGATGCGGTTCATGACAAAAGCCTTTTTCGCCGCTTTGCGCGCTTCGTCGCGCTTGATGTAATAACCGATCAGCAAGTAAGAACACAGACCGACACCTTCCCAACCAACGAACATCAGCAGATAATTGTCCGCCAAAACGAGCGTCAGCATCGAGAACATAAACAAATTCAGATACGCGAAAAAGCGGTAAAAGCTCTTGTCGCCGTGCATATATCCGGTCGCAAAAATATGGATCAGCAAACCGACAAACGTGATAAAACACGCGTAAATTCCCGAAAGGCGATCCATTCCCAAACCGAAATCGGCGCGAAATCCGCCGACCTGAATCCACGTCCAAATCTGGTCGAGAACCGGTTTATCGGCAACCAGCGCGCCGGGTTGTCCTGTTCCGATGCCGAAAGCGATCATAAACGCCACAACGCACGAAACGCCGACCGCCGAACAGGCGACCACGCCGCTGAAAAGTTCATTTTTCAAACGCCCGCCGATCAGCCAGTTGATCACGGCACCGACGAGCGGCGCGAAAATTATTAGACTTAAAAAATTGTTTTCAGTCATTTTTGTAAAATAAAAATCTATTCGTCTTCAGACCCTTTCGATTCTCGATCAGCCGGAATTTGAACTTTTCCGGCGGCTTTTGGAAATGAAGCATCAAAATCCTTCTGATCGAATCCCAAAAGAAATCTTCCAATTTACCCCGTTGTCAGCCGAAATCCCGACCATCGAAGTTATGGCAAACTTCTTTCCGGTCGGCGTTTTAACGTTAAAGCGGATCGGGACGACCGCGAACAGCTCGCCAGCGGCTTCGACGACCGGCTTTATTTCGACGACCTCGATCGATTCGTACACATGACCTTCAATCTGCGGATCGTTCATGGGGAATTTCTTTAAATACTCGATCATTTCGTCCTTTCCGCCGGATTGAAGCACTATTACCGGATGAGAGAAATCGACGATCTTGGTTAAGTCGTTGCTCATCATTGCTTTGACAAATTCTCCGCTCTGCCTGCCTAAAGCAGGATAATCCAGCCCCGTATTGGTCATCGGATTCTTTACCTCCGGTAAAGTCTCAAGCGCTTGTTTTTTTTGTCCGCAAGAAACTTGGGTCATTAATAAAATGCCGATTGTGATGATAAATAATCTAATTTTCATTTCCCGTCAGTTAAGTCAACCATCATTTCGACCATCGTTTCCCTAAAACCGCGCCGATCGAAAAATTCGCGGGCAAAAGTGTTTTTCGCCGCGACCGAAAGCATCAGTTTATCCGCGCCGAGTTGTTTCGCGGCTTCGATTGATTTTTCGATCAAAAGTTTTCCGGCGTTTTGTCCGCGAGCCGTTTCGTCAATGTAAATGTCGTGCAGCCACGCGGCGTTTTCAAGCAGATCGGCGTAATTTTTCGCCTCATATGCGACATAAGCGATTCCGACGATTTTTCCTTCCAGTTCGGCGACCAAAACCGCCGCGTCTTCGGCTTTTGTCTGATTACCGAAAAAAGATGCCATTTGATCTTTGCTCACGATCAGCGAAAAGCGCGTCGGGTCATATTGTTGATGCTGACGGACGAGCTTCATCTCCAGTTCAGCGATCCGTTTCGCATCAGTTTTTGTTGCTTGTCGAATCGTTACCGACATAAAACTCGTTCTGAGTCCCGCATGGCACAAGCCCGGGCTTTTCTTTACAAATCAGACCTTCTGAAAAATAAGCGCAAGCCGCCTGAAGGCGGGACTCAAAACCTTAATTTTTCAAAATGCTCGCGTCGTCAACGTCAACCGAAACACGGTTGCGGAAAAACGCGATGATGATGCCAAGCCCGACCGCCGCTTCTGCCGCTGCCACGCTCATCACCATAAAGACGAAAAGCTGTCCTGTAACATCGGCGTAATGGCGCGAAAAAGCAACGAACGTCAGGTTGACGGCGTTGAGCATCAGCTCGATGCACATGAACATCCCGATCGCGTTGCGCTTGAAAATAACGCCGACCGCGCCGATGGTAAATAAAATTCCTGAAAGTGCTAAATAAGTAGCTAAACTCGGTTCCATAAATTTTAGTCGAGAGTCGAGTTTTGAGTTGCGGGGGTGTAGTTGGGGTTTTTTATAGCAGCTAGTC